>JBBIVU010000241.1:0-5160 GCA_037439585.1 Roseateles sp. | reverse complement strand
GTGCTGTCGCAGCTCAAGATCATGATCCGCACCAACTACTCCAACCCGCCGACACATGGTGCCCAGGTGGTGGCCGCCGTGCTGTCCGACGACAAGCTGCGCGCGATGTGGGAAGAGGAACTGGCGGGCATGCGTGTGCGCATCAAGGCCATGCGCTCGGCGCTGGTGAGCGCGCTGAAGGCGGCTGGCGTCACGCAAGACCTGTCCTTCGTCACCGAGCAGCTCGGCATGTTCAGCTACTCCGGTCTGACAGCCACCCAGATGCAGCGCCTGCGCAGCGAGTTCGGCGTGTACGGCGTGGACTCCGGCCGCATCTGCGTGGCCGCGCTGAACGAGGGCAACCTGCCCACCGTGGCGGCTGGCATGGCGGCCGTCATCCAGGGCTGAGCCCCGCTGGAAATGCGCAGGATTGGCGGTTTGACCGCCAATCCATGCTGCAGTGCACAACGGTGAAACCGTTTTCTGGCACCATCGCCGCATCCCCAGGCCCCTAATTCAAGGTTTGCCATGCTGTATCAGCTCTTCGAAACCCAACGCGCCCTGCTCAGCCCCTTCTCGGAGTTTGCGGCAGCCTCTGCCAAGCTCTACAGCCACCCGCTCTCGCCGTTCGCGCACACGCCGATGGCGCAGCGCCTGTCGGCCGGCCTGGATCTGGCCCACCGCCTGGCCAAGGACTACGAGAAACCCGAGTTCGACATCCGTTCGGTCGAGGTCGACGGCACGGACGTCGCGGTGCAGGAACTGGTGCCGCTGGAAAAGCCGTTCTGCCGCCTGCTGCGCTTCAAGCGCTACACGGACGACCTGAATGTGTTGGCCAAGATGAAGGACCAGCCCACGGTGCTGGTCGTGGCGCCGCTGTCCGGCCACCACAGCACGCTGCTGCGCGAGACGGTCAAGCAGTTGCTGAAGGACCACAAGGTTTACATCACCGACTGGACCGACGCCCGCATGGTGCCGCTGGATGTCGGCCCCTTCCACCTGGACGACTACATCAAGTACGTGCAGGAGTTCATCCGCCACGTGGGCGGCGCCGACTGCCACGTGATGTCCGTCTGCCAACCCACTGTGCCCGTGCTGGCCGCCATCTCGCTGATGGCCTCCGCCGGCGAGCCCACGCCGCGCAGCATGACCATGATGGGCGGCCCCATTGACGCCCGCAAGAGCCCCACGGCCGTCAACAACCTGGCCATGAACCGCAGCTTCAGCTGGTTCGAGACCAACGTCATCTACCGCGTGCCGACCAACTTCCCCGGCGCCGGCCGTGCGGTGTACCCGGGCTTCCTGCAGCACACCGGCTTCGTCGCGATGAACCCGGACCGCCACCTCACCTCGCACTACGACTACTTCCTCGACCTGGTGCGTGGCGACGGCGACAGCGCCGAGGCCCACCGCCGCTTCTACGACGAATACAACGCCGTGCTGGACATGCCGGCCGAGTACTACCTGGACACCATCAAGACGGTGTTCCAGGACTTCGCCCTCGTCAACGGCACGTGGCAGGTGGACGGCGCGTTCGTTCGCCCGCAGGACATCACCACCACCGCCTTGCTGACCGTGGAAGGCGAGCTCGACGACATCTCCGGCGCCGGCCAGACCAAGGCCGCCCACGACCTGTGCGCCGGCGTGGCCAAACAGCACCAGTACCACTACGACGCCATCGGCGCCGGCCACTACGGCATCTTCTCGGGCCGCCGCTGGCGCGAGAAGGTCTACCCGCAGGTGCGCGATTTCATCGCCAAGTACGAAGCCGCGCCGCTGAAGGACACCGCCAAGGCCGTGCCCGTCAAGGCCACGGCCAAGCCCGCCGCCAAGCGCACCCGCTCGGCCGGCGCCCGCGGCAAAGCGTGAGCCTCGCGGCCCAGATCGACGCCGCGCTGCCACAGACCCAATGCACCCGCTGCGGCTACCCGGACTGCCGCAGCTACGCCGACGCCATCGCGGCGGGTGAGGCCGAAATCAACCAATGCCCGCCCGGCGGCGCTGAGGGCGTGGCGCGGCTTGCGGCTCTCACTGGGCGCCCGGTGCTGGCGCTGAACCCGGCCAACGGCGTCGAGGCCACACGCGGTGTGGCCGTCATCGACGAAGCCTGGTGCATCGGCTGCACGCTGTGCATCAAGGCCTGCCCGGCGGACTGCATCGTCGGTGCGCCCAAGGCCATGCACGTCGTCGTCACGGCCCAGTGCACGGGGTGCGAGCTGTGCGTGCCGGCCTGCCCGGTGGACTGCATCTCCATGCCCGAGGTGACCACCACCACGGGTTGGGCCGCCTGGAGTGCCCCACAGGCCGACGAGGCCCGCGAGCGCTACGCCTTCCGCCAGTTCCGCCGCCACCGGGAGGTGGAGGAGAACGAGGCCCGCCTCATCGCCAAGGCCGAGGCCAAGCTGGCCGACCTGCCGGCGGCCTCGGTCATCACCGACCCTGAACAGCTCGACCGCAAGCGCGCGGTCATCGAAGCTGCGCTGGCCCGGGCGCGCGCCAAACGCGGCTGACAATGCCGGCATGAACGCCGCGCAGATCAACCGCTTCTTCGCCACCCTCCAAACCGCCAATCCGGCGCCACAAACGGAACTGGAGTTCTCCAGTGTCTTCGAGCTGCTGACGGCGGTGCTGCTCTCGGCCCAGGCCACCGACGTGGGCGTCAACAAGGCCACCCGACGCCTGTTCGCCGTCGCCAACACACCGGCACAGATCCTGGCCCTTGGCACCGAGGGGCTGGAGCGCCACATCAAGACCATCGGCCTGTACCGCAGCAAGGCCAAGCACCTGCTGCAGACCTGCCAGATCCTGCTTGACCAGCACGGCGGCGAGGTGCCGCGCTCGCGCGAGGCGCTGGAGGCCCTGCCCGGTGTGGGTCGCAAGACGGCCAATGTCGTGCTGAACGTGGCCTTCGGCGAGCCGACCATGGCCGTGGACACGCACATCTTCCGCGTCAGCAACCGCACCGGCCTGGCACCGGGCAAGACGCCACTGGCGGTCGAACTGGGCCTGCTGAAGCGCGTGCCAGAGGCCTTCAGGGTCGATGCGCACCACTGGCTCATCCTGCACGGCCGCTACGTTTGCCAGGCGCGCAAGCCGCTTTGCAACGTTTGTGCCGTTGTCGCCGAATGCGACACGGGCCACCTCTTAAAATCGGGCTCCGCCTGATCCCGAGCCCATCCATGGCCAGCCTGACCGACCTGACCGACCGCGTGGAGCGCCTGCTCGTGCGGCACGACGAAATCCTGCGCACCAACCTGCTGCTGCAGGTGCAGCTCACCGCCGTCACGCAGGAGCGAGACAGCCTGCGCTCGCGCCTGAATGCAGCCCGCGCGCGCGTCGATGCGCTGCTGGAGCGCCTGCCCGCCGAAACACCCAAGGAGGAGCAGCCATGAAGCAGATGGAAGTGACCATCATGGGCCAGAGCTACCTGCTCGGATGCCCGGACGGCGGCGAGGCCGCACTGACAGCAGCCGTCGCCCAGGTGGACCGCGAGATGAGCGCCATCCGCGACGGCGGCAAGGTGAAGGCGCGCGAGCGCATCGCCGTGCTGGCTGCGCTCAACCTTGCCTATCAACTGGCCGAGGCACCGCGCGAGCCCGTGCCTGCCGCACACGTGCCGACACCGGAGCTGGACGCCCTGGTGAAGCGCCTGGACGATGCGCTGGAGCACGACGGGCAACTGCTCTGACCCCCGCGGGACAGCACGCGCCCATGCGCCTGCTTCCGGGGCATGGAGAAAGCCCTGCGATGCGCAAGGCACCTGGCACGGACGCATAGAATCCGTACTGTCCATCGCGATCCCCGGGGCTTTTATTTCCTTCATCCGATGCTCTATGAGCAAGGGCTTGGAAAATGCCGGACGGGCGTGAGCGTCTCGCGTCAGATGAACCCGAAGTCCGGCTGACCTCGCCCACCTGTATACCCCAGGGTGTTCAGGATCTCGGCCCCCAGGACCTGCGGTGGACACCCTCCTTTAGCATCGGCCCATGAACTATTGGCTGATGAAGTCCGAGCCCGACGAGGCCTCCATCCTCGACCTGCAACGCGCCGGAACGCTGCCCTGGACGGGCGTTCGCAACTACCAAGCGCGCAATTTCATGCGCGACGAGATGCGCATCGGTGATGGTGTCTTGTTCTATCACTCCTCATGCCCTGAACCTGGCATTGCCGGCCTCGCCGAGGTCTGCAGCGCCGCCTACCCGGACGCCACGCAGTTCGACGCGACCAGCCCCTATTTCGACCCCAAGTCGCCGGCGAACACCCCCCGATGGCTGCACGTCGACGTGCGCTGGCGCGAGACCACCCGGCTGTTGAGTCTGAAGGAAATGCGCGACGCGCCTGAGCTGGCGGGCATGCGGGTGCTGCAAAAAGGCAGCCGCCTGTCCATCACACCCGTCACGGCTGCGGAGTGGCAGGCCGTTCTCGCGCGACTCCACCGGGGCTGAACCGGCTGCGGCGCCGTTTAAGCTCCGCACCCATGAAAAACACCGCCACTGCCTTGACGACGCTGGCACTCGCCGGCTTGCTGTCCTCCGCCGGAGCCGCCCCGCACAAGGCACCCGCCAAGAAGAAGACGGCGCAGGAGATCCTGGCCGCGTCGCCTGCGAGCGACTGGCGCGCGCTGGACCCGGACAACACCCTGGTCATGGAACTGGCCGCAGGCCAGGTGCTCATCGAACTGGCACCGCGCTTCGCCCCGGCTCATGCAACCAACATCCGCGCACTGGCCCGTGGCGGCTACTGGGACGGCTTGGCCATCCTGCGCGTTCAGGACAATTTCGTCACCCAGTGGGGAGACCCCGACGGCGAAGACGCCACCAAGGCCAAGGCCCTGCCACCGGGCGCGTCGCCCCGGCTGCCTGCAGAGTTCTCGGTGCCCATCGATGCCATCGGCAAGGCTGCCGGCTTCGCGCGCCTGCCCGACGTGGACGGTTGGGCGCCACGCACAGGCTTTGCCGAAGGCTTCCCGGTGGACGCTGACCCCAAGACGGGCAAGGCCTGGCTGGCCCACTGTTACGGCATGGTCGGCGCCGGGCGCAGCGACGCGGTGGACTCCAGCAACGGCACCGAGCTCTACGCCGTCATCGGCCAGGCTCCACGCGGGCTGGACCTCAACATCACCGTGGTGGGCCGTGTGCTGAAGGGCATGGAACTGCTCTCTGCCCTGCCCCGTGGCGCGGC
>JBBIVU010000240.1:0-5185 GCA_037439585.1 Roseateles sp. | reverse complement strand
GCAGGTGATGCACGGCGTAGCGCCAGCGGGCCGATGCGCCGCGCAGCAACCCCAGCAGCAGACCGGCAGTTGCACCCACGATGGCGCCCTGCCAGACGAAGTTCACCAGGGCCAGGCCCCAGGTCATCATGATGGCGTCGAGCCTCATGGGTGCACCCTGCGCGCTGCGCGCTGTCCCGCCAAGAGGGAGCGAGCTCGCTTGGGGCTGCCTGGCGCCGCGCTCATGCGTCGTCTCCTCGCTTGGCCAGCAGCCGCCGGATCTCGGCCCGCTCCTTGGCGCTCACGTGCCCCTGCAGCGCAGCCAGCACCAGGGCCTTGCCCGAGCCGGCAAAGGCCTTGGCGATGAAGTCCTTGACGAGGGACTGCTGCAGCTTGTCCTGCTCATGCAGCGGCGCGTAGAGGTGGGGGCGCTGCGTCTCGTCACGGCCCAGCAGGCCCTTGCCGTGCATCACCTGCAGCTGGCGCAGCACGGTGGCGTAGGTGGCGTCGGGGCGCTCAGGCAGCAGGGCTTCGTGCACGGCCTTGGCATCGGCCGGGCCCAGGCGCCACAGCACCTGCAGCAGGTCCAGCTCGGCGGCGGTGGGCTTGGTGGGGGGCGCGGACGGCATGCGTTCAGAATAATTGTTCTAGAACGGAATGTCTAGAACAATTGTTCTGAATCAATCAGCGCGCATCCAATTCGCGGTGCCGCTTGAGCACGTGGCTGTGGTGGCCGAACTGGCGTGCCAGCATCTCCACCAGGTAGACCGAACGGTGCTGGCCGCCGGTGCAGCCAATGGCCACGGTGAGGTAGCTGCGCTGGTCGGCCGCGAAGTTGGGCAGCCAGCGGGTGAGGAAGCCGGCGATCTGGCCCATCATCAAGCCCACCTCGGGCTGGGCTGCCAGGTAGGCGGCCACGGGGGCGTCGCGGCCGGTGAGCGGGCGCAGCTCGCGGTCGTAGTAGGGGTTGGGCAGCACCCGCACGTCGAAAACGAAGTCCGCATCGCTGGGCACGCCATGCTTGAAGGCAAAGCTCTCGAACACCAGCGTGAGCTTGGCGCCGGCGTTGGGGCCCACCAGGTCGGCCAGCCAGGCGCGCAATTGGGCGGGGCGCAACTGGCTGGTGTCGATGACCGTGGACTCTGCCTTCAGACCGCCCAGCAGCTCGCGCTCGAGCCGAATGGCATCCAGCAGCAGGCGGTGGCTTTCGTCGGCGGTTTGGTCCAGCGCGCCGAAGGCGGTGGTGCGCTCGGCGTCGCGGTCTTCGCGCAGCGGGTGGGGGCGGCGGGTCTCGGAGAAGCGGCGCATCAGCGCGTCGTTGCTCGCGTCCAGGAACAAGGAGCGAACGGCCACGCCCTGGGCGCGCAGCTCCTTCAGCAGGGGCAGCAACAGGGGCAGCGAACTGGCCGAGCGCACGTCCACGGCAATGGCCACGCGCCGCTCGCCGCGCTGCTGCTCCAGCCGCAGGAAATCCAGCAGCAGCTCGGCCGGCAGGTTGTCCACGCAGAAGTAGCCCGCGTCTTCCAGCGCATGCATGGCCACCGACTTGCCGCCGCCGGACATGCCGGTCAGCAGCACGACGTCGCCGTGCGGATCGAGGTGCAGGGTCATGATTTGGCCTTGCGGGATTGGGGTGCGTGGGTGGTGGATGCGTCCAGCATCTCCTGGGCGTGCGCCAGGCTGGTGGAGGACAGGCGCTCGCCGCCCAGCATGCGGGCGATCTCCGCCACACGGGCTTCACCGGCCACGGGGCTGACGGAGCTGACCGTGCTGCTGCCTTGCAGCGACTTGGCCACCACCAGATGCCGGTCAGCGCAGGCGGCCACCTGCGGCAGGTGGGTGACGGCCAACACCTGGCGCTGGCCGCTGGCCGTGTGCCCCAGCTGCTTCATCAGCCGGCCCACGGTCTCGGCCACGGCGCCACCGATGCCCACATCGATTTCGTCAAAGATCAGCGTGCCCGGCGCGTTGCCCGTGGCCGCCTGGCTGGCGGTCACGGCAATGGCCAGCGCGATGCGCGACAACTCGCCGCCCGAGGCCACCTTGGCCAGCGGCCGCGGCGTGCTGCCCGCGTGGCCGGCCACCAGGAACTCGGCGGATTCGACGCCAAAACTCTGCGGGCCGTCGGTCGCGTTCAGGGCGATGTCGAACTGGCCCCCGGCCATGCCCAGCTGCTGCATCGCGGCCGTGACGGCCGAGGCGAGCTGCGGCGCGGCCTTCCTGCGGGCGCGACTGGCGGCTTGAGCTTGTGCGTCGAAGGCAGCGCGTGCGGCGTCCAGCGCAGCTTGGAGCTGGGCGGGGTCGCAGGCAGCGTCCAGCGCGGCCAGCTCGGCACGCCATTGAGCGAGCAGGGCCGGCAGTTCCTGCGGCTGGCGGCGGTAGCGGCGGGCCAGCGTCATCCAGGCAGACACGCGCTCGTCCAGCTCGGCCAGGCGGGCGGGGTCGAGGTCGGCCTTGTGCAGGTAGGCCGACAGCGTGTGGCTGGCGTCCTGCAACTGGGCCTGCACGTCGCGCAGGGCCTGCACGGCAGGCAGCAGGCGGGTGTCGTGGTCCAGCACGCGCTCCAGCGCATCGAGTGCGCTGCCGGCGAGGGACTGCGCACTGGGCTCAGCCTCGTCCAGCGCGTCGAGCGCCTGTTTGGCGGCGTCCACCAGGGCCTGGCCGTGGGCCAGGCGGCCGTGCTCGGCGTTCAGCTCGTCCCACTCGCCCTCAGCGGGCGCCAGGCCATCCAGCTCGCCGATTTGCCAGGCCAGCCGCTCGCGTTCGCGCTGGGCGTCGGCTTGCTGGCCCTGGGCCTTTTGCAGCGCCTCGGCCGCCTGCTTCCAGGCGGCGTGGGCGCGGGCCAGCGGGGCAGGGTCCAGGCCGGCAAAGCCGTCCAGCAGTTCGCGCACGGCGGCGGGCCGGGTGAGGCCCTGCCAGGCGTGCTGGCCGTGGATGTCGAGCAGGTGGTCGGCCAGTTCGCGCAGCTGGGTGAGCGTGGCGGCGCCGCCGTTGATCCAGGTGCGGCTCTTGCCGGTGGTGTCGATCACGCGGCGCAGCAGCAAGGTGTCGTCGGCATCAAAGCCGGCTTCATCTAACCAGGCGCGCAGGTGGGCCGGTGTGTCGAACTCGGCGCAAATCTCGGCCTTGGCCGCGCCCTCCCGCACCACGCCCGCGTCGCCCCGGCCGCCCAGGGCCAGTTGAAGCGCGTCGATCAAGATGGACTTGCCCGCACCGGTCTCGCCGGTCAGCACGGCGAAGCCGGGCTCGAAGTCGAGCTCCAGCGCAGGGACGATGACGAAATCCTTGAGGCTCAGGTGCCGAAGCATGGGTGGGCTCTAGACGTACCAACGGAGTTTGCGGCGCAGGGTGGCGTAGTAGCTCCAGCCCTTGGGGTGGAGGAACCGGACCTGGTGCTGGCTGCGGCGCACCGTGATGGTGTCGCCGTGCAGCAGGCTGGCCAGGCTTTGCATGTCGAAGTTCACCGAGGCGTCACGCCCGGCCACGATTTCCAGCCGCACCTCGCCCAGGTCGGGCAGCACGATGGGGCGGTTGGACAGCGTGTGCGGCGCGATGGGCACGATCAGCCAGCCGGCAATGCTGGGGTGCATCAGCGGGCCGCCGGCCGACAGTGCGTAGGCCGTGGAGCCGGTGGGCGAGGCCACGATGAGGCCGTCGGCCCGCATGTTGGCCACGAACTGGTCACCCACCTCCACCTTCAGCTCCACCATGCCGGCCGTGGCGCCACGGCTCACCACCACGTCGTTCAGCGCCAGTCCGGTGAAGATGGCTTCGCCGTCCCGCCACACCTCGCCTTCGAGCATGGCGCGGGGCTCGACTTCGTAGTCACCCGCCAGCACCGGCGCCAGCGACTCACGCCAGCGCTCGATGGGGATGTCGGTGATGAAGCCCAGCCGGCCCTGGTTGATGCCCAGCAGCGGGATGCCGTAGGGCGCCATTTCACGGGCAAAACCCAGCATCGTGCCGTCGCCGCCCACCACCACCGCCAAGTCGCAGACACGACCGAGTTCGTCGTGCGAGAGGGCGTCGTAGCCCGCGAGGTCGGTGTTCAGCGCGGTGTCGATTTCGAGCGAAACATCGAGCCCGCTGCCGCACAGGAACTGGGCGATGTCCTCCAGCACCGGCTTGATGCCCGGCGCTTGATGCTTGCCCACGATGGCGACATGTTTGAAGCGCTCGGCCATGCAACAAATTACACCACAGGGGTATTGCTGCTCCCGGGAGAAACCGGGGCCTGTTCAGAGCCGGTCGGCGCCCGAACTGTCCGTTGCGCTCAGGCGGTTTGGCAAGCAAGACATAAGATCGCGCCATGCTCGACGAGCGCTCCAAATCCCTTCTGAAAACCCTGGTCGAACGCTACATCGCGGATGGCCAGCCCGTGGGTTCGCGCACACTGTCCAAGGCCTCCGGCCTGGAGCTCAGCCCGGCCACCATCCGCAATGTGATGGCCGACCTGGAAGAGCTGGGGCTCATCGCCAGCCCGCACACCAGCGCCGGTCGCATCCCGACCCCGCGGGGCTACCGGCTCTTCGTCGACACCATGCTCACGGCCCAGCCAGGCCTCATTGCCGTGGAGACGGCACAGCTGCAGCCCGACCAGCCGCAGCGCGTCATCGCCAGTGCGGCCCAGCTGCTGTCCAACCTCTCGAGCTTTGTCGGGGTGGTCACCTCGCCCAAGAAGCCCAGCGTCTTTCACCACATCGAATTCCTGCGGCTGGGTGAGCGGCGGGTGCTGGTCATCCTCGTCTCGCCCGACGGTGACGTGCAGAACCGCGTCATCTTCACCGCGCAGGATCTGAGCCAGGGCGAACTCGCCGAGGCCAGCAACCGCCTCAACGCCAGCTATGCCGGCCTCACGCTGGAGGCGGTGCGCGAGCGCTTGCGCCACGAGGTGGATGCGCTGCGCGGCGAGATCGCCGGCCTGATGAGCGCAGCCGTGGAGGTGGGCAGCGATGCGATGGCACAGCAGGACGAGCAGGTCATCGTCTCCGGCGAGCGCAACCTGCTCACCGTGCAGGATTTCAGCCACGACATGGGCAGCCTGCGCCGCCTGTTTGATCTTTTCGAGCAGAAGACACAACTCATGCGCCTGCTGGACACCTCCAGCCGCGCCGAGGGCGTGCGCATCTACATCGGCGGTGAAAGCCAGGTCGTGCCCTACGAGGAACTGTCCATCGTGTCCGCACCGTATGAGGTGGATGGGCAG
>JBBIVU010000239.1:0-5186 GCA_037439585.1 Roseateles sp. | reverse complement strand
ACACGTCACGCTCAAGCCGCCGTCCATGCGCACGCCGGCCGGCATCGCTGCGCTGGTGCACGCCATCGCGCACATCGAGTTCAACGCCATCAACCTCGCGCTCGATGTGGCCTGGCGCTTCCCCGGCATGCCCGAGGCCTTCTACCGCGACTGGCTTCGCATCGCCGCCGAGGAGGCGCTGCACTTCACGCTGCTGCGCGACCACCTGCTGACGCTGGGCTTCGACTACGGCGACTTCGACGCCCACAACGCGCTGTGGGACATGGCCGAGCGCACCAAGCACGACCTGCTCGCCCGCATCGCCCTCGTGCCGCGCACGCTGGAAGCACGCGGCCTGGACGCATCTCCCGGTGTGCAGCGCAAGCTCGTCGGCGCTGGCGATGCCAAGGCCGGCGCCATCCTGGACATCATCCTGCGCGACGAGATCGGCCACGTGGCGGCCGGCAACCGCTGGTACCGCTTCCTGTGCACGCAGCGCGGGCTGGACCCGATCGCCACCTACGCCGACCTCGCCGAGCGCCACCACGCCCCCAAGCTGCGTGCGCCCTTCAACCTCGAAGCACGCCGCGCCGCCGGTTTCGACGAGGCGGAACTGGCCGCCCTCGCCCACCCATGACCCGTTTTCAAGCCAACCTGCTGCTCACCCTCGTCGCCCTCATCTGGGGCTCGGCCTTCGTGGCGCAGAACAAGGGCATGGCCGATGTGGGCCCGCTGCTGTTCACCGGCGTGCGCTTCCTCATCGGTGCAGCGGTCGTGCTGCCGCTGGCCCTGCTGGAGTGGCGGCGCCTGGGGCACGAGGGGCGGCCGCTGACGCAGCTGGACGGCTGGCACATCGCCGGGCTGGGCGGGCTGATGACACTGGGCGCGGTGATGCAGCAGGTGGGCATCCAGTTCACCAGCGTCACCAATGCTGGCTTCCTCACGGCCGTGTACGTGCCGCTGGTACCGGTGCTGTCGTGGCTGCTGCTGCGGCAGGTGGCGCACTGGTCGGTGTGGCCGGCGGCGGCGGGCTGCCTGGCGGGCGCCTTTCTGCTGTCGGGCGCGCACGAGTTGCGCATCGGCCTGGGCGACCTGTGGGTGCTGGGCTCGGCCGTGCCCTGGGCGGTGCACGTGCTGATGGTGGGCCGCTGGGCGGACCGCATGGGCGCGCCCTTCCTCGTGGCCAGCGGCCAGTTCGCGGTGTGCGGCGTGCTGTCGCTGATCGCAGCCTTCGCGACGGAGCCGGTGCGCTGGGCCGGCATCGAAGCCGCGGCCTGGCCCATCCTCTACACCGGCGTGCTCTCGGTGGGCGTGGCCTTCACGGCCCAGGTGGTGGCCCAGCGCTACGCGCACGCGGCGGACGCAGCCATCATCCTGTCGGCCGAAACCCTGTTCGCTGCTGCCTTCGGCCATGCGCTGCTGGGCGAGCGGCTCAACAGCTCGGGCCTGCTGGGCTGCGGGCTGATGCTCGCCTGCATCCTGCTCGTGCAGCTCATGCCGCTGGTGAAAACTCTGAGCCGCCGGCAAATTCTGACGAACCCGTCAAATTAGCTTTTAGACTTTGGCATCGCCTTTGAGGAGCCCGCATGAGCGCTGACGTTTCCAAGCTTGATGCCTACTGGATGCCCTTCACCGCCAACCGGCAGTTCAAGCAGGCGCCGCGCCTGCTGACGCAAGCCGACGGCATGTTCTTCCGCGACGACAAGGGCCGCGAGGTGCTGGACGGCATTGCCGGCCTGTGGTGCGTCAACGCCGGCCACAACCGCCCGAAGATCGTGCAGGCCATCCAGGCCCAGGCGGCAGAGCTGGACTTCGCGCCGCCCTTCCAGATGGCCCACCCCAAGGCCTTCGAGCTGGCCGAGCGGCTCGCGCAAATTGCACCTGCGGGCATGAACCGCGTGTTCTTCACCAACTCGGGCTCCGAGTCGGTGGACACCGCGCTGAAGATGGCCATCGCCTACCACCGCGTGCGCGGCGAAGGCGCCCGCACCCGGCTCATCGGCCGCGAGCGCGGCTACCACGGCGTGAACTTCGGCGGCATCTCGGTGGGCGGCATGGTGGCCAACCGCAAGATGTTCGGCAGCCTGCTGGCCGGCGTGGATCACATCCGCCACACGCACGACCCGGCGCGCAATGCCTTCTCGGTGGGCGTGCCGCAGCACGGCGCTGAATTTGCCGACGACCTGGATCGCCTGGTGCAGTTGCACGACGCCTCCACCATCGCCGCCGTCATCGTCGAGCCCGTGGCCGGGTCCACCGGCGTGCTCATCCCACCGCAAGGCTACCTGCAACGCCTGCGCGACATCTGCGACAAGCACGGCATCCTGCTCATCTTCGACGAGGTCATCACCGGCTTCGGCCGCACCGGCAACCCCTTCGGCGCGCAGACCTTCGGCGTCACGCCCGACCTGATGACGGTGGCCAAAGGCATCACCAACGGCTGCGTGCCCATGGGTGCGGTCTTTGCGCAGCAGAAGATCCACGACGCCTTCATGACCGGGCCCGAGCACCTGATTGAGTTCTTCCACGGCTACACCTACTCGGCCCACCCGCTGGCCTGCGCCGCCGGCCTGGCCACGCTGGACACCTACGCTGACGGCGACCTGCTCACCCGCGCCGCGCGCATGCAGGACGAGTTCGCGAAGGCGCTGCACTCGCTGCGCGACGAGCCCAACGTCATCGACGTGCGCAACATCGGCCTGGTGGGCGGCATCGAGCTCAAGCCCCTGCCGGGCGAGCCCGCCAAGCGCGCGTTCAACGTGTTCCTGGACTGCTGGGACAAGGGCCTGCTCATCCGCACCACGGGCGACACCATCGCCCTGTCGCCGCCGCTCATCATCGAGAGCAGCCACATCGAACGCATCATCGACACGCTGCGCGGCGCCTTGCGAAGGGCGGCCTGAGGCCAACGCCACGCACCCACCCCAGACCACCGCCTCGCCCCCAAGCGCGGCGCCAAGCACAACATGAAGTCGTTGAAACACCTGGCCGCCGTCGCGGCCTTTTCCTTGCTGGGCCTGCCCGCCAGCGCCCAGACGCTGAGCTACCTCGGCCAGCAGGTGCTGCCCACCGGCGCGCCTTTCCAGAACATCCCGGTCGGCGGCCTGTCCAGCCTGGACTACAACCCCGCCACCGGCCACTACCTCGGTATCAGCGACGACCGCAGCGACGTGGCACCGGCCCGCTTCTACGAGCTGGCGCTGGACCTGACCAAGTTCCGCCGCAGCGCCAACGCCGGCCACGACGGCGTGCGCTTCCTCGCGATGACCACCATCGCCGACCTCGACGGACTGCCTTTCGCACGCAACCAGGTGGACCCCGAAGGCCTGCGCCTGGACGCCCGCCGCCAGCTCATCTACTGGTGCAACGAAGGCCAGCGCAAGAACGGCGGCATGCAGAACCCCACCGTGCGCCGCATGAAGCTCGACGGCATGCCGGCCGGCGAGTTCCCGGTGCCCAGCTACTACTTCCCCGTGGGCAGTGCCGGCGGCCTGGCGGACGGGGACATGGGCGTCTACAACAACCTCGCGTTCGAGAGCATCGCCCTCACGCCCGACGGCCGCACGCTCTGGACCATGACCGAGAACGCCCTCGCCCAGGACGACCTGCCCACCGCCGTGGGCCGCGGCAGCCGTGCCCGGCTGCTGTCCTTCGACCTGGAGAGCGGCAAGGCCGGCGCCGAGTACGTGTACGAGGTCGGCCCCGTGGCCTTCGCGCCCGCCAAGGCCGGCGACTTCGCCACCAACGGCGTGGCCGACATGCTGGCCCTGTCCGACCACGAGTTCATCGCCATCGAGCGCTCCTACGCCGTGGGCGCCCCGACGCCCGGCCGTGCCGCGCACACCGGCAAGCCCACCAGCAACACCATCCGCCTCTTCCACATCGACACCACCGGCGCCACCAACGTGGCCGGCTGGCCCAGCATCAAGGGCCGTGAGCTGGTGCCAGCCAAGCGCCGCCTGCTGCTGGACCTGTCCACGCTGAAGAACGACGACGGCAGCCCGCTGGCCGTGGACAACCTCGAAGGCCTCACCTTCGGCCCCACCGTGAACGGCAAGCGCACGCTCATCCTGGTGTCGGACAACAACTTCAACCCCGAGCAGTTCACGCAGTTCGTGGCGCTGACGGTGGAAAGGGCGCTGCCCTGAACCACGCCATCCCCTGGCGGGCCTACGGCCTGCTGGCCGCGAGCACCAGTCTCGTCGGCAGCTATGTCGGCCTGTCGAAACTGCTGGTGGCGGCCTTTCCGGTGTTCCTGCTGGCGGGGCTGCGCTTTGGCCTGGCCGCCCTGCTGATGCTGCCCTGGCTGAAGAAGCCCCCGCACGAGGCGCCGCTGGACCAACGCTCCCGGGTGCTGCTGTTCCTGGAGTCCTTCCTCGGCAACTTCCTGTTCTCCATCTGCATGCTGTTCGGCCTGCGGCAAAGCTCGGCCGTGGTGGCCGGTGTCGTCATGGCCGGCATCCCCGCAGCCGTGGCGCTGCTGAGCTGGGCCGTGCTGCGCGAGCGGCTGGGCGGCCGCACGCTGGCCGGCATCGCCTGCGCCGTGGGCGGCATTGCGCTGGTGGCCACCGGCAGGCAAGGCGGTGCCGCCACCACGCCGCTGGGCGCAGCCCTGCTGCTGGCCGCCGTGTTCTGCGAGGCCTGCTACGTGGTCATCGGCAAGAAGCTCACCGCCGGCCTGGGGCCCAAGCGCATCAGCGCGCTCATCAACCTCTGGGGCTTGGTGCTCGTTGCGCCGCTGGCCGTCTGGCAAGCCTTCAGCTTCGACTTCACCGCCCCGCGCCTGCAGGACTGGGGCCTGCTCGCCTACTACGCTGCCACGGCCAGCGTCATCACCGTGTGGCTGTGGATGGCCGGCCTGCGCGGGCTGCCGGCCGCGAAGGCGGGCGTATTCATGGTGTTCCTGCCCATCAGCACGGCGCTGATCGGGCTGCTGCTGGGAGAAGGGCTGTCCGGCACGCAAGCCATGGCCTACGGGCTGGCCCTGTTGGGCGTGCTGCTGGCCACCTGGCCCGCCAAGGCGCCGTCGGCTGGGTAGGATGCCGGCATGCCCACCCTGGATGCCGACCTCGCCCGCTGGCGCGAGCACCTGACCCGCTTTGCCGCCCTGCTGGGCAACCCACCCGATCGCAGGGCCACGCCCGCGCCGGAGGTACAGCCCGGCCACTGCCTGATCCTCGCGCCCCCCCCCGACGACGAATGCATCG
>JBBIVU010000238.1:0-5200 GCA_037439585.1 Roseateles sp. | reverse complement strand
TCATGTTCTCCCAGCGCTACCAGGTGGCGCAGGAGCTGGTGACGGCCTCGGTGGCGGTCTCCACCGCGCTGGCCATCGTCACGGTGTCCGCCGTGATGACACTGGCCGCACGGCTTTGAGCGGCGCGGCCCTCAGTCCAGCAACATCTGCTCCAGGAAGCGCACCGTGGCGTAGAACTCGAAGTCGGCGTTGACCTTGCGCCGGAAACCGTGGCCCTCGTTGTCGGCCAGCAGGTACCACACCGGCACGCCGTTCTTGCGCACGGCGGCCACCATCTGCCGCGCCTCGGTATACGGCACACGCGGGTCGTTCTTGCCCTGCACCACGAACAGCGGCACGGTGATGGCGGCCGCGTTGTTCAGCGGGGCAATCTTCTCGTGGAAGGCACGCATGGCGGGGTCACGTTCGTCGCCGTACTCCACGCGGCGCAGGTCGCGGCGGTAGCTCTCGGTGTTGTTCAGGAAGGTCACGAAGTGCGAGATGCCAACCACGTCGATGGCGCCTGCGATGCGATCGGCATAGTGGGTCGAGACCGCCAGCGTCATGTAGCCGCCGTAGCTGCCGCCGGCAACGAGCACGCGGGAGGCGTCCAGGTCGGGCTGCGTGGCGATCCAGTCAAGCAGGGCGCCGATGTCCTTGACCGAGTCCTCCCGCTTGAAGCCGTTGTCCATCGCCAGGAAGCTCTTGCCATAGCCGCTGGAGCCGCGCACGTTGGGCTGGATGACGGCCATGCCGAGTTCCTGCACGAAGTACGCGTTGCGGCCCAGGAAGCCCACCGTGGCCTGCGATTCGGGGCCGCCGTGGATGTTGATGAGTACCGGCCGCTTGCCACCGAATTTCTTCGGCGGGACGGTGAGCAGGCCCGAGATGGTGGTGTTGTCGAAACTCTTCCAGCGGACGACACGTTGCTCGCTGAAGCCAGAGGTGTCCATGCCAGGGGCAGCGGCAGCGCGTGTCCATTGCTGCAACTGGCCACGGGGTGTCAGCGAGTAAATCTGGCTGGGGCCTTGCGCGTTGCTGATGGAGAACGCCAGTTCGTTGTGCCCGTGGTGGAAGGCGACGCTTCCCACGCTGCCATTGGGCAGGGCGGTCGGCAGCGGCACTTCCCGCGCAGTGGTGGCATCGAAGAAACGCAATTCCTCGCGGCCATCCACATTGAACTGGGCTGCGATCCTCGTGCCGTCGTCAGTCAGCGTCACACCGTTGACGTCCCACGGGATGTGGCTGCTGACCCGTTCGATGCGGCCACTGGCCAGGTCCAGCGTCATCAGCTCGCGGAATTCTCCAGCGCGGTCACTGGCCATCCACAGCGTGCGACCGTCCGATGCCCAGCCTGCCGGGGTGTAGGCGGCCTTGGCGTCCGGGCTGGCAGGGGCTGGTACAACCTGCTTGGCAACGCCGCTCTGCAGGTCCAGCAGCCAGAGCTGTGATTCGTTGGCCGAGAGGTAGCGCGTCAGCGGAACCAGGCGCTCATCGGGCGATGGGTGGCTGGCCGACCAGCCGCCTCCATCCAGTTCGGCCAGCTTGCGTCGGCCCTCTGGCCGGGCGGGGTCCATGAGCCAGAGTGTTGTGGTGACCTTGCTGCGGCTGCCGCCTTGGGCGGTGCGGTCGATGGGCACAGACGCGTAGACGAGCTGACCGCTCTTGCGCAGCCAGGTGTTGATGGCGTGGCGTTCATCGGGGCTGGTCAACAGAACCGGCAGAGTGCCCGGCTGGCTGAGCGCCAAGCGGTAGATCTGGCTGACCTCGTTGCCACCGGTGGCGCGCTCGAACACGATGTACTCACCGGTGCGTGGCTCGTAACTGGCTCGGGTGACGGGGTCGATGCCGTCCGTCAGTTGCTCGCCGCTGCCCAGCGGCGTGGTCACGCGGAAGATCTGCGCTGTGTTGGCGCCGGCCTCGCGGTGGCTGACGAGCATCTCGCGCCGGGTGGGGTGCCAGTCAGCGAAAGTGTGGCCGCGGAAGTCGTTGTAGCGGCCGATGGCATCGGCCAGGCTCTGCGGAACGGGCGGGATGCCCTGCACGACCAGGTTGGCGTTGGGGAGCGCCAGAGCGGGGGGCGGCGTTGGCGCCGTGGCACAGGCGGCCAGCAGGCTTGCGCCGAAAATGCACAGGGAAAGAACGGGGCGATTCATGGTGGGCGTAGCCTCAAAAAGAAAGGGCGCTCGGAGCGCCCATTCTCGACCGGCTCGCCGCCAGGACGACCCCGTTGTGACCCTGGTCGGCCGGACCGGTTCAGTGGGTCGGCTGGATGCCCGCGATCAGCCAGCCGTCGCCCGATCGAGCGAGGTGCCAAATTTCGTCGAAGTCCACCGCCGCATGTTCGCTCTGCTCACGGAGCAGACCCCAGAAGCGCACAGACACGATCTGCTGGCCGCTTTCGGTGGCCACATCAACCACGCGGGCATCCAACTGCAGCACCTCCGTGCGCTGGCTCTGGCTGCCACGCTGGAGCAGTTCGGCCTGGATGCTGGCGTACATCTGCGGGGTGGTGAAGCGGTGCAGGTCAGCCTGATCGCCGGCGTCATTGGCCGCCTGCAGGCGGATGAACACCTGCTTGGCGATCTGCTCGAAACCTGCGGCGTCGAAGTCGGCCGGCACCGCCGTGCCCGCTGCGGGCGCAGCCGAACTGCTGGCCGTCACAGCCGCAGTGGCTGCAGCCGGTGCGGCACTCCAGCCGGGTTCCGCCGCCTGGAAGTGGGTGCCGTCAACGCTGGCCAACTGGGGCTTGGGTGCCGCGAAGCGCCGCACCAGGAGTCGGATGACGAACACGGCGACCAGTGCCAGCAGGACCAGGGTCATGAGGCTGGCGAGTTCACCGCCGAACCCGAAGTGACTGGCCAGCGCTGCCAGACCCAAGCCGGCGGCAAGGCCCGCGATGGGGCCCAGCCAGGAACGCTTGGGTGCTGCAGCCGGGGCCGGCGCTGGCTGGGGAGCGGCGGGCTTGGCGGGGGCGGCCTGCTGCGGCGCAGCCGGCTGGGCGGGCGGTGTTTGAGGCGCTGGCTGCGTGGGCACGCTGCGCTTCATGCCCCCACTGGCGAGGCGCTTGGCCTGGGCCTCGTGAGCCGGCAGCGCAAGGGCCAGCAGGGCAGCGAGGGTCACAACGAGGATGCGATTCAAGCGGGTCTCCAGAAAGTGGAAGGCGAGCGGCACGTTGGCGACTCGACGCTGGATTTTCAGGTGTCTCGAATGTCGCAAACAACGGTTTTCCCGAAGTCTGGCCGCATGAAAAACCGAACAATGGCTGCGGCCGTGGTGTCCGCCGTCTGTAGCTGACCGCCGTCCTTCAGGCCTTGGAAGCGGGGCTGGTCGGCAAACCGGGCCGGGTCGGCGCTGCGGAGTTGGACCTGCATGTCGGTGTCGATCACGCCCGGTGCGAGTGACGCGATGGCCACCCCCGGCTCTTCCAGGGCCAGCGCACGGCTCAGGTGATCCAGCCCGGCCTTGACGGCGCAGTAGGCCACGCTGCCAGCCATGGCACGCCTCCCGAGGCCGGAGGAGATGTTGAGGACGCGGCGCACCGGCACCGTGGCTGTTCCCGCCAGGAAGGCTCGGCACAGCAGAGCGGGCGCCTCCAGGCCCACGCGCAGCGCCGCAGACAGTTCAGTCGGGTCTGCCTGCGCCAGCGGAGCCGGCTCGGCCAGCAAGGCGGCGTTGTTGATGAGCGTGGCGCTGTGCCAGCCTGTGTGGGTGTCCAGCCAGCCTTGCAGCCTTTCGGCGGCGGCCCGGGGCTCGGCCAGGTCCATCGCCCACTGCTCGGCCTGTAATGCCGCGTTGGTGCGGCGGGCGATGCCGATGACGGTGTTGCCGCTTTGCGCGAGCTGGCGGGCCAAGGCCGCGCCCAGGCCGCGCGAACTGCCGGTGACGATGTAGAGGTGCATTCAGAACTCCGGAGGGAAGAAGAAACGATGGCCGGCAACGTGCAATTCACTGGCATGCAGCAGCAGGCGAGGGCTGGCCGCCGCCACGTCGTGTGGCGCGTAGAGCATGTCGCCGAGGATGGCGTGCCCCAGGTGCGCCAGGTGCACCCGCAACTGGTGGCTGCGGCCGGTGACGGGCTCCAGCGCGACCCGGGTGTATGGGCCCTCGTGCGCCAGCACCCGCCAGCGGGTCTGTGAGGGTTTGCCGCGTTCCAGGTCCACCTGCTGGCGGGGCCGGTTGGGCCAGTCGGCCGCCAGCGGCAGATCGATCAGCCCCTGGCCGGCCAGCTGCCCGGCCACGACGGCGACATAGACCTTACCCACCTGCCGCTTGGCAAACTCGGTGTTGATCTCGCGCTGGGCCTGTGCGCCGCGTGCGAACAGCAGCAAGCCGGAGGTGGCCTGGTCCAGCCGGTGCACGATCCGGGCGTCTGGATAGAGCGTCTGCACGCGGGCACTCACGCAGTCGGGCTCGGTGCGGCCGGGCACGCTGAGCAGCCCGGGTGGCTTGGCGATGACAACCAGGCGGTCGTCGACATGGATGACCCGCGTGGGGCTTGGGGTCAGCGTGATCACCTGCAGCACATCGTTGGAAGGGCTGGCACGATAGCCCACCTTGCAACAGGAGATGCTGAATGAGTGAACAAGCCGTGGTCATCGATGCTCAGGGTGGGCCAGAGCACATGAAGCTGGTGGACGTGGAGGTGGGGGAGCCGGGCCCCGGCGAGATTCGCATCCGCCATGCGGCCTGCGGTCTGAACTACATTGATGTGTACCAGCGCAACGGGGCCTACCCGCTGCCGCTGCCTGCTCGGCTGGGCATGGAGGGCGCAGGTGTGGTGGAGGCGGTGGGTGAGGGCGTCACTCACCTGAAAGCGGGCGACCGTGCGGCCTACGCCAGCCAGCCGCCGGGCGCCTACGCCACCGCCCGCGTGATGCCTGCCAAGTGCGTGCTGAAGCTGCCTGATGCCATCAGCTTCGAGACTGGCGCTGCCATGATGCTCAAGGGCCTCACCGTGCAATACCTGCTGCGCCGCACGCTGCCGCAGGGGGGGCTCCAGGCCGGGGACTTCGTGCTCTTTCACGCGGCGGCGGGGGGCGTGGGGTTGATCGCCTGCCAGTGGGCACGGGCATTGGGCTTGCGGCTCATCGGTACCGCCGGCAGTGACGAAAAATGCCGCCTGGCCCTGGAGCATGGCGCGGCGCACGCCATCAACTACCGGACAGAAGATTTTGCGGCCCGGGTCAAGGACCTCACCGGCGGGCACGGTGTGAAGGTG
>JBBIVU010000237.1:0-5217 GCA_037439585.1 Roseateles sp. | reverse complement strand
CGGAATGACCTTCTCGCTGCCCGGCACCTCGTTCATCTTGCCGTTGGCCCATTCGACGCGCACCGACTTCAGCGCGGTGACCTTGCCCTTTTCGCCGATGAATTCCTTGGTGGCGATGGCGAACTCGCGCTCACAGCCCTCTTCGTGGCTGGACGAGGTGCGCAGCTTGATCGGCCAGTAAGGCCAGGTCAGGGGGCGGTCTTCCACTTCAGGCGGCTGGGGCATCAACTCGAACTGCACCACGCTCTTGGCACCATGGCGGTTGCTGGTCCCGACGCAGTCAGAGCCTGTGTCACCACCACCGATCACGATGACGTGCTTGCCGTCTGCGCGGATCTGGCCTTTGAGCTTGTCACCCGCGTTGACCTTGTTTTGCTGCGGCAGGAACTCCATGGCGAAGTGAACACCCGCGAGGTCGCGGCCTGGCACAGGCAGGTCGCGCGACTGCTCGGCACCACCGCTCAGCAACACCGCATCGAACTGGCCCTTCAACTCGTCGGCGGAGATGGTTTCCTTGGCCCAATTGGTGACCTTGCTGGCCTCGGGCAAACTGCCCACAAGCACGCCGGTGCGGAACTCGACACCCTCGGCCTTCATCTGCTCGACGCGGCGGTCGATGTGGGACTTCTCCATCTTGAAGTCCGGGATGCCGTAGCGCAGCAGGCCACCAACGCGGTCGTTCTTCTCGAAGACGGTCACGCTGTGGCCCACGCGAGCCAGTTGCTGGGCTGCAGCCAAGCCAGCGGGACCAGCGCCCACGATGGCGACCTTCTTGCCGGTCTTCACCTTGGGCGGCTGCGGCTGCACCCAACCCTCGGCCCAGGCGCGGTCGATGATGGCGTGCTCGATGGACTTGATGCCCACGGCGTCGTCATTGACGTTCAGCGTGCAGGCCGCCTCGCAGGGTGCGGGGCAGATGCGGCCGGTGAACTCGGGGAAGTTGTTGGTGCTGTGCAGCACCGTGATGGCGTTCTTCCAGTCCTCAGGCCGGCCCTTGTAGACCAGGTCGTTGAAGTCCGGGATGACGTTGTTGACCGGACAGCCGTTGTTGCAGAACGGCGTGCCGCAGTCCATGCAGCGGGCACCCTGCTGCTTGGCCTGGTCGACGTTCAACGCGATGACGAACTCCTTGTAGTTCTTGACGCGAGCTGTGACGGGCTCGTAGCCCTCTTCCAGGCGCTCGTACTCCAGAAAGCCAGTCGTTTTTCCCATGGCTCGACTCCTTAGACCTTGGCAGCAGCAGGCGCCTTGGCCTGTGCGATGGTGGTGGCGGCTTCCTTGGCGGCATTGAGCTCACCCAGGGCACGGCGGTACTCGTTCGGGAACACCTTGACGAACTTGGCGCGGGATTCGCCCCAGTGGTCGAGGATGTCACGGGCGCGCTGGCTGCCTGTCCAGCGGTGGTGGTCTTCCAGCAGCTTCTTCAGGATGGCCTCGTCCGTCTGCGGCTCGCGGTCCACGCCGTCAACGGCTTTGGTCTTGTGCCAGATGGCCTTGTCGACACTGGCTTCCTGCTCCTGCGCGGTCATCAGCTTTTCCAGCGAGACCATGCTGGTGTTGCAACGCTTGGCGAACTGGCCGTCCTCGTCAAACACGTAGGCGATGCCACCGCTCATGCCGGCGGCGAAGTTGCGGCCGGTCTTGCCCAGCACGGCGACGGTGCCGCCGGTCATGTATTCGCAGCCGTGGTCGCCCGTGCCTTCGACGACCGCTGTTGCGCCCGACAGGCGCACCGCGAAACGCTCACCGGCCACGCCACGGAAAAAAGCCTCGCCACGCGTTGCGCCGTACAGCGCGGTGTTGCCGACGATGATGTTTCTGGTCGCATCACCGCGGAACTCGATGGACGGACGCACGACGACGCGACCGCCGGACAAGCCCTTGCCGGTGTAGTCGTTGGCGTCACCAATCAGGTAGAAGCTGATGCCCTGGGCCAGGAAGGCACCGTAGCTCTGGCCACCCGTGCCTTCCATCTGAATGAAGATGGTGTGGTCGGGCAGGCCTTCGGGCTTGCGTCGGATCAGTTCACCTGAGAGACGCGCGCCGACCGAGCGGCGCACATTGGTCACCTCCTGCATGAACTGCACCTTCTCGCCCTTCTCGAAAGCGGGCAGGCACTTCTCGATGAGCTTCACGTCCAGCGCACGCTCCAGGCCATGGTCCTGCACGTCGTTGTGGATGCGTGCCACATTGGCCGGCACGTTGGGGCGATGGAAGATGCGGGCGAAGTCCAGGCCCTTGGCCTTCCAGTGCGAGATGGCCTTCTTGGTGTCCAGCCAGTCGCTGCGACCAATCAGTTCGTCGAACTTGCGCACGCCGAGCTGGGCCATGATCTGGCGCGCTTCCTCAGCGACGAAGAAGAAATAATTGACGACGTGCTCGGGGCGGCCTGTGAACTTCTTGCGCAGCACCGGATCCTGCGTGGCCACGCCCACCGGGCAGGTGTTGAGGTGGCACTTGCGCATCATGATGCAGCCTTCGGCCACCAGCGGCGCGGTGGCGAAGCCGAATTCATCGGCGCCCAGCAGCGCACCGATGACAACGTCGCGGCCGGTCTTCATCTGGCCGTCGGCCTGCACGCGAACACGGCCGCGCAAGCGGTTCAGCACCAGGGTCTGTTGGGCTTCGGCCAGACCCAACTCCCACGGCGTGCCGCAGTGCTTGATGGACGACCAGGGCGAGGCACCCGTGCCGCCGTCGTGGCCGGCGATGACGATGTGGTCCGCCTTGCACTTGGCCACGCCGGTCGCCACCGTGCCGACGCCGACTTCCGACACCAGCTTGACCGACACGTCCGCTCTGGGGTTGACGTTCTTCAGGTCGTGGATGAGCTGGGCGAGGTCTTCGATGGAGTAGATGTCGTGGTGCGGCGGCGGGCTGATGAGGCCCACGCCCGGCACGGAGTGGCGCAGGAAGCCGATGTACTCGCTCACCTTGCCGCCGGGCAGCTGGCCGCCCTCGCCGGGCTTGGCGCCCTGGGCCATCTTGATCTGGATCTGGTCGGCACTGACCAGGTACTCGGTCGTGACGCCGAAGCGGCCCGAGGCCACCTGCTTGATCTTGGAGCGCAGGGAGTCGCCGTCCTGCAGTTCGTAGTCGGCCTCCATGATCTTGTGGCCCAGCACGTCGCCGACCTTGCTACCGCCGGTGATCTTGATGCCCTTGAGCTCGTTGCGGTAGCGAGCCGGATCTTCGCCGCCCTCACCCGTGTTGCTCTTGCCGCCGATGCGGTTCATCGCGACGGCCAGCGTGGCATGGGCTTCGGTGGAGATGGAGCCCAACGACATGGCACCGGTGGCGAAGCGCTTGACGATCTCGCTGGCTGGCTCGACCTCCTCCAACGGCACGGCCTTGGACGGGTCGAACTTGAACTCGAACAGACCGCGCAGCGTCATGTGGCGCTTGCTCTGGTCGTTGATGATCTGGGCGTATTCCTTGTAGGTCTCGAACTTGCCGCTGCGCGAGCTGTGCTGCAGCTTGGCAATCGCATCGGGGGTCCACATGTGCTCTTCACCACGCGTGCGCCAGGCGTACTCGCCGCCAGTCTCCAGCATGGTGTCCAGCAGGGGATCATCGGAAAATGCGGCTTGATGCATGCGAATGGCTTCTTCCGCCACCTCGAAAACACCGATGCCACCCACCTGCGTGGGTGTGCCGCGGAAGTATTTCTCGACGAACTCTGCCTTCAGGCCGATGGCCTCAAAGATCTGGGCGCCGCAGTAGGACATGTAGGTCGAGATGCCCATCTTGGACATGATCTTGGACAAGCCCTTGCCCACCGCCTTGATGTAGTTGTAGCGGGCTTGCTCTGCGGTCAGCTTGGACGGCAGCTCGTCTTTCATGGCCTCGAGCGTCTCCAGCGCGAGGTAGGGGTGGACGGCCTCGGCACCGTAACCGGCCAACACGGCGAAGTGGTGCACCTCGCGGGCCGTGCCAGTCTCGACGACCAGGCCGGCCGTCGTGCGCAGGCCTTCACGCACCAGGTGGTGGTGGACGGCAGACAAAGCCAGCAGCGCAGGAATGGCGATGCGGTCGGCACCGAGGTGGCGGTCCGTGATGATGAGGATGTTGTGGCCGGTCTTGAGTGCATCCACCGCCGAGGCACACAGCGAAGCCAGCTGGGCTTCCACGCCTTCCCGGCCCCATTCGCGCGGGTAGGTGATGTCGAGCTCGCAGGGCTTGAACTTGCCGTGGGTCGGTGCTTCGATGCCGCGCAGGCGCGCCATGTCGTCGAAGTCCAGGATGGGCTGGCTGACTTCCAGACGCATCGGCGGGTTGATGGCGTTGATGTCCAGCAGGTTGGGCTTGGGGCCAATGAAGCTGTTCAGCGACATCACGATGTTCTCGCGGATCGGGTCGATCGGCGGGTTTGTGACCTGAGCGAAGAGCTGCTTGAAGTAGTTGTAGAGCGGTTTGTTCTTGCTCGACAACACGGCCAGCGGCGAGTCGTTGCCCATGGAGCCGATGGCTTCTTCGCCGTTGGCGGCCATCGGAGCGAGCAGGAACTTGATGTCCTCCTGCGTGGTACCAAAGGCCTGCTGACGGTCCAGCAATGATGCGGCGAACGCCGGCCGGACCGACTCGGGCACAGCAATGTCATCCAGCTTGACGCGGACGTTCTCGATCCACTGGCGGTACGGGCGCGCGTTGGCGAACTGGTTCTTCAGCTCCTCGTCATCGACGATGCGGCCCTGTTCCAGATCGATGAGGAACATCTTGCCGGGCTGCAGGCGCCACTTCTTGACGATCCTGGCCTCGGGGATGGGCAGCACGCCGGACTCCGAAGCCATGACGACGAGGTCGTCGTCGGTGATGCAGTAGCGCGCCGGGCGCAGACCGTTGCGGTCCAGCGCCGCACAGACCTGGCGGCCGTCCGTGAAGGCCATGGCGGCAGGGCCGTCCCACGGCTCCATCATGGCCGCGTGGTACTCGTAGAACGCGCGGCGGCGTTCGTCCATCAACTCATGCTGCTCCCAGGCCTCCGGGATCATCATCATCGCGGCATGGGCGAGCGGGTAGCCGGCCATCGTCAGCAGCTCGATGGCGTTGTCGAAGGTGGCAGTGTCGGACTGGTGCTCGAAGCTGATCGGGTAGAGCTTTTTGAGGTCGTCACCCAGCACCGGCGACTTCATGACCCCTTCACGGGCGCGCATCCAGTTGAAGTTGCCCTTGACCGTGTTGATCTCGCCGTTGTGGCAGACCATGCGGTAGGGGTGG
>JBBIVU010000236.1:0-5220 GCA_037439585.1 Roseateles sp. | reverse complement strand
CTGGACGCCGCCGAACACCGCGCCACCCCGCCCAGCCCGGTCACCTCCAGCAGCGCAGCCCCGGCCTCGTCAGACGAGATCGTGCAGCGCCTGATGGAAGAGCGCGACTCCCAGATCCCGTCGCACTGGCTGAGTGCCGACGTCAACCGCGGCGAATTGCCCACCGTGCCGGTGCAGCTCTACAGCCAGCACGACTCGCCCGACGCCCGTGCCGCGCTGCAGCGCTGGATCGACAGCATCGAGATCGGCCGCTGGTTCCACATGTTCATCCAGGGTGACTGGCACACCGCGCAGGTCGCCTGGATGGGCGAGGGCCGGCAGTTCATGCTGTTCGTGGGGCGAGACGCTGACGAGCGCCTGCCGATGACGCGCCGCGCCCTGGAGGCGCTGCTGGCCAACGGCCTCATCACCGCCCTGGAGGACGACAGCCTCGTGCAACGTGCTGTCGACACCCTGATGAGCGACCTAGACGGCGGCTGATGCCACGCCAGGCGCCGCCGCATCCGGCGCGGCGGTCGGCGCCCGCCCAGGACCGTGGGTCCAGCCGTGCAGCGCCATCGCCACATCGCCCACACCGCTCTTCTTCAGCGCCGAAAACAGCGTGACGGCCACGTCGGAGTCTTCGGTCGTCATGCCAGCCAGGAAGTCGGTCGTGCTGCGCAGGGCTGCATCCGCCTCCTTGCGGTTGAGCTTGTCGGACTTGGTCAGCAGCACCAGCAGCTTGATCTCGCCGGTCGCCACGCGGGCGGCCACGAACTCCAGCAACTGCTTGTCGAGGTCGGTCAGGCCCAGGCGCGAGTCCACCATGAGCACCACGCCCGACAGGCTGCGGCGCACCTCCAGGTAGTCGGCCATCACCTTCTGCCAGCGCAGCTTGGCCGCCTTGGCCACGGCCGCGTAGCCGTAGCCGGGCAGGTCGGCAAACAGCGCATCGGCAGCATCCTTGGGGCCGAGCTCGAACAAGTTGATGTGCTGCGTGCGGCCAGGCGTCTTGGACGCGAAGGCCAGACGCTTTTGCTGGGCTAGCGTGTTGATGGCGGTGGACTTGCCGGCATTGGAGCGGCCCACAAAGGCGATCTCGGGCAATTCGGTGGCAGGCAGGTGGATGAGCTGGCTGGCGGTGGTCAGGAAGCGCGCGGTGTGCGTCCAGCCCAAGGCCATCTTCTCGGTAACGGCCTCGGCAGGCGCTGCCTCAGGGAATGTGTCGGTCATGTCGAGCTCGGAGGCTGTGATTCAGCATTGTAAAATTCTTGGGTTGCGCCCTTTGAGACCTCAAAAATCCATGAAGACTGTCGCCTACTTCCTGTCGAGTCTGCTGCTGGCCGCATCGGCTCATGCGAACGAACCCGCTGCAGCGCCGGCCAAGCCCGACCTCGCCAAGGGGGGCGCCATCTCGTCCCAGGTCTGCGCGGCCTGCCACACGGCAGACGGCTCGCGCGGCAGCCCGGCCAACCCCATCCTGCAAGGCCAGCACCCTGAATACCTGGCCAAGCAGCTCACCGAGTTCAAGTCCGGCAAGCGCAAGAACGCCGTCATGAGCGGCATGGCCGCCACGCTGTCGGAAGAAGACATCCGCAACGTCGCTGCGTTCTACGCCTCCAAGACCGCCAAGCCCGGCTTCGCCAAGAACAAGGACACCGTCGCGCTGGGCGAGAAGATCTGGCGCGGCGGCATTGCCGAGCGCAACGTGCCGGCCTGCGCGGGCTGCCACGGCCCCACGGGCGCCGGCCTGCCGGCCCAGTACCCGCGTCTGGGCAGCCAGCATGCCGACTACGTGGAAACCCAGATGACGGCATTCCGCGCCGGCACCCGCGCCAACGGCCCCATGATGGTGACCATCGCCGCCAAGATGAACGACAAGGAAATCAAGGCCGTGTCCGACTACGTGGCCGGCCTGCGTTGATCCAGCGCAAGCAGCCTTGCTGAACGAAGGCCGGTGTGATGCACCGGCCTTTTTTCTTGGCCGACACTCTCAGACCCAGCTCCTGGCCCCCTGATGTCCTCCGCCACCGCCCCCAGTTCCTCCGTCGCCCGCGAACTGCTGGACCTGTTCTCGTCCATGCGCTTCGCCATCGCGCTGCTCAGCGTGATCTGCATCGCCTCCGTCATCGGCACGGTGCTGCGCCAGAGCGAGCCCTACGGCAACTACGTCAACCAGTTCGGGCCCTTCTGGGCTGAAGTGTTCGGCAAGCTGGGGCTCTACACGGTCTACAGCGCGCCGTGGTTCCTGCTGATCCTGGCCTTCCTGGTGCTGTCCACCAGCCTGTGCGTCATCCGCAACGCGCCCAAGATCATTGCGGACCTGAAGAACTACAAGGAAGGCGTGCGCGAGCAGTCGCTGCAGGCCCACCACCACAAGGCCATCGGTGAGTTGCCCAGCAACCCGCAGATGGCGCTGGCTGAGATCGGCAGCGTGCTCACCCGGCTGGGCTGGAAGGCGCGCGTGCAGCAGCGCGAACACGGCACCATGATCGCGGCCCGCAAGGGTGCGGCCAACAAGCTGGGCTACATCGCAGCGCACTCGGCCATCGTGCTGATCCTGATCGGCGGCGTGCTGGACGGCAACGCCATGGTCAAGCTGGCCATGTGGATGCAGGGCAAGCAGCTCTACACGGGCTCGGGTTTCGTGTCGGACATCAAGCCTGAACACCGCCTGTCCGTCGCCAACCCCAGCTTCCGCGGCAATGTGTCGGTGCCGGAGAAGCAACGCCAGGGCATCGCCGTGCTCAGCCTGCCGAGCGGCGTGGTGCTGCAGGACCTGCCCTTCGACATCGAGCTGAAAAAGTTCAGCGTCGACTACTACCCCACCGGCATGCCCAAGAGCTTCGCCAGCGCCATCGTCATCCACGACGGCGGCACGACGCGGGAAGCCACTGTCAAGGTCAACGAGCCCGTCATCCACAAGGGCCTGGCCATCTACCAGAGCAGCTTCGAGGATGGCGGCAGCAAGCTCCAGCTCACGGCCCTGCCGCTGGCCAGCGAGGGCACGCCGCTCAAGCTCGAAGGCCGCGTGGGCACCAAGCTGGCCTTCGGCGAACAGGCACTGGAGCTGGACGGCCTGCGCGTGATCAACGTCGAAAACCTCGCGGGCGACGGCAGCAACACCAGCGGCGCCGACGTGCGCAAGGTGGACCTCGGCACCACGCTGGGCAAGCACCTGGGCAGCGGCGCCAAGACCAGCGGCGAGAAGGCCCTGCACAACGTCGGCCCCAGCTTCAGCTACAAGCTGCGCGACGCCTCGGGCCAGGCGCGCGAGTTCAACAACTACATGCTGCCCGTCGAGCTGGACGGCCAGAAGCTCTTCCTGGCCGGCGTGCGTGACACGCCTGCCGAAGCCTTCCGCTACCTGCGCATGCCGGCCGACGAGAACGGCGAGCTGGCCGGCTGGCTGCGCCTGCGCCAGGCCCTGGCCGACCCCGCCCAGCGCGACACCGCCGCCCAGCGCTATGCCACGGCCGCCACGCCACCCAACCAGCCCCAGCTCGCGCCCCAGCTCAAGCTCACGGCCCAGCGCGCGCTCACGCTGTTCTCGGGTGCCGGCGTCAAGCCGGGTGAGGACGTGAAGGGCGGCCTGCCCGCGCTGTCGCAGTTCATCGACCGCGACGTGCCCGAGCCAGACCGCCAGCGCGTCTCCGAGGTGCTGCTGCGCATCCTCAACGGCAGCCTGTTCGAGCTCAACCAGCTCGCCCGCGCGCACGCCGGCCTCAAGCCCGCCGCCACCGACGCGGCCACCCAAGCCTTCATGACCCAGGCCGTGCTGTCGCTGTCCGACAGCCTGTACTACCCCTCGCCCATGCTGCTGCAGCTGCAAGACTTCGAGCAGGTGCAGGCCAGCGTCTTCCAGGTGGCGCGCGCGCCGGGCCAGAAGCTGGTGTACCTGGGTGCCCTCCTGCTCATCGTCGGCGTCTTCTCCATGCTCTACGTCAAGGAGCGCCGGCTGTGGGTGTGGATTGCACCCAGCGCCGACACGGCCAGCTCCCAGGTGCGCATGGCCATGTCCAGCACCCGCGAGTCGCCCGACAACGCCACCCTCTTCGCCCAGCTCAAGGCTGCAGTGCTCAAGGACCACGCATGACCACGACCACCTTCGACTTGGCCCCCCGCCACGCGCTGAAGCGCCGCGACACGCTGGACTGGCTCTTCGCCGCCCTCGTGCTGCTCGGCGGCGGCTACGCCTTCAGCCGCTACCACGCCAGCATGGACGGCTACGAGCAGGGCATCCTGCTGTGCGCCCTGCCCTCGCTCATCGCGCTGGGCTGGTTCTGGAAGCCGCTGCGCCTGCTCTGCGTCTCGGCCGGTGCGGCCACGCTGTTGGCCATCGCGCTGTACGGCCAGCACACCGACAGCTTTGGCGCCGACCTCGCCGCCGGCGAGCAGGTGTTCTGGCTGAAGTACCTGCTGTCCAGCCAGAGCGCCATCCTGTGGATGAGCCTGCTGTTCTACATGAGCACCCTCTTCTACTGGGGCGGCTTCTTCACCGGTGCAGGGCGCAACAGCGTGGCCGAGGTCGTCGGCTCCAAGCTGGCCTGGGGCGGTGTGCTGATGGCGCTGATCGGCACCCTGGTGCGCTGGTACGAGAGCCACCAGATCGGCCCGGACATCGGCCACATCCCCGTCAGCAACCTCTACGAAGTCTTCGTGCTTTTCTGCTGGCTCACCAGCGTTTTCTACCTGTACTACGAAGAGCGCTTCGCCACGCGCTCGCTGGGCGCCTACGTGATGCTGGTGGTGAGCGGCGCGGTGAGCTTCCTGCTCTGGTACACGCTGGCCCGCGAGGCCCAGGAGATCCAGCCGCTGGTGCCGGCCCTGCAAAGCTGGTGGATGAAGATCCACGTGCCCGCCAACTTCGTGGGCTACGGCAGCTTTGCGCTGGCAGCCATGGTGGCGCTGGCCTACCTGCTGAAAACCGCGCAGACCCGCGCGCTGTGGACCGGCCTGGTCGCCATGCCGCTGGGCGTCATCGCGCTCATCCTCGCCGTGCGCTTCGGCGCCGGGCTGGACGCCGCCACCGTGGCCGGGATGGACGGCTGGGCGCGCAAGATCGTCGGCGTGGCCGCCTTCCTGGCCCTGGCCATCGCGCTGCGCCACCGTTTGACCGCCCGCCTGCCCGACCTCGTGCAGCTCGACGACCTCATGTACAAGGCCATCGCGCTGGGCTTTGCGTTCTTCACCATCGCCACCATCCTCGGCGCCTTCTGGGCCGCCGAGGCCTGGGGCGGC
>JBBIVU010000235.1:0-5241 GCA_037439585.1 Roseateles sp. | reverse complement strand
AACATGCGCCCGCCGTGGCGCCCAGATGCGGATCGATGCAGCACGAAGAAAGAAGCCGCGCCGAGGAGGTGGGTGGCCTGGTTTCCGGCGTGTCCATGACACCGCCGGCGCCGGCCCCGGCGCCCCACCCGCCCCCTCCGCCGCCCAGCCGCGCTTCGAAGGACGATGCCGAGGCGCAGGAAGAGGCGATGCGCCAGCAGCGCCTCGGCCGCGTGATGCAGAGCATCGATACCCAGCCGGACTTCGCCTCGGTCAAGGCGTCGATGCTGAACCTGCAGCAGGTCAGCCGCTCCGAGCTGGCCCACACGCGGGCACTGACCGACCTCATCCACGACGACCCCGCCATGCTGGCCAAGCTGCTGCGGCTGGTGAACGCAGCTTTCTACCGATCGGTGGGGGGCGGCGAGATCACCAGCATGGCGCGTGCCGTGCAGCTGCTGGGCTTCCAGAAGGTGGGCATCCTGGCCAGTTCGCTGCGCCTGTTCGAGGCCTTGCCCAAGGGCGCCGACGGCCTGCGCATGCAGCAGGAGTTCGCCCGCTCACAGCTGGCTGCGTTGTTGGCGCAGAGCTTCTGCCACAGCCGCCGGCATGCGGACACCATCTTCCTGTCGGCCTTGTTCCAGCGCCTGGGTGACCTGCTGGCCGGCCTGCATTTCCAGGAGGACGCGCAGGTCATCGAAGACAAGCTGGACATGCAGGACCTGCCCAAGGAGTCCCCGCAGCGCCACCGTGCCCGGGACAAGCTGGCCCGCGCCAACTGGGGGGTGAGCGTGGAGGAGATCGGCCACGAGGTGGCGCGGGGCTGGGGCTGGCCGGCCGACCTGCTGGGCACCATGCGCAGCCTGCACCCGGCGTCGCCCGAAGATCCACTGGAGGGCGACGACTACGCCCGCGTGCTGTGCACGGCCACCAATGCCTTTGCCGGCGAGTTGATGCAATTGCCGCGCACCGGCACGCTGGAAGAGCAGGCCGAGGCACGGGGCCGCCTGGTGCGCGGCTTTGCCGAGCGCTTTGCCGAGCAGTTGGGCCTGAACCCGGAAACGTTGGCCGAATCGGTGGAGCAGACCTTCGCCGCCTGGCTGGAGTTGCTCAAGGCGCTGGGCGTGACCCTGCTGGCCCCCGGTGAGGCCCCGCCCAAGGCGGCCGGCAAGAAGCTGGACCCCAACTCCCGCGAGTACCGCCAGAACCTGGCGGACAACCTGGCCGATGCCATCGAGCACCTGCGCCGCATGAACCGCCGCTCGGCGCCGCTGCCGGAGGTGCTGGACGCGGCACTCAAGCTGCTGATGAAGTCGCTGGACCTGCAGCGTGCCCTGGTCTGCCTGACCGATGGTGGCAGCGCCAGCCTGCGCGGCAGCCTGGGGGTGGGCGACAAGGCCGTGGTGCTGGCGCCGTTCTTCGAGATTCCGCTGGCCCCGCCGAACTGCCTGTTCGGCTTGCTGTGCGCCAAGAACGCCGACACCCTGATCCGCGACGTGTCCGACCCCATCATCGCCAAGCGCTTGCCCGGCTGGTACCCGGAGCGCGTCAAGGCGGGCACCTTCCTCGTGCTGCCGCTGATGACCACCAGCCAGCAGGTGGTGGGCATGCTCTACGGCGACCAGCGCCAGGCGGGCGACCTGGTGGTGCACGACCGTGGCCTGGCCCTGCTGCGGGACCTGCGCCAGCAGGTGCTCAACGCGGTCATCATGCCGCGCGGCTGAAGCAGGCCGTCGCTCAGAACGGCAGCGCGTTGGTGGACTTCACCTCCTCCATCACCGCGTAGGTGCGCGTCTCGCGCACGCCGGGCAGCGTCCAGATCACGCTGCCGATGAACTCGCGGTAGGCGCCCATGTCGCGCACGCGGGTCTTGAGCAGGTAGTCGAAGCCGCCGGCCACCAGGTGGCACTCCAGGATCTCGGGGCGGGCCTGGACGGCGCCTTTGAACGTGTCCATCACGTCCTGCACCGTACGGTCCAGGTGCACCTCGATGAACACCAACATGGCCGCGCCCAGCCTGGCCGGGTTCAGCCGCGCTTCGTAGCCCAGGATGAAGCCGTCGCGCGTGAGCCGCTTCACCCGCTCCAGCACGGCGGTGGGCGACAGATGCACGGTCTCTGCCAGCTTGAGGTTGGAAATGCGCCCATCGGCCTGCAGAACACGCAAGATGCGTTCGTCGATCTTGTCGAGCTTGGCTGCGTCGTCGGTCATATGGATTTTTCTCGGCGTAGGTCACGATCCTTGGAATTTAATTCAAGGACACCGTCGGTAAATTGCCGCATCTCACCAGATGCACTGCCAAGGACTGCGCCATGCCCACGCCCTTCACCGCCCCGATCGAGCACCCCCGCCTGCCCGAGGCCTACCGGGCCGAGCACGGCGTGGTGCAAGCCCTGGCCGACCGCATGGCGGGCGCGCTGGACTGGGCGCAGGTTCTCGCCCTGGCCGGCCCCTGGGTGGAGCAGGTGCGCAAGAACCCGGCGCCGTTCTGGGCGATGGAGTCGCTGCTGCGCGAGTACCCCATCACCAGCGCCGAGGGCCTGGCCCTGATGCGCCTGGCCGAAGCTCTGCTGCGCGTGCCCGACGCGCCGACCGCCATCGCGCTGACGGCCGACCAGCTCGGCCGCGCCGATTTCGACGGCGCCAGCGAGGGCAGCCCGCACAAGATGCTGGCCGCACTGTCGGCCTCGGCCATCTCCATGTCCAAACGCTTCCTGCCGGGCGCCGATGACGACGGCGGCCTGTTCAAGCGCCTGGGGGCGCAGACCGTGGTGGCGGCCACGGTGCGCGCCATCCAGCTGCTGGGCCGGCAGTTCGTGCTGGGCCGCAACATCGGCGAGGCCATGGACGAGGCCGATGCCGCCCGCAAGCAGCAGCGAGCGCAGGGCCGCCCCAAGCTCGCTGAAGCCCCCTCGGGGGGCCGGGCGCCGCAGAGCGGCGACCACGGGGGCCAGGGACTGCAACTGCGCTTCAGCTACGACATGCTGGGCGAAGGCGCCCGCACCGAGAACGACGCGCGCCGCTACCAGGCCGCCTACGTGGGCGCCATCCAGGCCATCGCCGCCGGCCGCCGCGCCGACTCGCCCGAGGCGTCGGACGGCATCTCCATCAAGCTCAGCGCGCTGTTCAGCCGCTACGAGGTGCTGCAGCGTGACCGCGTGTTCGCCGAGCTGCTGCCGCGCGTGTGGCAGCTCATCGAGCTGGCCGCTGCGGCCAACATCAACCTCACCATCGACGCCGAAGAGGTGGACCGCCTGGAGCTGTCGCTCGATGTGCTGGACACCCTGGCCGCCGGCATTGCCCAGCGCTACCCGCAGTGGCGGGGCTTCGGCCTGGCCGTGCAGGCCTACCAGACCCGCGCGCTGGCGGTGGTGGATGAGGTGGCGGCCATCGCCCGCAAGCACGGCCTGCGCTTCATGGTGCGGCTGGTGAAGGGCGCCTACTGGGACGGCGAGATCAAGCGCGCCCAGGAGCTGGGCCTCACCCACTACCCGGTGTTCACGCACAAGCAGCACACCGACGTGAGCTATCTGGCCTGCGCCCGCGCGCTCATCCAGCACGCCGACGTCATCTACCCGCAGTTCGCCAGCCACAACGCGGGCACCATCGCCGCCATCGTGCAGATGGCCCGCGCGGCGGGTGCGCCGTTCGAGATGCAGCGCCTGCACGGCATGGGCGAAGGCGTGTATCGCGAGGTGCTGAAGGACGGCTCCATCCCCTGCCGCGTCTACGCCCCCGTGGGCGAGCACCGCGACCTGCTGGCCTACCTCGTGCGCCGCCTGCTGGAGAACGGCGCCAACTCCTCTTTCGTGCACCAGCTGGCCGACCCCACGGTGCAGGTGCCCGAGCTGCTGGGCTCGCCGCTGGCCGACATCCGCGCCGCCAGCGCCCTGCCTCTGCCGCCGGCCCTCTACCTGGACGCCGACGGCCACGGCCGCGCCAACTCCACCGGCGCCGACCTCACCGCCCCGGCCCAGCGCGCGCCCCTGCAGGCCGCGCTGGCCACCGTGGCAGTGCAGCCCGTGCCCGAGGCCACCGCCGCTGAAGTGGACGCCGCCATGGCGCGCCTGCACGCTGGCTTCGCGGCCTGGAACGGCACGCCCGTCACCCGCCGCGCCGCCGTCCTGCGCCGCGCGGCTGATGAGCTCGATGCCCGCCTGGCCGAGTTCTGCGCCCTGCTGGTGAAGGAAGCCTTCAAGACCCAGGCCGACTGCGTGGCTGAGGTGCGCGAAGCCGTGGACTTCCTGCGTTATTACGCGGATCAAGCAGAGGCCGACGCCACCGGCATGCAAGGCCGTGGCGTGTTCGTCTGCATCAGCCCGTGGAACTTCCCGCTGGCCATCTTTGCCGGCCAGGTGGTGGCCGCACTGGTGGCGGGCAACACCGTGGCCGCCAAGCCTGCCGAGCAGACGCCGTTCGTGGCGCTGAAGTTCGTCGAGCTGCTGCACGCCGCCGGCGTGCCGGCCGACGCGCTGGCCCTGCTGCACGGCGCCGGCGAGACCGTGGGCGCCGGTCTGGTGGCCCATGCCCACACAGCGGGCGTCTGCTTCACCGGCTCCACCGCCGTGGCGCAGATCATCAACAAGGCGTTGGCGCAGAAGCCCAACTCGCCGGTTCCACTCATCGCCGAAACCGGTGGCCTCAACGCGATGGTGGTGGACTCCACCGCCCTGCCCGAGCAAGTCATCGACGCCGTCGTGCAGAGCGCCTTCCGCTCGGCCGGCCAGCGCTGCTCGGCGCTGCGCCTGCTGTGCGTGCAGGCCTCCATCGCCGACAGCGTGATCGAGATGCTGGGCGGCGCCCTGGCCCAGCTGCACGTGGGCCGGCCGGCCAACCTCGCCACCGACGTGGGCCCCGTCATTGACGACGAAGCCCATGCCGGCATCAGCCGTCACATCGAGCGCCTCCAGCGCGAGGCCCGCCTCATCGCTGAGGCCCCCGTGGCCGAAGCCCAGCCGCGCCAGATCCGCCCCATCGCCTTCGAGCTGGCCCGCATTGCCGACCTGGGCGAGGAAATCTTCGGCCCCGTGCTGCATGTGGTGCGCTTCGACGGCGCCGTGGACGAGGTCATCGCCGAGATCAACGCGCTGGGCTACGGCCTCACGCTGGGCATCCAGACCCGCATCGACAGCCGCGCCCAGCGCCTGGCCGATGCGGCCCGCATCGGCAACGTCTATGTGAACCGCAACATCATCGGCGCCGTGGTGGGCGTGCAGCCCTTTGGTGGCGAAGGCCTCTCCGGCACCGGCCCCAAGGCCGGCG
>JBBIVU010000234.1:0-5267 GCA_037439585.1 Roseateles sp. | reverse complement strand
GTACTCCTCCATGATGTCGGCATCACTCACGCCCTTGCTCTTCAGGAAAGAGCGCAGGATCTTGTTGGTGGTGCGCGGGTAGACGTAGTCGGTGCCCAGCAGCACGAAGCGCTTGGCGCTGCCGCCGTCCTTGCTCATCAGGTATTCCACGGCGGGAATGGCCTGCTGGTTGGGCGCAGCACCCGTGTAGAACACGTTCTTGCTCAGTTCCTCGCCCTCGTACTGCACGGGGTAGAACAGCAGCGAGTTGGTCTGCTCGAAGACCGGCAGCACGCTCTTGCGGCTGACCGACGTCCAACAACCGAAGACCACGGCGACCTTGTCCTGCGAGATGAGCTGCTTGGCCTTCTCGGCGAACAGCGGCCAGTTGGAGGCCGGGTCCACCACCACCGGCTCCAGCTTCTTGCCGAGCAGGCCGCCCTTGGCGTTGATCTCGTCGATAGCCATCAGCACCGTGTCCTTGAGCACGGTCTCGGAAATGGCCATGGTGCCCGACAGCGAGTGCAGCACGCCGACCTTGATGGTGTCGGCAGCAAAGGCAGCGGGGGCGATGAGAGTGGCGGCAGCAAGGGCCAGGGCGGAACGGCGAAGCATCAGGAACCTCCGGGTTGGGTGTGAGGGATCGGGTAGCCAACAGGAACGAGCGCAAGCCTCGTGCCAGCCCCGTGATCTCAGCCACGCTCGACAGCCCGCACAGAGGCCGCACGGATACGGCAGGTTTCAGCCCCGTTTTGGTGCTGGCTGCACCGCAAGGAACTGAGCCCGGCCAACACGGCACGAAATCGGGCTGGCGTGCCCTGGTTTGAACCAACTCCAAGCCGGCTGGGCGCCCTCCCCCGCAAGCCGCCCATGGGCTCGCCAGCTGCACCACACCTAACGCCTTGAGCACACGCCAAAAGCATGCTGCCGTGTACTGCATCACGCGGTGGCCGAAGACAGGCCCCTCAAGAGCTATCCATTCCTAACGCGACTGATGATGATGTCCATCTGCTGCCCTGTCAGGGCGCTTGCCGGTCAAACGGTTCAGGGAGATCAAACCATGAGCGACAGACTCGCGGTGAATCAACACTATCTCGACCACCTGGTCGAGACCGGACGGTCCCGGGGCATCGAAGCCACCGAGGACATCGTCAGCGGCACGGGCGTCAAGCTCGTGGCCAAGGGCGCTGCCATCGACGCGCACATGCGCGACCGGCTGCTGCAGCACAAGCTGCTCAAGCCACTGGAGGCTTGCACCCGTGTCGTGACGGGGGTGTCGACCCGACCCATGGACGCCATCGCCCACCGCCTCATGCACGAGCACGCCCTGCTGTCCAGCCTGTGCCGGGCCGAGCAGGCGGCCGCCGTGCTGCAGGGGTTCCGGCGCCTGCAGCTCAGCCCCCAGATCGACACCCTGCTCACCGTGTATGCCGACAGCGGCCCAGCCAAGCTCACCCATGCCGTGGGTGTGAGCCTGATCGCGGGCGCCCTGCTGCTCACCATGAACCCCGACGCCCCGCTGGCGCCGGTACTCACGGCCGGGCTGATGCACGACGTGGGTGAGCTCTACATCGATCCGGCCATCCTGCACATGCCTGGACGCTTGACCCCGGAGCAGTGGCGGCATGTGGTGGCCCACCCGGTCATTGCTGCGGGTCTGCTGCGCGACTTGCCCGGCGGCGGCGCCGACATCGCCGAAGCCGTGCTGCACCACCACGAGCGCCTGGACGGCCTGGGCTTCCCCCAGGGCCTGAGCGGCACCCGGCTGTCCGGCGGGGGACAGATCCTCGCCATGGCCGAGCTGATGATGGAAACGCTGGAATCCGGCACCTGCCCCAGCCAGCAAGCCTGCGTGCGGCTGAAACTGATGCACACCCAGTTCGACCGCAAGCTGCTGGACTGGGTGGGCCGTTGCTGCCGTGAGGCCGCACGTGCAGGCACGCCCCCGACCCCAGCCAATGGCGCAGGCCACGACGAACTTCGCCTGCGCATCACGGGGCTGTCCACCCGCCTGGCAGCCCAGTTCGACTTCCAGACACGCTGGACGGCCCGCGCCGGCGCGCCCAGCCTCGCAGACCTGCTGCAGCGGCTGGAGCGGCGGCTGCACGCCGTGCACCTGGCTTTCGCGAGTGCCGGCCTCGGAGAAAACCTGCATCAGCTGTCACTGGAGGCCCACGACGTGCTGGAGATCGACACCATCGTCGAGGAGCTGGAGCGCCGGCTGAGCGAGCTGGAGTACGAACTGCACTGGCGCTCCGCACAGCTGCCGGCCGGCGACGGCCAGGCGCTGCGGCAGGACTTCGAGGTGTCGGTGCGCATGCCACTGGCCGCCTGAGGCTGCCCGCGCACGGCGAAAGCCCCAATCGCCCCGCCGGGGCGGCGCTCCGACAATCCGCCCCTCCCCGGCAGGCGGCTGCGCCCTTGAGTCACACAACCTTACCGAAGTCGTACAAAACGCAAGACGGGCGCTGCCGTGCCGCCCGCAAGATGCGCTGCATGCTGGCGTTCGCGGTGTTGCCCTGGACTTGCGCCGCGCTGGCCGCCAGTGCGCCGCCGGCCACGCCTGCGCCGGTGAGTGCCGCTGCGCCCGAAGGCGCCGGCGAGCTGAACGTGCTGCACTGGTGGACGTCCACCAGCGAGCGCGCCGCCGCCAACCACGTGGCCGCGCGCATGGCCGAGAACGGCCTGAAGTGGGTGGACGGCGCTGTGGCCGGCGGCGGCGGTGGGCCGGCCATCAAGGTGCTGAACGAGCGCATCCTGCGCCGCATGGCGCCCAAGGTGGCGCAGCTCAACGGTCAATCGATGACCGAATGGGCCGACATGGGCCTGCTGCTGGAGCTCGACGGCGTGGCCGCCAAGCGCAACTGGGCCAAGGTGATGTTCCCGCAGGTGATGGTCCAGGTGACGGTGCGCGGTCACATCGTGGCCGCCCCCCTGGGCATCCAGCGCATCAACAACCTCTACCTGAACAAGGCGGTGTTCAAGCGCCTGGGGCTGGAGCTGCCCAACGACTGGGACGGCCTGGAGCGCGCGGCCGTGAAGCTGCGCGCCGCCGGCATCACCCCCGTCGCCTTCAGCGACGAGCCCTGGCAGGTGGCCACCGTCTTCGAGGCCCTGCTGCTGAGCGAGGCCGGCCCGGCGCTGTACCGCCGCATGCTGGAGCAGCGCGACCTCACCGCCTTCGACGACCCGGCGCTGGAGCGGGCGCTCAAGCGGCTGCGCAACTGGCGCAACCTGGCCCTGCCCGCCAGCGGTGCGCCCCCCGGCGAGCGCCCGTGGACCGAGGTGGTGGCCGACTTTGCGGGCGAACGCGCCGCCATGATGATCATGGGCGACTGGGCGCGCGGCGAGATGGGCGCCATGGGGCTGGAGGGCGACCGCGACTTCAGTTGCAAGGCCGTGCCTGGCACCGCGCAGGCCCACCTCTACAGCATCGACACCCTGGCCATGCTGGCCGGCAACGGCGCCGCGCAGGCCGACCAGGAAAAGATGGCCGAGCTGCTGGGCAGCGCCACGCTGCAGCTGGGCTACAACCGCATCAAAGGCTCCATCCCCGTGCGCCGGGACGTGCCGGTGGACGAGCTGGACCCGTGCGCGCAAGCCTCGTTCCACCTGTTCGCCAACCCCGGCACCCCGCGTGTGCCCAGCCTCGTGCACCGCATGGCGTTCGGCGAGGTGGGCAAGAACGCCATCATCGAAACCGTCCACCGCTTTGCGCTGGACCCGAGCCAGACCCCCGCCGCCGCCCAGCGCAAGCTGCAGGGCCTGCTGCGCGCGCTGGCGCCGAAGAAAACCGCTCCATGACCCCCCGCAAGATCCTGATCGTCGACGACGACCAAAAAATCCGCAGCCTGCTCAAGACCTACCTCGAAAAGAACCAGTACGAGGTGCTGCTGGCGCACGACGGCGCCAGCTTCATGGCCGAGTTCGAACGCCACCGCGACGACATCAGCCTGTGCATCCTCGACGTGATGCTGCCCGACACCGAGGGCTTCACGCTGTGCCAATCGGTGCGGCGCCGCTCCGAGGTGCCCGTCATCATGCTCACGGCCAGCGCTGACGAGACCGACCGCATCGTCGGCCTGGAGCTGGGCGCGGACGACTACCTCGGCAAGCCCTTCAACCCCCGCGAACTGCTGGCGCGCATCAAGGCCATCACACGCCGCACGGGCCAGGAGCGGCCCAAGGAGCCGCGCTACTACGCCTTCAACGGCTTCACGCTGGACCTGCTGGAGCGCAGCCTCATCGACCCCGACGGCACGGCCACGGCGCTGTCGGGCATGGACTTCCAGCTGCTCAAGCTGCTGGTGGAACACCCCGGCGAGGTGCTGGACCGCAGCCGGCTGGCCGAGGTGACACGCGGGCGCGACCTGGGCCCGCTGGACCGCTCGCTGGACGTGCAGGTCAGCCGCCTGCGCCAGCGCCTGCAGGACGACGGCAAGCAGCCCGCCCTCATCAAGACGGTGCGCGGCTCGGGCTACGTGTTCTCCACCACCGTCACCGCCAAGCATGCCCTCTGAAGACATGAAGCCCCTCGTCCAAGGCGTACCTTGGCCGGCCCCCCGAGGGGGCGGCGATGCTTGCCGGATCGACCGGCAAGCACATCGCCACAACGGGCCGGCTCGGGAGCGGCCCAGCGCTCGGCCCGCCAGGAGGCACTGATTGTTCGAAGCCGTGGGAGCCCAAGACGGCCCGCCCGCGCCCCTGCGCGCCTGGCCCCAGCGCTTCGGCAGCTTCCTGTTCGACAGCCTGCAGGGCCGCTTCGTGCTGGCCATGCTGGGGGGCTTGGCCCTGGTGCAGCTGGTGGTGAACCTGCTCTGGTACAGCCAGGTGGAGCAGCGTGTGCGGCGGCAGACCGAGCAGGCCGCCCACCACGTGGCCAGCGGCGCGGTGGGCGCCATGCGGGCGCTGCGCGAGCTGCCCGCTGCCTACCGGCCGCTGCTGATCGAGCAGCTGCGCACCATGGGCGGCACGCGCTTCCTGGTGTTCTTCAACGGCGGGGAGGCGCCCGTCACGCCGTTGTCGGGCCAGCCCATGGCGCGCCTGATGGAGCAGCAGGTGACGCAGGAGCTCACCCGGCAGCTGCCGCAGCTGGCCCAGGGCACGCCCTTGCGCGTGGCGCTGGCCTCACCCGTGGGGCTGGCCGTGTCACCCACCGGCGCGCTGCTGAGCGACCTGCCCGAGAGCTGGGTGGAGCCCTCGCTCATCGCGGCTGAGCGGCCCGCGCCCTTCCTTGTCATCCAGGCCGAAACCGAGCCCGGCGTGTGGCTCTACCTAGGTAGAGCCAC
>JBBIVU010000233.1:0-5281 GCA_037439585.1 Roseateles sp. | reverse complement strand
GGACCGCCTGGCCGCCTGCGTGGCCCGGCTGCGCGAGGCGCCGGCCGCCACCGAAGGCGATCTGGCCGAAACCCTGAAGCGCCTGCTGCCGGCCGCGGCAGCGGGCGGCGTGGCCCCCGCGCGGCTGCGCTTCGTGCGCGCCGCCCAGGGCGAGCTGATGCACCAGATCCCGGTGGGTGACGTGCTGTTCTTCCATGCCGACGACAAGTACACCGTCGTGCAGACGGCCACGGCCGAGCATCTCATCCGCACCCCCATCGTTGAGCTGGCGGGGCAGCTGGACCCCGAGCTGTTCTGGCAGGTGCATCGCTCCACCATCATCAACCTCGACCACCTCGCCGGCACGCGGCGCGACGAGCAAAGCCGGCTCTTCGTGCGGGTGCGCGGCCATGGGCGGGAGCTGCCGGTCAGCCGGGCCTACGTTCATCTGTTCAAGGCGATGTGAAACGCGGCGGCAAGGCCTAAAGTCGGGGCAGCTTCGAGCCCCTCACGATGTCGTCGCGCCGCACCTTCACCTTGACGATCGCCGGCTGCTTGCCGGGCCTGTTCTGCAGCGGGGCGGCCCAGGCACAGCAGGTGCCGGCGCTGTGGGTCAGCGGCGAGGTGCCGCCGCACGCGTGGCGGGGGCCCAAGGGGCCGCAGGGCTATGCCTTCGAGCTGTTCCAGCGGGTCGTCAAGCAGGCCGAGTTGAGCGCGGAGTTGCAGTTCTATCCCTGGGCCCGGGCGCTGCTTATGGTGCAGGGCGGGCAGGCGCAAGCGGCGCTGGTCATCACCCGCACGGCCGAGCGGGAGTCGCAATTCCGCTGGCTCTTCCCGGTGGGCAATTACCGCTTCGCCATCATCACGCGGGCCGAAGACGGCCCCATGCCGCGTGCGATCGAAGCCCTCAAGGGTCGGCGCGTGGGCTCGCTGCGGGCGTCGGCCAGCCGGGCCCTGCTCGCGGCGTCAGGCATCACGACGGTGGTGGAGGGCAAGGACTACCCCGACCTGTTGACCCTGCTGCACCGGGGCATCGTGGACGTCGTCATCGGGCCCGAGGCCGTTGTGCGTGCGCTGGCGCCCCGCCCAGGTACTCCAGCGGGTGCGTTCCGCGACACCCTGCTGGATGTGAGCCGCGACCTGTTCGCCGCCGCCGGCCCGGCCATGCCGGAGGCCGAGCAGCAGCGCCTCGTGGCGGCCTACCAGCAGCTGGTGGCCAGCGGCTTTGTGGCCGCACTCAAGAAGCGCCACCCGGACGCCTTCTTCGACGACTGACGCCGCCCGCGCAGGGGCATGTCCGAAAACTGCCAGGGTGGCGGTGGGCCGCACCCTAGACTGGCCGCATGTCCACCGAGCCCCTCCCGCCCGAAGCCGCCTACGCCGCGCTGCAGGCCCATGACGCGCGCTTCGACGGCCGGCTCTACGTGGGCGTCACGTCCACCGGCATCTACTGCCGCCCCGTGTGCCGCGTGCGCGTGCCCAAGCCGCAGAACTGCCGTTTTTTCTCGACGGCCGCGCAGGCCGAGGCCGCCGCCTTTCGCCCCTGCATGAAGTGCCGGCCCGAGCTGGCGCCCCGCGCGCTGCCGTGGACGACGACGGACGCATCCCGCACCCTGGCCCAACAGGCAGCCGCCTGGCTGGATGCCTGCGACGACGCCGAGGCCAGCGTGGAGACGCTGGCGCGCCACCTGGGCATCACCAGCCGCCACCTGCGCCGCATCTTCCAGGCCGAGCATGGCGTGTCGCCCCTGCAATACCTGCAGACGCGCCGCCTGCTGCTCGCCAAGGCCCTGCTGACCGACAGCTCGCTGCCCGTGCAGGAGGTGGCCTTTGCTGCCGGCTTCGCCAGCCTGCGCCGCTTCAACGCGGCCTTCATGGAGCATTACCGGTTGCAGCCCACGGCGTTGCGCCGGAGCGGGCGTGAGGGCGGCACCGCGCCCGTTTCGCGCCTGAGGCTGGGCTACCGGGAGCCCTACGACGTGGCCGGCGTGCTCGCCTTCCTGGCGCCGCGCGCAGTGGCGGGCGTGGAGGTGGTGCAGGGCCGCAGCGTCACCCGCACGCTGGCGCTGAACCACGCAGGCCAGCGCCACGCCGGCTGGCTGCGCGTGAGCTTCGACAAAGCCAGCGAGATGGCCGTGGAACTCTCGCCCGCGTTGTGGCCGGCCGTGGGCTCGCTGCTGCCGCTGCTGCGCCGCTGGCTGGATCTGGACGCCGACCCCGCCGCCATTGCCGCCGCGCTGGGCGAGGGCGCCGTGCCGGGGCAGCGTCTGCCCGGCTGTGTGGACCGCTTCGAGCTGACCGTGCGCGCCGTGCTGGGCCAGCAGGTGACGGTGGCCGCCGCCCGCACGCTGGCGGGCCGCTTCGTCGAGCGGTTTGGCGACGTGCTGGCGGGTGCCCCCGAGGGGTGCAGCCGCTTGTTCCCGACGCCAGAGCGCATCGCCGCTGCCACGCGGGACGACATCGCCTCGCTGGGCATCATCGGCCGCCGTGCCGACAGCCTCATCGCGCTCGCCCAAGCCTGGCCCATGCTCGCCTTTGCGCGCGGCGAGGGCGCGCCCGAAGCGGCCGCCGAGGCGCTGACGCAGATCCCCGGCATCGGGCCCTGGACGGCCGGCTACATGCTGATGCGCGGCTGGAGCTGGCCCGACAGCTTCCCGCCCGGCGACGTGGTGCTGCGCAAGGCGCTCAGTGCCCTCAGCGCCCCGGGCGAGGAGGGCACGCTGCTGTCGCCCAAGGCCTACCTCGCAGCCGCCGAACGCTACCGCCCCTACCGCAGCTACGCCGTGCTGCACCTCTGGAGACACGCATGAACACCCACCACCACATCCTGCAGCGGCGCATCCCCACGCCGCTGGGCCCGTTGACGGCTGCCCGCAGCGCCGCCGGGTTGTCTGGCCTGTGGTTCGACGGCCAGAAACACCACCCCGGTGCGCTCGCCGTGCCCGAGGACGACGGCAGTGACGCCGTGCTGTCGGCCACGGCGGCTGCGCTGGCGGCCTATTTCAGCGGCCAACCGTTCACGATGCCGCCGCTGGATCCGGCGGGCACCGCCTTCCAGCGCGAGGTGTGGCAGGCCCTGCTGGCCATCGCGCCGGGGCAGCCGGCCACCTACGGCGCGCTGGCCGAGCGTCTGGGCCGGGCCAGTGCCGCGCGGGCCCTGGGCGCGGCGGTGGGGCGCAACCCGATCTCCGTGCTGGTGCCCTGCCACCGCGTCGTGGGTGCCGATGGCTCGCTCACGGGCTATGCCGGTGGCTTGGAGCGCAAGCAGGCGCTGCTGAGCCTGGAGGGTGCAGGCGCATGAAGGCTTTCGACATCGGTGAACTGGCCTTGCTCGCCGCCCTGTGGGGCGCCTCCTTTTTGTTCATGCGGCTGGGAGCGCCCGAGTTCGGGCCCGTCGTGATGGCGGCCGTGCGCGTGGGGTTGGCCAGCGTCCTGTTGATCCCGCTGCTCGCCTCGCGCGGGCAACTGGCCGAGCTGCGCACGCACTGGAAAGGCCTGCTGCTGGTGGGCGCGCTGAACAGCGCCATCCCCTTCGCGCTGTTCTCGTTCGCGGCGCTGTCCATCACGGCGGGCTTGTCCAGCATCGTCAACGCCACCACGCCGTTGTGGACGGCCATCGTCGCCTTCGTCTGGCTGCGCCAGGGGCTGAACAGGCTGCGTGCGCTGGGCCTGGTGATCGGCTTCGCCGGCGTGGCCTTTCTGGCCTGGGACAAAGCCAGCTTCAAGCCCGGGGCGGACCACAGCGGCTTCTGGGCCGTGCTGGCCTGCGCGGGCGCCACCTTCTGCTACGGCGTGGCGGCCAACGCCACCAAGCGCTACCTGGCCGGTGTGTCGCCGCTGGCGGTGGCCACGGGCAGCCAGTTCAGCGCAGCGTTGATGCTGGCGCTGCCGGCCGCGTGGCTATGGCCAGCCGCCATGCCGGGCGTGGTGGCCTGGGGCGCGGCGTTCGCGCTGGCGGCCGTGTGCACGGCGCTGGCCTACGTCCTCTACTTCCGGCTGATGAGCCGTGTGGGGCCGACCAACGCGGTGAGCGTCACCTTCCTGATCCCGCTGTTCGCGCTGCTGTGGGGGGCGGTGTTCCTGGGCGAGGGCGTCACGGCGCAGATGCTGGCGGGCGGCGGCATCGTGCTGGTGGGCATTGCGCTGGCGCTGGGCTTGGTGGGCGGCAAGGCACGGTAAACCCGGGGGCACCGGGCGGCTGTGATAGCGTGCGGCCTCCAACAATTGGTAGCGCTACCTTTGCGCTTCAGGAGACAAGATGACCCCGTTTCTGCCCCTGCGCCGCTGGGCCGGTGCCCTCGGCCTGCTGGCCGCGCAACTGCTGGGCCCGGCCGCGCTGGCCCAGCCGTCTGGCGGCCCTTACGGCCCCGTGCCGCAGAGTTACCCGGTGCCCAAGGCGGCGCACGTGTTCTTCGTGGCGCCCGACGGCAGGGCCGACGCCACCGGCACGTCGCTGGCCGAGCCCACCAGCATCGAGGCCGCCGTGGCGCGCGTCGTCACCGGCGACGCCATCGTGCTGCGCGGCGGCACCTACCGCACGGGTGGGTTGCAGCTCAACCAGGGCGTCACCCTGCAGCCCTACCTGGACGAAGTGCCGGTGCTCAAGGGCACGCGGGTCGCCACCGAGTGGGAGGCGCTGGGCCACAACGTGTGGCGCACGAAGTGGGCGCGCCTGTTCCCGGCCCAGCCCCTGGGCTGGTGGCACGCTGCCCGCGAGGGCATGCTCACGCCGCTGCACCGCTTCAACAACGACATGGTCTTCATCGACGGCGAACGCCTGCAGTCCGCCGGCTGGGAGGGCGAGTTGGGCCGCGGTGGCTTTTACGTGGACTATGCCAAGGGCTGGGTCTACATCGGCACCAACCCCGCGGGCCGCACGGTGGAGATCACCGCGCACGACATCGCGCTGCACCGCCCCTCGCGGCCGGTGCACGGCAAGCCGTCGGACCGCCAGGGCCCGACGCTGCGCGGCATCACCTTCACGCAGTACGCGTACCGGGCCATCGACATCGAGGGCAAGAAGCCTTCCACGCTGGTGTCGGAAGAACCCACGGACGACCCCGTCGGCCCCACACCCGAGAGCGAGCACGGCAAGGAGGTGGTGGGCACGCTGCTGGAGAACGTCACCATCAGCCACTGCTCACGCGTGGCCGGCTACTTCCGGGGTGACAAGCTGGTCATCCGCAACTCGCTCATCAGCGACACCGGCACGGAGGGCATCTACGTCATCGGCTCGGCCGATGTGCTGCTGGAGCGCAACCTGATCCGTCGCAACAACGTGGCCCGGCTCACGGGCTACTAC
>JBBIVU010000232.1:0-5333 GCA_037439585.1 Roseateles sp. | reverse complement strand
CGAAGGCCGGCCGCGACAGGAAATCGCGCACCGCGCTCGCCTTGGTCGCGCTGCGCGGCTTGAGCTCGACGACGCACTTGCCGATGAGCACCGTCCAGTCCGGATAGGGCCGCACGGCCGCCAGCAACGCCACAGTGCGCTCGGTCTTCATCGTGGGGCCAGACAAGCGCATCAAGCTCATCCTGACCTACCCCATGACCACGGGCCGCAACTTCGAGGAGATCGTGCGTGTGCTCGATTCCCTGCAGCTCACCGCCCAACACAAGGTGGCCACGCCTGCGAACTGGCAACAGGGCGACGACGTGATCATTGCCGGCTCGGTGAGCGACGAGGAAGCCAAGACCCTGTTCCCCGCCGGCTGGAAGGCGCCCAAGCCCTACCTGCGCATCACGAAGCAGCCGGGCTGAAGGTGGCGAAGAGGCGGGCGGCCAGCTCGTCTGCCGCATTCACCGTGCGGAGTTCGGCGTAGGCCGCCTCCGCCTCAGGGTAGGCGCGCTTGAGGTAGTGCAGCCATTGCTTGAGGCGCCCGCCCTGGTGCCGCGCCGCCACCGTGGCCCGCACCTGGGTGAAGAAGACCTGCATCAGCGGCAGCAGCTCGGCCCAGGGCACAGGCTCGCTGCGATGCCCGGCCACGCGCAGCGCCAAGCCGGGGTCGGCCACCATGCCGCGGCCCAGCATCAGGTGCTCGCAGCCGCTGCGCTCACGCGCAAGCGCGGCGTGCTCGGTCGTCCAGATCTCGCCGTTGGCAATGACCGTGAGGGGCACGGCCTCGCGCACGGCGGCGATGCGCTCCCAGTAGGCCGGCGGCTTGTAGCCATCGGCCTTGGTGCGGGCGTGCACCACGATCTCGCTGCCACCCGCCGCATGGATGGCACGCGCCACGTCCAGCGTGCGGCTGTCGTCCATGTAGCCCAGGCGCATCTTGGCGGACACCATCACGCCAGCGGGCACGGCGCGACGCACGGCGGCCACGATGTCGTGGATGAGGTCCGGCTCGTCCAACAGCACGGCACCACCCCGGTGGCGGTTCACGCACTTGGCGGGGCAGCCGAAGTTGAGGTCGATGCCTTCGGGCTGCAACTCGGCCAGGCGGGCCGCGTTCTCCGCCAGGCAGGCCACGTCCGAGCCCAGCAGCTGCGGGTGCACGGGCACGCCGGCTGCGGTGCGGCCCCCGTTCAGCAGCTCGGGCACGATGCGCGTGAAGACGCGCTTGGGCAGCAGCTGGTCGGTCACGCGGATGAACTCGCTCACGCAGCGGTCCACGCCGCCCACGCGGGTGAGCACGTCGCGCAGGACGTGGTCGAGCAGGCCCTCCATGGGCGCCAACAGGATCACAGCGGGTTTTCCATGTTCATGAGGTAGAGCCGCAGGTCGAACTCCAGCTGAAAGTAGTCCGGCTCCATGTGCTGGCAGAGTTGGTAGAACGCCTTGTTGTGGTCCAGCTCGCGCAGGTGGGCGAGTTCATGCACGACGATCATGCGCAGGAGCGCAGCCGGCGCCTCCTTGAACAGGGTGGCCACGCGGATCTCGCGCCGCATCTTGAGCTTGGCGCCCTGCACCTGTGTGCGACGGGTGTGGGTGCCCAGGGCCTGCTGCAGCACGCGCAGCTTGGCGTCATAGCCGACAAAATTCAGCGGGCCGGCGTTGCGCAAGTGGCGGTTCTTCAGGTCCTGCACGTAGTCGAACAACGCGGTGTCGCTGCGCACCGTGTGGCTGTCGGGCAGGCGACGTGCAAGGTGTTCGGCGAGGCGGCCGTTCAGGCGCAGCTGTTCGGCCTGGGCAATCAGTTCGGGCGGGTAGCCGGCAAGGTAGCGGGCAGCGAGCATGGTGAAAGAAAAAGACGCGGCGCGCGTCGGCAGAACGGCACCGCAGGACCAGGCGTGCAGCGCCTGCCAGCCGGCCATTGTCGCGAGGTCACGCCGGGCCGAAGCGGCATGATGGCAGCCATGTCCAAGACATTCCGCGTGACCGTGCAGCCTGGCGGCGAAACCTTCGAGGCCGCCGCAGACCAGACCCTGCTGCTGGCCGGCCTGGCCTCTGGCATCGCCCTGCCCTGGTCCTGCCGCACAGGCACCTGCCGCACCTGCATCGCCCGACTGCTCAGTGGCTGCATCGAGCACCGCATCCCATGGCCGGGGCTGTCTCTCGAAGAGAAAGCCGAGGGCTGCATCCTGCCCTGTGTGGCCGAGCCGCGCAGCGATGTGACGATCACCTGCGGGCCGTGACGGCGCCCCGGCGCGGCACGGCTTCACTGAATCCACAGCGCCTGTGGACAAACCCGTGAACAGCCTGCGGGCACAAGCGCCAAGTGCTTGGCGCTGCATGGCTTTTCTTGCGTTGCCTCAGATTGAGGCAGTGGCGCGACACGGGACAATCGCGGACATGCATCGCACCATCTTCACCACACCCGTCGTCAGCACCGTGCTGCGCGGCCTCTCGATTGCCTGGCTGAAGCTGGCCGGCTGGACGGTGCAAGGCGCCCTGCCCCTTGAGGCACGCAAGAGCGTGTTCATTGCCGCCCCGCACACCAGCAACTGGGACCTGCCCTACACGCTGTTCGCGTCCTTCGCGTTGCACCTGACGCCCTACTGGATGGGCAAGGCCTCGATCTTCAGGTTCCCGTTCGGCGGGTTGATGCGCTGGCTGGGCGGCATCCCGGTGGACCGCAGCAAGTCCACAAACCTGGTGGCTGCCTCGGCCGAGGCCCTGCAGGCCGCCGACGGGCCGGTGCAGCTCATCGTGCCGCCGGAGGGCACACGCAGCAAGACGAAGTACTGGAAGACGGGGTTCTACTGGATCGCCGTCACGGCGAAGTTGCCCATCGTCATGGCCCACATGGATTACCCGCGCAAGCTCGTGGGCCTGGGGCCGCTGTTCCACCCGACCGGTGATGTGGAAGCGGACATGGTGCAGATCAAGCACTACTACGCCCAGTTCAAGGGCAAGAACTCGGACCAGTTCACCCACGAATGAACGCACCTGCTCCGTCGAAAGACCCGCTGCACGGCCTGACGCTCGAGGCCATCGTCACCGCGCTGGTGGCGCACTTCGGCTGGGCCGAACTGGGCCAGCGCATCGCGATCCGATGCTTTCGCATCGATCCCAGCGTGGCATCCAGCCTGAAGTTCCTTCGCAAGACGCCCTGGGCGCGCGCGAAGGTGGAGAGCCTGTACCTGTTCATGCGTCGTGAGCAGGCCCGCGACGCGAGGGTTTAGCGCCCGCCAGGCTCCGGCAGTTCGATCTTCACCTCGAGCACCTCCAGGTCACCCTGGCGCTCCATGTGAACCTTGATGTCGTCGGGGTTGATCGACACGTACTTGCTGATCACCGCCACCAGCTCGCGCTGCAGTTGCGGCAGGTAGTCAGGGCTGGCGCTGCGGCCGTTGCGCTCGTGGGCGAGGATGAGCTGCAGCCGCTCCTTGGCGACGCTGGCCGAGCTTTTCTTCTCGCCGAGGAAGAAGTTCAGGAATCCCATCGCGTGGCCTCCTTCACTTGCCGCCGAAGACGCGCTTGAACCAGCTCTGCTTCACGGCTTCCGTGAAGCGCATGGGCTTGTCCTCGCCCAGGAAGCGGGCCACCACGTCTTTGTAGGCCTCGGCCACGTCGGTGCCTTGCAGGTGGATGGCCGGCGTGCCCTGGTTGGAAGCCTGCAGCACGCTCTCGCTTTCGGGAATCACGCCGATCAGCGGCGTGCGCAGGATCTCGTGGATGTCGTCCAGGCTCAGCATCTGGCCGCCTTCCACGCGGTTGGGGTTGTAGCGCGTGATGAGCAGGTGCTCCTTCACGGGCTCGCCGCCCTCGATGGCGCGCTTGGTCTTGCTGCTCAGCATGCCCAGGATGCGGTCGCTGTCGCGCACCGAAGAGACCTCAGGGTTGGTCACCACCAGCGCCTCGTCGGCGTAGTGCATGGCCATCAGTGCCCCCGTCTCGATACCGGCCGGCGAGTCGCAGACGATGTAGTCGAACTCCATCTCCTTCAACTCGTTGAGCACGCGCTCCACGCCGTCCTGCTTGAGCGCGTCCTTGTCACGCGTCTGCGAGGCAGCCAGGATGTAGAGCTTCTCCAGCTGCTTGTCCTTGATGAGGGCCTGGGTGAGCTTGATCTCTTCGTTGACGACGTTGATCAGGTCGTACACCACGCGGCGCTCCACGCCCATGATGAGATCGAGGTTGCGCAGGCCGACGTCGAAGTCGATCACGCAGGTCTTGAAGCCACGCATGGCCAGGCCGGTGGCGAAGCTCGCACTGGTGGTGGTTTTGCCAACCCCGCCCTTGCCGGAGGTGACGACGACGATCTTGGTCATCTGGAGCTTTCCTGTTCGTTCAGTTCAATCGGGATGAGGGGCGGCTCAGAACGTGAGGGGCTGCATGAGCAGCTTCTCACCCTCCAGCAGCACCTGTGCGGGCTTGCCAGCCACGTCAGCGGGCAGCGGGTTCTCGGTGGTGCGATAGATGCCGGCGATGGACAGCAGCTCCGCTTCGAGGCTGTGCGCGTAGATGCGCGCCGAGGTGTCGCCGCGTGCGCCGGCAATGGCCTTGCCGCGCAGCGGCGCGTAGACATGCACGCTGCCATCGGCAATCACCTCGGCGCCGTGGTTCACCAGCGCGAGCACGACGAGGTCACCGCCCTTGGCGTACACGCGCTGGCCGGAGCGCAGCGGCTTGTCGACCACCAGCGTCGGTGCAGGCGCAGCTGGCTTTTCGATGACTTTCTCGACGACGATCTCCCGCACCACCTCACGCACCACGGCCTCCGGTGCAGTTGCCGGCGCCGCAGCGGCGTCGTCAGCCGCGTCCGCCAAGCCCAGTTCCAGCGCCAGCGCCAGTTCTTCGGCCGTGGCGCCTGCCACGGCCACCGGTTGAAGCTGGCTGGCGCGCAGCAGCGCCACCACAGCGCGCAGGTCCACTGCGGCCGGGGCATCCAACGCCAGCGGCGTCTGCCCCTCAGGGGCTGGTGTGGCCGCCGCACGCGGCACGGCGCTCAGATCGATGACGACCGGCTCGTGCTCGAAGCCTCCATCTGCGGCACGCTGGGCCCAATCAGCGGCCAGCGCGACCATGTCGGCGCTGTGCAGCACCAGACCCAGCAGGCTCAGGCGGCGCGACTTCAATTCGAAGGTGCCCGCCCGCGCAGCGCCCTTGCGCCCACCGCCGTCACGCGTCAGTTCCGCCTTGCTGTCCCCCATGTGCGCCGCTGCCGCCTCTCAAAAGGCCGCGAGTTTAGCCGCCGGCCTCGGTGCGCCTCTTGGGGCTGCCCCCAAATGCTGCGCCTCAAAAGCAGGCAGTGCAGGCGCACCGACAGCCGATCAATCACTTAGCACCGCTGTCGGCAG
>JBBIVU010000231.1:0-5355 GCA_037439585.1 Roseateles sp. | reverse complement strand
CCTGCAGCAGGTACTCGGTGATGGTGGCGTGGGCCACGACGAAGGCGCCGGCCAGGCCCGCAGCCTTGCCGAGCGTGCCCACCAGGATGAGCCGTTCGCTGTTCAGCCCGAAGTGCTCCAGCGTGCCGCGCCCCTGCGCGCCCAGCACGCCGAAGCCATGGGCATCGTCCACCACCAGCCAGGCGTCGAACTCATTCGCCAGCGCCAGCAGCGCGGGCACGGGGGCGAGGTCGCCGTCCATGCTGAACACGGCGTCGGTCACGATGAGCTTCACCTTCGCCGTGCTGGCCGCCAGCAACGCGCGCAGGCCGGCCACGTCGGCATGGGCGTAGCGCGTGACGCGGGCCTTGGCCAGCCGCGCCGCGTCGATGAGGGAGGCGTGGTTCAGCTGCTCCGAGAAGATCTCGGTGTGCTCGTCGCCCAGCGCGGTGACGACCGCGAGGTTGGCCATGTAGCCGGTGCAAAAGCTGATGGCGCGGGCCTGCGGGATGTGCGGCGTGTACCAGCGGGCCAGCGTGTCGGTCACGGCCTCGTGCGCGGCGCTGTGGCCGCTGACCAAGGGCGATGCGCCCGAGCCGCCGCCCCAGCGGCGGGCGCCTTCGGCCAGCGCGTCGGCCAGCGCCGGCTCGGCGGCGAGGCCCAGGTAGTCGTTGGCGCAGAACATCAGCAGCGGCCTGCCGTTGAGGGTCTGGCGCGGCGCGGTGCCGGTGTCGGCACGGCGCAGGGCGCGCTTGAGGCTCTGGGCCTCGATGGCGCGGAGCTTGGCGCTCAGGTGTTCAAGCAAGGACATCGTTCAACGTCGCCGTCACGGCCTGGGCCAGGAAGGCTGCGGTCGCGTCGTCGATCAGGTAGGGGGGCATCAGGTAAACGGTCGAGCCGATCGGTCGGATCAGCAGTTCGTGTGCGCGGGCCTTCAGGTGGAAGGTCTCGGCGAAGCGCGGCGGAGCGTTCGGCACATCGAAGGCCAGGATCATGCCGCGTTGGCGCAGGTGGGCCACGCGGCCGGCCAGTGGCGCGAAGGCGCGGGTCAGGCGGGCGGCCTGCGCGCGGGTGTCGTCCAGCAGGCCCGCGTCGAAGCGGTCCAGCACCGCGTTGGCCGCCGCGCAGGCCAGCGGGTTGCCGGTGTAGCTGTGCGAGTGCAGGAAGCCGCGGGTGACGTCTTCGCTCCAGAACGACTCGAACACCTCGTCCGTCGACAACACCAGCGACAGTGCCATCGTGCCGCCGGTGATGCCTTTGCTGAGCAGGATGAAGTCCGGCCAGTCCTGCGCGCTGACCGGCTGCCTCTGTGGCTCCGTGGCTCTGTGGCTGTGTTCCTCAGCGGTGGCCAGCACCTGCTCCCACGCGAAGAAGGTGCCCGTGCGCCCGCAGCCCACCGCGATCTCGTCGGCGATGAGGTGCACGCCGAACTCGCGCGTCAGCTCGCGCAGGCCCTTCAGGTACTCGGGCGAGTGCATCACCATGCCCGCCGCGCCCTGGATCAGCGGCTCGACGATGACGCAGGCGATCTGCGCGTGCCGCTCGGTCAGCAGCGTGCGCATGGCGGCCAGCGCCTCAGCCTCGTTGCCCTGCCGCGCATCAGGCGACATGACGATGTGGGCGCGCATCAGCAGCGGGTCGTAGGCGTCGCGGAACACCTGCACGTCGGTCACGCTCAGCGCGCCCAGCGTCTCGCCGTGATAGCTGTTTTTCAGGCAGACGAACTCGCGCTTGGTTGCCTGGCCGCGGTTCTTCCAGCTGTGGAAGCTCTGCTTGAGCGCAATCTCCACCGCGCTGGCGCCATCGCTGCCGAAGAACACATGGCCCAGCGCCCCGCCGGTGCGGGCCGAGAGGCGCTCGGCCAGCCGCACGGCCGGCTCGTGCGTGCAGCCGGCCAGCATCACGTGGGGCAGGGTGTCGAGCTGCTGCTTGATGGCGTCGTGCAGGGCGCGGTCGCTGTGGCCGAACAGGTTGACCCACCAGGACGAGTTGGCGTCGAAGTGGCGGCGGCCGTCGGTGTCGATCAGCCAGGGGCCTTCACCGCTGGCGATGGGCAGCGGCGGCACGTCGGCCAGCCGGGCCATCTGCGTGCAGGGGTGCCAGACGGCGGCGCGGCTGCGTTGGGCAAGGTCGGGGGTGGTCATCGCAAGGAAATCAGGGCAGGCGCGGCTGGAACTGCAGCACCGTGGTGTTGAACAGGGCAAGCGCGGCCGCGCGGTCCGGGCCGCACAGCATCAGGAAGTGCAGCAGCTTGCGCGGCGTGGCGTAGCCCAGGTACAGCGCCACCTGCTGGCCGGGCAGCTCGGCGGCGAAGGACAGCTCCAGCCCGGCCTCGCTGCGGTGCGGCCGCACCTGTTGCTGCAGCGTGTGCCAGGCACCGGGCGTGGCCTCGTTCAGCGTGGCCAGGCGTTGGGCGATGACCTCGTCGGCCAGCGCCTGCAGGTCGTCAGCGCCGCTGTCGATGAAGTCCACCGCCACCACCAGCGCAGCGTCGTGCGCGGGGGCGTGGAAGGCCACGGTGTTGTCCTCCTCCGTCGCCTGGGGCTGCCAGGCGGCGGGCAGGTCCAGCGTGAACTCGGAGTAGACGTGGCTGCGCGTCTCGGCAGCTGGGGCCGGCGCGGTGAGCGAGACGCTGTAGCGGTAGAGCATCGCGTCAGCCCGGCAGCCAGCTGGGCTTGGCCTTGTTCAGGAAGCTTTGCACGCCCTCGCGGCCTTCAGCGGTGGCGCGGATGTCGGCAATGCGGCGGGCGGTGTCGTCGCGCAGCGTGGGGGTGATCTCGCGGCTGGCCACGTCTTTCACCAGCTGCTTGCAGGCGCGCACGGCAGCGGGGCCGTTGGCGGCCAGTGCCGTGGTCAGCTCGGCGACCTTGGCATCCAGCGCGTCGGCGGCCACCACCTCGTGCACCAGGCCCAGCCGCTGGGCGTCGGCCGCGCTGAAGCGCTCGGCGGTGATGAAGTAGCGGCGCGACGCCTGCTCGCCCAGGGCCTTGACCACGTAGGGCCCGATGGTGGCGGGCAGCAGGCCGAGCTTGGCTTCGCTGAGGCAGAAGCCGGCCGTGTCCACCGCCACCACGATGTCGGCACACGCCACCAGCCCCACGCCGCCGGCATACACGTCGCCCTGCACGCGGGCGATGACGGGCAGCGGGCAGCTGTAGAGGGCCCACAGCATGTCGGCCAGGCGGGTGGCGTCGGCGTGGTTTTCGTCCCAGCTGTAGCCGGCCATGGCCTTCATCCAGTTCAGGTCAGCCCCAGCGCAGAAAGCCTTGCCCTCGGCGGCCAGCACGATGGCGCGCAGGTCGGTGCGCGCGCCCAGCGTGGTGAAGGCCGTGGTGAGCTCGGCGATCAGGCCTTCGTTGAAGGCGTTGCGCACTTCGGGGCGGTTCAGGGTGACGCGGGCGATGCGACCGTCGTCGGTGATTTGCAATGCGCTCATGGGCTAGCTCAGATGCGGCCATACCTGCAGGCCGAAGTGGTTGGCGTAGGCGTCGAAGTCCCGGTCACGATGCAGCAGCGCATGACCGCGCTCGATGCAGAAGCTCGCGATCAGCGCATCGACGGCGCTGCGCACCGTGACGCCGAGCCGCCGCAAATGACGGTAGTGCTCGGCGGCGCGCAATGCGATCTCTTCCCCGCCCGTCGAGGCGACAGGCAGCGCGGCGAAGAGCGAGCGAGCGGTGCGCAGGTCGGACTCCAGACGGAACCCGCGCAGGACTTCGAACAGCACGAGGTCCGGCAGCACCAGCTCGGTCTCACCGTTGTGCAGCAGCCGTGCCAGCGCGTCGCTGGCCGAGTTCTCGCGACCGGCCAGCAGGTCGATCCAGACGCCGCTGTCAACGACGACCACGGGCCTTCTCCGTCCGGGGCTTGGCGGCTGCCGCGCGATAGGCCTTGGCGGGTTCAGCAGCGACGGGCGCTTCCTTCAACTCGTCCTCGTCGCCCCAGCCCCATTGCAACTGGCCACGGAACTTCAGGATCTCCCGGTAGGCCGCCTGCCGCTTCAGCAACTGCAGGCCGGCTTCCACGGCCTCCTTCTTGGTCTTGTACGGGCCGGCTTTCATCGCGGCGGCCATCAAGTCGTTGTCAATGTCGATGTTGGTGCGCATGATGTGTACGAAATAAGAATTAAAGACACATTTTATGCCTGACAGCCTGCTGCCGGCGTCAGCAGCTTCGCCATCAACACGGACGCGTAGGTCTTGCCCTGCCACTGCATACGGCCCACGGTGACGTAGCCATGGCGCTCGTAGCGGCGGCGCAGCGCGGTGGCGGGCTCGGCGGTGTCCAGCGCGATCTGCGAGAAGCCCTGGGCGTGGGCCCAGGCTTCGGCGGCGTCGATGAGCTGTTCGCCCACGCCCTGTCCCCGGCAGTCGGGGTGCACGCCCAGTTGCGACAGGATGGCGGTGCCGGGCGTCGTGTAGAGCGCGGGCGGCGCGTCGGCGATGTAGGTCTCGCCGGCGGGCTTGGGGCCGCGCACGGCCACGGTGCCGACGAGGCGGCCGTCCAGTTCGGCGACGAAGCCCTGCGCGCCCGCCAGGCGGTCGCGGGTGACGTCCACGGGCTGGTCGACGGCGGTGAAGTTCCAGCCCTGCGCCCCCAGGCTGGCATAAGCCTTGTGCAGCAAGGCGGTCAGCGCCTCGACGGAGTCGCCGGCCTGCAGCGGGCGGATGGCGGTGGGGATCATCACATTCGACATCGCGCGCCCATCACATCCGGAACACGCCGAAGCGCGTGTCGGCGATGGGCGCATTGAGCGCGGCGCTCAGGCCCAGGGCCAGCACGCGGCGCGTATCGGCGGGGTCGATCACGCCGTCGTCCCACAGCCGGGCGCTGGCGAAATAGGGGTGGCCCTGATCCTCGTACTGCTGGCGAATCGGCGCCTTGAAGGCTTCTTCTTCCGCGGCACTCCACTGCCCGCCTTTGGCCTCGATGCCGTCACGCCGCACCGTGGCCAGCACGCTGGCAGCCTGCTCGCCGCCCATCACCGAGATGCGCGCGTTGGGCCACATCCACAAGAATCTCGGCGCGAAGGCGCGGCCGCACATGCCGTAATTGCCGGCGCCGAAACTGCCGCCGATGATGACGGTGAATTTGGGCACCTGGGCACAGGACACCGCCGTCACCATCTTGGCGCCGGCGCGGGCGATGCCTTCGTTCTCGTATTTGCGGCCGACCATGAAGCCGGTGATGTTCTGCAAAAACACCAGCGGAATCTTGCGCTGGCAGCACAGCTCGATGAAGTGCGCGCCCTTGTTGGCGCTTTCGGAAAAAAGAATGCCGTTGTTGGCGACGATGCCCACCGGCATGCCCTCGATGTGCGCGAAGCCGCACACCAGGGTGTTGCCGTAACGCGCTTTGAATTCATCGAACTCCGAG
>JBBIVU010000230.1:0-5442 GCA_037439585.1 Roseateles sp. | reverse complement strand
ACCACCTGGGGCAACCCCGCCACCACGCAGGCGCTGCTCACGGCCGTCAAGGCGGCGGGCTTCAAGACCGTGCGCATCCCCGTGTCGTGGAAGCAATACGCCGACGCCAACGACGTCATCCGCGCCACCTGGCTGGCCCGCGTGGCCGAGGTGGTGGGCTACGCGCAGAAGGCCGGCCTGTTCGCCCTGATCAACATCCACTGGGACGGCGGCTGGATGCAGCCCACCTACGCCGCCCAGGCCGTGGCCAACGCGCGCCTCACCACCTTCTGGACACAGATCGCCAACCACTTCAAGGCTTACGACGACACGCTGCTGTTCGCCGGCACCAACGAGGTGATGGTGGAAGGCGACTACGGCACGCCCAAGGCCGAGAACATCGCGGTGCAGAACGGCTTCAACCAGCAGTTCGTCACGGCCGTGCGCGCCACCGGTGGCAACAACGCGGTGCGCCACCTCATCGTGCAGGGCTTCAACACCCACATCGACCACACCGTGAACTTCGCCGTGCTGCCCACCGACACGGCCAAGAACCGGCTGATGATGGAGGTGCACTTCTACGACCCCTACAACTTCACGCTCAACGACAAGAGCACCATCTGGCAGTGGGGTGCCGGCGCGACGGACCCCCAGGTCACCGAGACCTGGGCCAACGAGGCGTTCATCGACGCGCAGTTCCAGAAGATGAAGGCCAAGTACGTGGACCAGGGCGTGCCCGTCATCCTGGGCGAGTTCGGCGCCATCCGCCGCACCGAGTACGCGGCGGCCGAGTCCTACCGGCTGGCGTGGGATGGCTACGTGGCCCGCTCCGCCTGGGCGCACGGCCTGGTGCCCGTCTACTGGGACGCCGGCGCCGCCCGCGACAACCACAGCATGGGCCTGTTCGACCGCGGCACCGGCGAGCCCGTCTACCCCGCCATCATCAAAGCCTTGGTCGACGGCGCCCGATAGCCCCCCCGATAGCCCACCCGAAAGCCCGCCCGGCGTCTGCCCACTAGACTCGCCGGGATGGCTTTTTCAGACACCCCGCAGCGGCTGCGGGACCAACGCGACTACCTCGCCCTGCTCGGTGCCCGCGTCACCGGCGGCGCCGCCAACCAGATGCTGATGGTGGCCCTGGGCTGGCAGATGTACGACCTGACCCGCAGCGCCTGGCAGCTCGGCCTGGTGGGCCTGGCGCAGTTCCTGCCCGCACTGCTGCTGACGCTGCCCGCCGGCCACCTGGTGGACCAGCACGACCGCCGCCTGCTGCTGGCCGCCAGCCTGGCCCTGCAACTGCTCACGGCCGCATGCCTGGCGCTGGCGAGCGCCGGCGGCTGGGTGGCCCCGCAGCTGATCCTGGCGCTGTCGGTGCTGCTGGGCTGCGCCCGCGCGCTGCAGATGCCGGCTCAACAGGCGCTGATGCCTTCGCTGGTACCGCCCACGCTGCTGCAGCGCGCGGTGGCCGCTGCCAGCTCCACCATGCAGGCCGCCATCATTGCCGGCCCGGCGCTGGGCGGTGTGCTCTACGCCCTGGGCCCCTGGGCGGCCACGCACATCGAGCACAGCACCGCCGCCAGCGCCGCCGCTCACTGGGGTGCGGCCGGGGTCTACGGCGTGTCGCTGCTGCTGCTCATCGCGGCGGTGCTGGCGGTGCTGGGCATCCGCCACCGGCCCGTGCAGCCACGCCGCGCGGCACCGGGCCTGGCGCAGCTGACAGCCGGCATCCGCTTCATCTGGCAGCGGCCCGTGATGCTGGGCGCCATCTCGCTGGACCTGTTCGCCGTGCTGCTGGGCGGCGCCACCGCGCTGCTGCCCATCTTTGCGCGGGACATCCTGCACACCGGCCCCGAGGGCCTGGGCCTGCTGCGCGCCGCCCCGGCCCTCGGCGCCGTGCTGGTGGGCCTGGGGCTGGCCCGCCACCCGATCCAACGCCGCGCCGGCCACTGGCTGCTGAGCGCGGTGGCGCTGTTTGGCGTGATGATGATCGCGTTCGCCCTGACCCGCTCATTCACCGGCGCCTTCCTGGCGCTGGCCCTGAGCGGCGCGGCGGACATGGTCAGCGTCGTCATCCGCCAGTCCATCGTGCAGCTGGAAACCCCCGACGAGATGCGCGGCCGCGTGGGCGCGGTGAACTCGGTCTTCATCGGCGCGAGCAACCAGCTGGGCGAGTTCGAGTCGGGCGCCACCGCCGCGCTGCTGGGCCCGGTGGGCTCGGTGCTGCTGGGCGGCGTGGGCGTGCTGGGCGTGGTGGCGCTGTGGTTCCGGCTGTTCCCGGCGCTGGCCCGGCGCGACAGCCTGCAGCCGCCGGCTGCCTGACGGGGCTATTCGTTCGTCTGTTTCGGTGTCAGCCCCTGCAGCACCCCATGCCCCTCGAGGGCACGCAACATCGCAGCAAGCGTCGGGCCAAGTGCCGCGTGGCGCCGATGCAGGCAGGGGAACAACGGGAGCCTCGGGACGAACGAACCCACACGCACCAGCGCGTTCCGCTCCGCCTCGTCGACCCCGTCGCGCCAGTGCGCGATCGAAACATCCAATTCACAAAGGTGATCCACCCGGCCCGCGATGACCATGGCTGCACCGCTGCGCGTCGTCGTCACGGCAAAGGTCTTGCTCTTCGGTGCGGCCGCTGCCAGGCGCGTCTCACACGCCATCACGCCACGGCGATAGACGACGCCACCCGACGCAGCCAGGGCGGCATCCACCTGCGCCAGGCGATGCTGCGGTGCCCTGCCGTAAATGCCGACGGAGGCCACGTAGAGCGTGAAATCCACTTTGACGCAAAGGGGATGAGACGAGATGTATTCGTCCGAACGCAGCATTTCCCCGTCGATTTCCCCGCGTTGAAGCAGTGCCGCTGCCCGCATCGGTGGCAAATCCACCACCTCCAAGGCGTACCCGAGCCGCGCCAGGGCCGATCGGAACACCTCGCGCAGCCGGTGCCCGTCGTTTGAATGCCTGTCCGCCCCAGTCGCCAGCTTGAGCACAGGCATGGGCAGGCGATCACCCGGTGTGGAGGCGGGCGCAGGAGCCACGCATGAGAGCGCAAGACCCTGTGTCAACGCACGGCGAGTCATTCCCGGATTCATCCAATGGCTCCTGGATTCCGTATGGACATCGCGCGTTCCACTCGCTTCGACACGGTGGAAGCGATCCCGGCCGGCGATGCAAGCACGTGGTTGAAGGCCTGCGAGTGGGTCGGCGAGGACCCGCCCGAGGAGGTGATCTCGCGGGACCTTAGGTGGCCCTACTGAACACAATCTGACGCACAAAGTCTTGGGCAGGGTTCAGCCCAGCTTCAGCCTCTTCGGGGACACTGGGCCCCCGCCCGATCCGAATCCAGGTAGATGCTCAACGCCCTGCCCTACATGGCCGTCGCCTTGCTGGCGGTGTGCCTGCACCTTTACTTGCGCCACCGAAGAGAACGCCAAGGCGCTGCCGTCAAGGCGGACGTGCTGGCCGCCGGCCTGAACGAGCCGCCCTCGCTGCATCCCATCGTGGACCCGGTCCGCTGCTTCGGCTCGGGCAGTTGCACGCACGTCTGCCCCGAGGGCGCGCTGGGCATCGTGGGCGGCAAGGCCGAACTGATCAACGCGGCAGCGTGCATCGGCCACGGCGCCTGCGCCACGGCCTGCCCGGTCGAAGCGATCCAGCTGGTTTTCGGTACCGAGCGCCGCGGCGTGGACATACCGCGGGTCAGTCCGCAGTTCGAATCCAACGTTCCGGGACTCTTCATCGCGGGCGAGCTCGGCGGCATGGGCTTGATCCGCAAGGCGGCAACGCAGGGCGTGCAGGCGATGGACCACATTCGCCACCGCACCAAGACGTCTGCAGATCAATTTGACGTGATCATCGTCGGCGCCGGCCCTGCCGGGTTGGGGGCGGCGCTTGCCGCTCAAGCACACGGGCTGCGCTACCTGGTGCTCGAACAGGAAGATTCACTCGGTGGATCGGTCTATCACTACCCGCGGGCGAAGATCGCGATGACGGCGCCGGTCACGTTGCCTCTGGTGGGCCAGGTGCGCATGTCCGAGGTGTCCAAGGAGAAGCTGCTGGAATTCTGGCAGGACGTCGTGCAGCGGCATGGGCTCCAGCTCAGTTTCAAGGATGCCATGCAACGGGTGCAATCCGATGGCGATGGTTTCATCGTCAATGCCACGCGGGGCGACTACCGGGCGAAGTCCGTGCTTCTTGCCATCGGGCGCCGGGGCAGCCCGCGCAAGCTGGGCTGTCCGGGTGAGGAGTTGCCCAACGTGGTCTACCGCCTCATCGATGCGGAGCAGTACAAGGGCCGACGCGTGCTGGTGGTGGGCGGAGGCGACAGCGCACTGGAGGCCGCCGTGCAGTTGTCGGAACAACCCGGCACGCCGGTTCGGCTGGCCTATCGCAGCGCGGCCTTCAACCGGGTCAAGGCCAAGAATCGCAAGGCCTTGGAGGATGCGGTATCCGCCGGACGGATCCAGTTGCACCTGAACACCGAGATCGAGAGCATCGATCTCGGCCATGTGGCGCTGAAATCCGGGGAGCACACGGAGCGGGTGGAGAACGACGACGTCATCGTCTGCGCCGGTGGCGTGCTGCCGACGCCACTGCTGCAGGCCATGGGCATCGCGTTCGACACCAAGCACGGCACGGCCTGAGCCGGCGGGCCTCAGCGCACGCGTGATCCGATCACCAGGTCCAGGTCGCTGCGCCCCAAGGCCACCGCCTGCGTGACACCTTCCAGGTCGCCCGGCTGCGGCTGGGCCTGACCCGAGCGGCTGACGCGGGCCGTCACCACCACCTGCGCCGCCCCCGACAGCTTGGCGGCCGGGTTCATGGCCATGCTGTCGTCCAGCTCGAACTTCAACGGCAGATCCCGCACACGGCGCTGGATCAGCGCCAGCGGCATGCGTGGCCCCTCGGCGGCGCGCGCAAAGACGAAGACGGTGTCGTCCGGCTTGGCTTCGCGGGCCAGCTCGGGTGACAAGCGCACCGTCCCCCCCACCTTGGCCGAAGCCACCTGCCGCGCCTCGGTGGCCTGCGCGGGCACGGGGCTGCTGCCGCCGCCACCCTGCAGCTTGCGGGCATCGTCCAGGCCATTGCGGGCCTGCTCGACCAGGCCGCTGCCGGCCGGGCCCGCAGCCACCACCTGCTCCCAGAACTTGATGGCGGCGGGCAGGTCCTGGCGGTTGAAGGCCTCGGTGCCCGCCAGCAGCAGCGCCTTGGGCTGGCGCGGGTCCTGGGCCAGCGCCTTCTTCACCCAGGCCAGCGGCTCTCCGCTGAGCTGCCGGCCCTGTTGCAGCGCCAGCGCGTCGGCGTAGTCGGCCATCAACTCCGCATCCTTGGGCGCCAGCTTGAGAGCCTGGGCATAGGCAGGCAGCGACTCTGACACTTGGCCCAGCGTGGTGTACGAGCGCGCCAACATGGCCCAACCCTCGGCATCGTCAGGCTTGGCCTTGAGTCTGGCGGCCAGCGACTGCA
>JBBIVU010000229.1:0-5465 GCA_037439585.1 Roseateles sp. | reverse complement strand
GCTGAAAGGTGGCCCCGCGCCTGCTCGGCCCACTGCTGCAGCGTGCGCAGCGCGGCGGCGTCGCGGGTCTGCAGGGCCTGCATGCCCAGCGACTCCACCATCGCCGCATCGCGCGGCGCGGCCGGTGCACAAGCGGCCAGCGCGACGGCGAGCAGCAGCACCAGCGCGAAGGCGACGTGCCTCACTTGCTCAGATCGATGCTGTAGCGGGCGTAGCCGCTGGCGTCCACCGTGCCTTCGGCCGTGACTTGCGACAGGCCCAGGCCCTGGGCGATGGCCAGCTTGCCCGGCGCACTGCGCAGCACCACGGGGCCAGCGGTGGTGGTCTTGACGAAGCTCCAGGCGCGGGCGTTGCCGTTGGTGGCGCGGGTCAGGGCCGTCTGCTTGCGCAGGTAGGCGGCCACCACGGCCTGGTTGGCGTCGGGCGACTTGATGATGGTCTTGCTGCCATCGATGCCGGGGAAGCTGCCGCCGCCACCGGCGCGGTAGTCGTTGGTGGCAACGATGAAGTCCGCCGTGTCGGCCACCGGCTGGCCCTGGTAGCGCAGGTTGACGATGCGCGAGCCCACGGGCTTGGTCACGTCCACCTGGTAGGTCAGCGCGTTGCCCTCGGCGTAGAACACGTCGAAGTTGTAGATGGTGGAGTAGCTGGGCACCAGGTCTTGCGTGGCGGTGCTGGTGGGGTCGATCAGGCCGAACTGCTTGGCGGAGGTTTCCAGCCAGTTCTTGAGATCGCTGCCCTTGATCTTCACGGCCTGGATGTTGTTGTTGCCGTAGAGGTAGAGGTCACCCGGGTTGCGCACCTGCAGGGCCACGGGGGCGGCGCTGGTGGCGGCGGGCGCCACGTCGGTAAAGTCGGTGGCGCCGTTGCGGCCGGCCTTGAAGGGGGCGCTGCAGGAGATGACCGGGATGCCGGCATAGCTCTTGAGCGTGGCATCGGTGGTGGTGGCCAGGAAGTTCTTGACGTAGTCGATCTGCGCCTGGTTGACGATCTGGATGGCGCTCACGTCACCCACCAGCGAGAAGTAGGCGGACATCTCGAAGTCCGTCGTCACGCCCAGGGGCTGCTTGGCGTAGGCGATGGTGGCCTGGTGCTCGGCGTCGACGAGCTTGGCCATGCCGGCGTCGGGCGTGACGAAGGTCTTGCCATCGGCGTAGGCGAGGCCGCGCGATTCGACCGTGGTCTTGTCCTTCTGCACCACCCACTGGCCGGCGGTGTAGGCCAGCGTCAGCTTGATGATGCCCAGGCGGCGCCCCCAGCTCTGGGCCATGACCGTGGGCACGCCGTTGACCAGGCCCTTGGCGCTGTCCACCGTGGCGGTGGGCAAGGCGGCGAGCGAGGCATCGATCTTGGGCGCGTTGACTTCGCGCGCGGCCGGGAAGATGAGGTGCGAGTGGCCGGTGACGAGGGCGTCCACGCCCGGCACGGTGGTCAGGTGCAGGCTGCCGTTCTCCATCTTCGGGCTGTAGGTGCCGGCGTCCAGGCCGCCATGCGACAACGCAACGACGAGCTGCGCACCCTTGCCGCGCGCTTCGGGCACGTACTTCTGCGCGGCCTCCACAACGCCCGTCACGCTGACCTTGCCGGCCAGGCTCTTGGCGTCCCAGTCGAGGATCTGCGGCGGCACGAAGCCCAGGATGGCCACCTTGAGCGGCACGATCAGCGTCTCGCCTGACGCCGTCTTGGCCTGGACGGTTTTGTCCAGCATCACGTAGGGCGGCAGGATGGGGGCGCCGGCGCTGGCGCTCAGCACGTTGCTGTTGACCACGGGAAAGCTGGGGGCGCCGCAGGCGCCGGCCGGCTTGGCGACACCGGCCACGCCGAGGTCGGTGTTCAACGTCTGGCTCAGGAAGGGCAGGCCGTAGTTGAACTCGTGGTTGCCCAGGCCGGCGGCGTCGTAGCCCAGCGAATTCATGGCGCGGTAGATGGCCAGCGTGGCCGAGCACGGGATGGGCTGGGCCAGGGCCTGGTAGTCGCCCAGCAGCGTGCCTTGCGTGGCGTCGCCGTTGTCCACGAGGATGTTGTTCGGGCTCTCGGCGCGCGCTGCTTTGATGAGCGACGCCGTGGCTGCCAGGCCCAGCGTGCTGGAGCCGCTGAGGTCGGCCAGGCGGTAGTAGTCGTAGCTCAGCAGGTTCTGGTGCAGGTCCGTCGTGCTGAGCAGGGCAAGCTCAATGGTCGTGCCCTCGGGGATGCCGACGGTGTCATTTTTGCAGCCGGACAGCGTGGCTGCGAGCAGGGCGGCCGTGACGGCCGTAAGGGCAAAGCGCTTGGACATGGTGGGCGGGGGGCGATGGACGAGAGCGCCGCAGTGTGCGCAGCGTCCGTGACGGCCCGGTGACGCCTGAGGCGCGCACTCAGCCGTCCGACGGTTCCGGCACTTCCAGCATCTGCAACTCCACCAGCCGGCGGTACAGCCCGCCCTCCAACGCCATCAGCGCCTCGTGCGGCCCGCACTCCTGCAGCCGGCCGTGGTTGAGCACGAGGATCTGATCGGCCGCGCGGATGGTGGAGAGGCGGTGCGCGATGGCCACCACCGTCACCCGCCCGTGCAGGGCCACCAGGGCCTCGCCCACGCGCTGCTCAGTGGCGCTGTCGATGTTGCTGGTGGCTTCATCCAGAAAGAGGATGAGCGGCTGCCCTGCGAGCGCCCGCGCCATGGCCAGCAGTTGCTTCTGCCCGGTGGACACGCGGGCACCGCCTTCGCCCAGCAGGGTGTTGTAGCCCTGCGGCAGCGCGGTGATGAAGTCGTGCGCGCGCGCTGCGCGGGCGGCCTGCTCCACGGCCTCGGCGCTGATGCCGGGCCGGCCCATGGCGATGTTGTCGTGCACGCTGGCCGACATCAGGTAGGGCTCTTGCGGCACCAGGCCCACGGCGTCGCGGAAGGCGGCGTCGGGCACCTGAGCGAGCGGCTGCTCATCCAAGGTGATGCGGCCTTGCTGCGCGGTGTAGAAGCGCAGCAGCAGCGACAGCAACGTGCTCTTGCCGCTGCCCGTGTGCCCCACGATGCCGACGAAGCTGCCCGGCGGGATGTCCACGGCTATGCCTTGCAGCACCGGCCGCGCGGGGTCGTAGCCGAAGCTCAAGCCTTCGATGCGGATGCCGCCCCGCGTGATGGCGTGGCCGTCCTGCGCTGGCCCGCGATGTTCGTCCTCTTCCAGCAGCGTGCGCACGCGCGACGCCGCCACCATGGCCTGCTGCAGCTGGCCGAACTGCATGGTGATCTGGATCAGCGGCTCCACCACGCGCGCGATATAGCTCAGGAAGGCATACAGCAGGCCCACCTCCACCCCCGACAGCTCGCGCCGGCCGAAGGCGCAGATGACGGTGACGAGCAGCAGCACGTTCATCAGGTCCAGCGCCGGCCGCAGCAGCCAGGCGTTGGCGCGCAGCTCGGCAATGCGCGAGAGCCGGTGCTCGGCATTGGTCGCCTCGAAGCGGGCCCCGAACCGCCCGGCCGCGCCGCTGGCCTGCAACACGGCCATGCCGGCCATGCTCTCGGCCATCTGGGCGTTGATGTCACTGCGCAGCTGCCGGGTGCGCGCCACCGCCGGCGCGGAGAGCTTCTGGTAGCCCAGGATGATGGCCACCATGGCCGGCACCAACGTGGCCACGATGAGCATCAGCCGCCAGTCCAGCCAGGCCATGGCGGTGAGCGAACCGGCGACGACGATGCTGGAATCCAGCATCACGTACAACACCTGCCGGTAGAGCTGGTTGACGGCCTCGGTGTCGTTGGTGACGCGGCTGACAAGCTGGCCGGTGATGGCTTTGTCAAAAAAGGCCATGGGCAGCGCCAGCACGTGCGCGTAGACCTGCTCGCGCAGCCGCAGCACCGAGCGCCGCGCCACGCCGGCCATGCGGGACAGCTGGGCGTAGCGCATCCACGTGGCCGCCCAGCCGACGGCGAGCACGCCGGTCAGCAAGGTCGCCATCTCGGCCAGGTCGTAGCGGCCGGGCAGGAGGTGGTGGTCGATGTAGCGCTTGCCGAGGATGGGGCCGATGGCTTCCAGTGCAGCGGCCATGACCAGCCACAGGCCGCCCCACAAGAGGTGCCACCGTTCGGGCCGGGCGGCGTCGAGCAGCAGGCTGACGCTTTGCCAGGGACGTTCAATATTCATGCTCATACGAGACACAGCCACAGAGGCGCAGAGACACGGAGGAAGCAGTTCATGAGTTGCTCTGTGCCTCTGTGTCTCTGTGGCCGTGTTGGAGTTTCAGGCAGCGTCAAGGCTGGCCTCGATCTGTTGATAGCGCCACTGCGCGGCGTACCAGCCGCCCAGCGCCAGCAGTTGCTCGTGGGTGCCTCGCTCGATGACATGGCCCTGCTTGAGCACCACGATCTCGTCGGCGTCCACGACCGCCGAGAGGCGGTGCGCGATGACGATGACGCTGCGGTCGGCGCGCGTGGCACGCAGCTCGCGCAGGTGAGCCAGGATGGCGGTTTCGGTGCCGGTGTCGACGGCGGACAGCGCATCGTCCAGCACCAGCAGCGGCGCCTCGCTGAGCAAGGCTCTCGCGATGGCGACACGCTGGCGCTGCCCGCCGGACAAGGTCACGCCGCGCTCGCCCACCTCGGTGGCGTAGCCATTCGGCAGGCGGGAGATGTCGTCATGCACGGCAGCCAGCCGGGCTGCAGCTTCGATGGCTTGCGGCGTGGTGCTGGGGTGGGCCAGTGCGATGTTGTCCGCTACCGAGGCCGAGAACAGGAAGGGCTCCTGCGGCACCCAGGCGATGTGCGCGCGCAGGGCAGCCAGCGGCAGCTCAGGCAGCGACACGCCGCCCAGCGAAAGGCGGCCGGCCGCTGGCTCGGCCTGACGCAGCAGCAGGCGCACCAGCGTGGACTTGCCCGAACCTGTAGCGCCGACGATACCCAGCGTGCGGCCCGGCGCCAGCGTCAGGTCCACGCCTTCCAGCGCCGGCCGCTTTGCGCCGGCGTGGCTGAACGTCAGCCCCTCGGCGCGCAGCGTGGTGTCGGCCGGCAGCGCCGTGCGGCCTTCGTCGACCAGTGTCAGCGGTGCATCCAGCACGGGTGCCAGCCGCGCCCAGGCGGCGCGGCCGCGCTCCAGCAGGGCCATCACCCAGCCGGCCGCAAACATGGGCCAGATGAGCTGACCCAGGTACATGGTGAAGGCGGTGAGTTGGCCGATGCTGATCTCATGCCGGGCCACCAGCCAGCCGCCCACGGCCAGCGCAAGGGCGAACGCGGCCGCGAGCGTCATGCCCACGGCGGGCTCGTAGGCAGCTTCCCAGCGCTGGGAGCGAAAACTCGCCTCTGCCGCCTGCTCGGCCAGTTCCCGGAACTGCTGCTCGCTGCGCGCCACCAGCCCCAGCGCGCGCACGGTGCGCACGCCGGTGAGGCTCTCCTGCACCTGCTGGTTCAGCCGGCTGAAGGCGCCGAGCGAGTCCTGCGCGGCGGTATGGAGGTGGCGGGATATCCACCAGAAAGCCAGTGCCATCACCGGGAA
>JBBIVU010000228.1:0-5490 GCA_037439585.1 Roseateles sp. | reverse complement strand
ACCCGTCGTCGGCCCTGCTGGAAGTGCTCGACCCCGAGCAGAACCACACCTTCGGCGATCACTACATCGAGGTCGACTTCGACCTGTCCGATGTGATGTTCGTGGCCACGTCCAACTCGATGAACATCCCGCCGGCCCTGCTAGACCGGATGGAAGTCATCCGCCTGTCGGGCTACACCGAGGACGAAAAGGTCAACATCGCCCAGACCTACCTGCTGCCCAAGCAACGCAAGAACAACGGCGTGCTGGACGAGGAGCTGGACGTCACCGAGTCGGCCATCCGTGGCGTGATCCGCTACTACACGCGGGAAGCCGGCGTGCGTTCGCTCGAGCGCGAGATGTCCAAGATCTGCCGCAAGGTGGTCAAGGGCATCCAGCTCAAGACGTACGAGGGCAAGGTCGTCGTCACCGAGGACAACCTCAACGACTTCCTCGGCGTTCGCAAGTACGACTTCGGTCGTGCCGAGAAGAAGAACCAGGTCGGCCAGGTGGTCGGCCTCGCGTGGACCGAAGTCGGCGGCGACTTGCTGACGATCGAAGCCACGGCGATGCCGGGCAAGGGCAACATCATCCGCACCGGCTCGCTGGGCGACGTGATGAAGGAGTCCGTCGAGGCGGCTCGCACGGTGGTGCGTTCACGTGCTCGCCGCCTGGGCATCAAGGACGAGATCTTCGAGAAGCGTGACGTGCACGTTCACGTGCCTGATGGCGCCACGCCCAAGGACGGCCCGAGCGCGGGCGCGGCCATGACCACGGCCTTCGTGTCCGCGCTGACGGGCATCCCCGTGCGCGCCGATGTGGCGATGACCGGTGAGATCACGTTGCGCGGCGAGGTCACGGCGATCGGCGGTTTGAAGGAGAAGCTGCTTGCGGCCCACCGCGGCGGCATCAAGACGGTCATGATCCCGGAGGAGAACGTCAAGGACCTGCAGGACATCCCCGAGAACGTGAAGAACCAGCTCGAGATCGTGCCGGTTCGTTGGATCGAACGCGTGCTCGAAGTCGCGCTGGAATCGGTGCCGACGCCGCTGCCGGACGAGGAAGTGCCGGTGGCTGCAGCCAAGCCGGAAGAGGGTGCCACCAAGACCACCGTGGTGCCTCACTGAAGAAGTGCTGCTGTCTTGCAATCCAGACAAAAATTGGATTACAATGCCAGCTTCGCTAGATCGCAAAGAGTGATCGGAGAGATGTAGCGAAATTGCGCAAGCAATGCGGGTGTAGCTCAGTTGGTAGAGCGCAACCTTGCCAAGGTTGAGGTCACGAGTTCGAGCCTCGTTACCCGCTCCAAATTCACGGGAGATTCGAGCGATCGGATTTCCCGTTTTCTTTTCTGCGTCTCAGATAATCAACGATGCTGCCTGGGTGGCGAAATTGGTAAACGCAGCAGACTTAAAATCTGCCTTCTCGTGAGGGAATTACGGGTTCGATTCCCGTTCCAGGCACCAATCTCCAGGGTCGCTGCCGTTCGGAATGATGCGGCGTCAGGCGAATGTGTTGATATGGCGCCCGATGCTTCCTTGGGTGGCGAGGGCGGGCGGCTGTGGCAATGCGTTCAGTAGCTCAATGGCACCAGCGGCCTGCACGTCCAGTGCCTTTTTGAGCACCAGTGTGCTGACGGCGTCCTGGACGGTGCCTGGTGGGCTGCCAGTGGTGCTGTTGGCAGCCGCAACGATGTTGGTCGAATTCGCGATGTTCATGGCGGAAGTTTCGGCCGGCTGCACGTCAACTTGAGCTTCATCCTCAAGGAGGTGCAGCCCAGCGCCGCACATTCAGATCAGGCCAGCCCAGGACTTGCCTGATCCAGATGCGAAGTGCTGCAGGATCCCCGCTGGTCTCGACATGGAGTGCCGGCTCCGTTGGACCGGATGTCCACAGATCGGTGGCGCGGCGTGCCACCGCCGTCTCGATGCGCAGCAGTTTCACGTCTGCGCCGAGAGCTTGCTGCCAAAGAGACTCGATCAATGGATAGTGCGTGCAGCCGAGCAGTGCAGTGTCGACGCCCGCGGCGCGCAGTGGGGCGCAGTGGCGCTCGACGAGTTCGCGCAGTTGCGCACTGCCCAGATCGCCCGCTTCGATGCACTCGACCACACCGGGGCAGCCTTGCACGACGACCTGGCGGCTGCCAAGGTGGCGCTGAATCAGCGCACGCAGCCGCACGCTTGCGGCAGTGGACGGCGTCGCCAGGAGACCGATGCGGCCGTTGCGCGTGACGGCCACGGCGAGTTTGATGCCGGGCTCGGTGCCAACGAAAGGCACGCCGGGCCAGCGTGCGCGCAGGGCGTCAATGGCGTGTGCCGTGGCTGTGTTGCAGGCTACGACGATGAGCTGTGCGCCGCAATCGATCAAGTGTTCGGTGATGGCGAAGCTTCGCGCGCGTATCTCCTCCGGACTGCGATTGCCGTATGGCGCAAAAGCGGTGTCGGCCAGGTAGCGCAGGCGGGCGGCAGGCTGCATCGCGCGCAGTTCGCGGAGCACGGTGAAACCGCCCACGCCAGAGTCGAAGACGCCAATTTCCGGGAGCGAAGCGAGGGCGATCTGCATTGGCGCCCACAGTCTAGCTTCGCAATTTGAGAGGCCTCCCCAGAAAGACCTGACCCGTGGCTGTCACCGCTCTGGCTAGAATCGAACGATCGTGCTTTTTTATGCGTGCCCCCTGCGTGAGGCGCCCGTAGAATCCGGTTAACGTTTACGTCAATTCGAGCTGGAGTTTTCGATGAAGGTCTTGGTTCCTGTCAAACGCGTCGTCGACTACAACGTCAAGGTGCGCGTCAAAAGCGACGGCACGGGCGTCGACATCGCCAATGTGAAGATGTCCATGAACCCCTTCGACGAAATCGCCGTCGAAGAGGCGGTGCGCCTGAAGGAGAAGGGCGCCGTCACCGAAGTGATCGCCGTGTCCTGCGGTGTCACGCAGTGCCAGGAAACCCTGCGCACCGCGATGGCCATCGGCGCCGACCGCGCCATCCTGGTCGAGACCCCGGCCGACGTCGAGCTGCAGCCGCTGGCCGTCGCCAAGCTGCTGAAGGCGCTGGTGGACAAGGAAGGTCCGAGCCTGGTCATCCTGGGCAAGCAGGCCATCGACGACGACTGCAACCAGACCGGCCAGATGCTCGCCGCGCTGGCCAATCTGCCCCAGGGCACCTTCGCCTCCAAGGTGGAAGTGGCCGGCGACAAGGTCCACGTGACCCGCGAAGTGGACGGCGGCCTGGAGACCGTGGCCCTCAGCCTGCCGGCGGTTGTCACGACCGACCTGCGCCTGAACGAGCCGCGCTACGTCACGCTGCCCAACATCATGAAGGCCAAGAAGAAGCCGCTGGACGTGGTGAAGCCGGCCGACCTGGGCGTGGACGTGACGCCGCGCATCAAGACCCTGAAGGTCAGCGAGCCGCCCAAGCGCGGTGCCGGTGTGAAAGTGGCCGATGTGGCGACCTTGGTGAACAAACTGAAGACTGAAGCGAAGGTGATCTGATGACTGCCCTTGTTATTGCCGAACATGACAACGCCCACATCAAGGGCGCCACGCTGAACACCGTCACCGCCGCCGCCGCCCTGGGTGGTGACGTGCACGTGCTGGTGGCCGGCCACAACGCCGCCGCTGCCGCCGCCGCTGCCGCGCAGATCGCCGGTGTGGCCAAGGTGCTGCACGCCGACTCGGCCGCGCTGGCCGAGGGCCTCGCCGAAAACGTCGCCGCGCAGGTGATCGCGCTGGCTGCCGGCTACAGCCACATCCTCTTCCCCGCCACCGCCGCCGGCAAGAACGTCGCGCCGCGCGTCGCCGCGCTGCTGGACGTGGGCCAGATCAGCGACATCACCAAGGTCGTCAGCGCCGACACCTTCGAGCGCCCGATCTACGCCGGCAACGCCATCGCCACCGTTCAGAGCGGCGATGCCACCAAGGTCATCACCGTGCGCACGACCGGCTTCGACCCGGCTGCGGCCACCGGTGGCTCGGCGGCCGTCGAATCGGCTGCCGCTGCGGCCGACTCCGGCAAGAGCAGCTTCGTGGGCCGTGAGGTCACGAAGAGCGACCGCCCCGAGCTGACTGCCGCCAAGATCATCGTCTCGGGCGGCCGCGCGCTGGGCTCCAACGAGAAGTTCATGGAAGTGCTGACGCCGCTGGCCGACAAGCTCGGTGCAGCGCTGGGTGCCTCGCGTGCCGCGGTGGACGCCGGCTATGCGCCCAACGACTGGCAGGTCGGCCAGACCGGCAAGATCGTCGCGCCTCAGCTCTACGTGGCGGCTGGCATCTCCGGCGCCATCCAGCACCTGGCCGGCATGAAGGACTCCAAGGTCATCGTCGCCATCAACAAGGACCCGGAAGCCCCGATCTTCTCGGTCGCCGACTACGGCCTGGAAGCCGACCTGTTCACGGCCGTGCCGGAACTCGTGAACACGCTGTAAGCCACGCACACACTGCACCGGGCGCCCCCGACTCCGGTCGTCGCGGCGCCCTTTTTGTATCCGCCTGGAGGAACCCATGAGTTACCAAGCCCCCGTCAAGGACATGCTCTTCAACATCCAGCACCTCGCTGGCCTGGAGACGCTGACGCAGCAGATCCCCGCCTTCGCCGACTTCGGCCTCGACACCGCTGGCGCCGTGCTGGAGGAGTGCGCCAAGCTGACGCAGGACGTCATCGCGCCGCTGAACTGGGAAGGCGACAAGAACCCGTCGTTCTGGAAGGACGGCCAGGTCACGACGACGCCGGGCTTCAAGGACGCCTTCCGCGCCTACGCCGAAGGCGGCTGGCAGGGCCTGCAGCACCCGACCGACTTCGGCGGTCAGGGCGCGCCCAAGACCATCGCCGCCGCCTGCAACGAGATGCTGCAAGCGGCCAACATGAGCTTTGCGCTGTGCCCGCTGCTGACCGACGGCGCGGTCGAGGCGCTGCTGACGGCCGGCTCCGACGAACAGCGCGCGCTGTTCATCCCCAAGCTGCTGGAAGGCCGCTGGACGGGCACGATGAACCTCACCGAGCCGCAGGCCGGCTCGGACCTGGCCCTGGTGCGCACGCGCGCCGAGCCGCAGCCGGACGGCACCTACAAGATCTTCGGCACCAAGATCTTCATCACCTATGGCGAGCACGACATGGCCGAGAACATCGTCCACCTGGTGCTGGCCCGCGTGGTCGGTGCGCCGGAGGGCGTGAAGGGCATCAGCCTGTTCCTGGTGCCGAAGTTCCTCGTCAACGCCGACGGTTCGCTCGGTGCCCGCAACGACGCGCACTGCGTGTCCATCGAGCACAAGATGGGCATCAAGGCGAGCCCGACGGCCGTGCTGCAGTTCGGCGACCACGGCGGGGCGATCGGGACCCTGATCGGTGAAGAGAACCGCGGCCTGGAGTACATGTTCATCATGATGAACGCCGCCCGCTACGGCGTTGGCATCCAGGGCATCGGCATCGCCGACCGCGCCTACCAGAAGGCCGTGGCCTACGCGAAGGACCGTGTGCAATCCCGCCCCGTGGACGGCTCCAAGCCGGGCAGCGCGGC
>JBBIVU010000227.1:0-5514 GCA_037439585.1 Roseateles sp. | reverse complement strand
GCTGGCATTCCTCGATGGCGGCCACGTCGCTGTGCAGGTTGGCCTGGGTGAGGCGCATGCACACGTAGCCGTAGAGTTCGCGCAGGTCGGTGGCGAGCTGGCCGGCGGACAGGTCCAGCCCGGCGCGCAGGCCCTCGTCCAGGATGCGCACGGCCCGTGACAGCGAACGGTTCTTCAGTTCGATGTTCTGCATCTGGATGGCCTGCACGGCCTGGCTCATCGCGTCGAAGGTGCCGTCGAACAGCATCGCCACCAGGCGATGCGGGCTGGCGGCCTGCACATCGGTTTCCAGACCCACCTTGGCGTACAAGGTGGCGCGCTGGTTGCGGGGTGCGAAGGGGGAGGACATGTTGCCGTACATGGTGGTCTGGGGTGGGCGTCGTCGTGTTGACTGTTTTTCGGCCTTCCTCCGGGGGACTTGAGCGCCCCGGAGACCCGAAGACGGCGTGAAGTGTGAGCTTTCTTTTCAGGATGGCACGTCGGGGCGGCAGTGGGCAGTCCTGATCCATGCCCGAGACATGAAAAAGGCGACCCTGGGGTCGCCTTCGAGGAGAGGGGTGCATGGCGCCGCGAGGTCGGAGCCGTCGCACGGTTCCCGGCTATTTGCTGAGCTGATTGAGCTGTTGGGTGAGGTAGCTGGACAGGCCGGTCAGCTTGCTCATCTTGGTGTCCAGCGCCGAGTACTGGGCACGCAGTCGTTTTTCCGTCGATGCATTGCGGGCCGTGAGCTTGTCGACGTTCTTGTTGTTGCTGTCGATCTGGCTCTGTATGCCTTTTTCCCGGCTGGAGAGGCCGCCGTCCACGCTGAGCGCCTGGTCGATCATGGAGCGCATGCGCACAGCGAAGCCGTTGTTGCTGTCGTTGGTCTTGTCCACACCCATGAAGAACTGCTTCAGGTCGCCGAGGTTGGTCAGTGCCTTGTCGAGCTTGGCACCGGCTGTGGGCAGGTTGCCGTCCGAGCCAGGGGCCAGGCCGACGTCTGCCAGACGCGTCAGGCTGCCGCCCAGGGATGTCACGCCGCCGGCAATGCCCCGCAGGCGGTTGCTGAGGTTCAGGGCCGTGGACTCGCCCTGCAGCGGTGCCGCGGTCTTGTTGCCTTCGTCGTACTTGGTCTGGGTCCGCAGCAACTGATTGATGGCGTTGTATGCAGTGGTGAAGTCGCTGACGGCCTTTTTGATGGCATCGGCATCCTGGGTCACATTGATCGTGACGGGAGGTGTTGTCTTCAGCAGGATGATGTTGAGGCCGTCGATGGCAGAGGACAGGGAGTTCGTCTCCGAGCTGATGGGCAGCCCATTGAGCAGCGCGCGGGCGTTGGCCGCCGGCAGGCTCAGTGACATCTGGCTGATGGACACGGTCGGGTCATAGGCCAGCTGAGACAGGCCGGCTGCATCGGCCGAGTTGCCGTCGGCATCGTTGACGGTGACCCTGAACCCGTTGGATTCTCCCGAGTTGCGTGAGGTGAGCGTCAGGCGCGATCCGGTGGCATCGGTCACCACCGTTGCGGTGACGCCGGCGTTGGCAGCGTTGATCTGGTCACGCACCTGGCCGAGCTGATCCTGCCCGGCGCCGATGTTGATGGTCACCGGTGTGGCGCCGGCTTTGCTGGCGAAGGTGGCGGCTCCGGTGGCGTCGGTGCCCCAGGTGCCAAGCTCGATCGTGAGGCTGCCCTGACCGACCGTCGACGTGGCACTGGTGAACGTGCTGGAGGCCAGCGTCTGCGCGGCGGCCAGCTGGCTGACGCTGATGGATGCGCTGCTGACCGCAGCGCCCGATGAGGTGGTGACGGACACGGCCGAGGTGTCGCTGGACGTGGCCTTGGAGCCGGCCCAGGTGTCCGGGTTGGTCAGCTTGGCCGACGCATCGCGCAGCGTGGACAGGGCGCTCTGAACCTGGCCATAGGTGGACAGCTTGGTCTTGAGCCCGTCTGTCTTTTGCGTGATGTCGTTGATGGGCTGGCGCTCGACCGCCATCATCTTGGTGATGATGCTTTCGACGTCGATGCCGCTGCCGAGACCGAGAGATGAAATCGTGGCCATGACTCAGGAATGCAAAAAGGCCGATATGCCCAGGGACTATCGGCCAAGGTTTGCCGGAACTTGAGCCCCGGTTACAAATTTTTCAGCCCTTGAGCAGCGACAGCACCTGTTGGGGCAGTTGATTGGCCTGCGCCACCATGGCGTTACCCGCCTGCTGCAGGATCTGCGCGCGGCTCATGTTGGCGGTTTCATGGGCGAAATCGGCGTCCATGATGCGGCTGCGGGCGGCAGTCTGGTTCTCCACGGCCACCTGCAGGTTGGAGATCACCGCGTCGAAGCGCGACTGGATGGCGCCATAGGTGGCGCGCGTGTTGTTGACGGCGTTCAGCGCGGTGTCGATGTTGTCGATGACCGTGCCCAGCGCCGCGAAATTGGCAGTGTTGTCGATGACGGCCGGGAACGGCACCGCGCCCGTGCCGAGCAGAGCGACAACCGCGGGATCCTGGGTGAGATCCAACGCAGCAACCGAAATCGAGTCGTTGGCCGTCGTGTTGGCGCCAATCTGGAAGGTTTGGCCTGTGCCGGCCGCCACGCCCGCCGTGTCGGCCAGGATGGGTTTGGCGTTGAACGTCGTGGCGTTGATGATCCGCCAGATTTCCGAGCCCAGCTGCTCGAATTCCTTGTTCAGTGAGTCTTTGTCGGAGCTGCTGTTGGTGGCGTTGCGGGCCTGCACGGTCAGTTCACGCATGCGCTGCAGGTTGTCGCCAATCTTGCCCAACGCACCTTCCGCCGTTTGCGCCAGCGAGATGCCGTCGTTCGCGTTGCGCACGGCGACGTTCATCCCGCGAACCTGCGTGTTCATGCGCTCGGCAATGGCCAACCCCGCCGCGTCGTCCTTCGCGGAATTCACCCGCAAGCCGGACGACAGCCGCTGCATCGACACCGACAGAGAACTCTGCGAGGCGTTCAGATTGCGCTGAGCGTTCAGCGAGTTGATGTTGGTGTTGATGGTTTGGGGCATCGCGCACTCCTGGATTCGGTCGCCGAGCCAGCGTCAGTGGTGCCAAGCTCGATGAAGCGAATTCTGGAAGTGCGCCGTCTCGCCAAAAGCCCGATCAGCGGGCCAAACCACGGCCAAAACGAAAGCTCCACACGCGAGGCCTCCCGGCCTGCGTGAGGAGCGGCTGCCAAGCCTGGATCAGGCGCCGCGCAGCAAGGCCAGCACCTGCTGGGGCAACTGGTTGGCCTGGGCCACCATGGTGTTGCCGGCCTGCTGCAGGATTTGTGCGCGGCTCAGGTTGGCGGTTTCCTGGGCGAAGTCGGCATCCATGATGCGGCTTCGCGAAGCGCTCTGGTTTTCCACCGCCACCTGCAGGTTGGAAATCACCGCGTCGAAGCGGTTCTGTGAGGCGCCCAGCGTGGCGCGCTGACCATCGACCGTGTTCAGCGCGGTGTCGATGTTCCCGATGATGGTGTCGATGGAGGCGCCCGTGGAGGTGTTGTCGATCACGGCGCGGCCTGCGCCGGTGTTGTCGGTGCCTGCGACCGTGGTGATCGAGGCGTCGGTCGTCATGTCGGTGGTGACGATGTCGATGCGGTCGTTGCCGGTGGTGTTGGCGCCGACCTGGAATGTCTGTGTGCCGGCGGCGGAAGTGGCAAGCACGGCCTTGCCGTTGAACGTGGTGCCGCCGAGCACGCGTTGAATTTCCTTGGCCAGCTCGCCGAATTCCTTGTCCAGCGAGTCCTTGTCGGCACTGGTGTTGGTGGCGTTGCGGGCCTGCACGGCGAGTTCACGCATGCGCTGCAGCGCGTCGCCGACCTTGGCCAGGGCGCCTTCAGCCGTTTGCGACAGAGAGATGCCGTCGTTGGCGTTGCGGATGGCCACTTGCGAGCCCCGAACCTGAGCGTTCATCCGGTCGGCGATCGCGAGGCCGGCGGCGTCGTCCTTGGCGGAGTTCACCCGCATCCCGGAGGACAGGCGTTGCATGGCGACCTGCAGTGAAGACTGCGACGTGGCCGTGTTGCGTTGCGCGTTCAGGGAGGCCAGGTTGGTGTTGATGATCTGAGGCATGACTCATTCCTTTCGTTGACGAAAAGTCCGGTGCGAAGCCGGTCAATGGCGGTTGCAACAGGCCGCCCCATGTGGGGTGGCCGCGTCCGCGTCCTGCCCGAATGCCCCCAAGGGCACTGGCGGGCCGGCTGACCGGACCACGTGGTCCTCGAATGAATCGCGAACCCGTTGGACTGGTTATCGTCGGCAGAAGGATTGACTTGAATGCCTTTTTGAAATGCACCCGAAAAGCGCCACCCGCGGCGGCGGGATGGCGTCAAGGGGCTTGAGCTGGAGGGGTGAGGCTTTCCGTCTTCGCAGCGGGCGGTGCACTCAGGGCCAGCGAGGCTGGCCCGGGGTCATCGAAGCAAGGACAGGACTTGCGATGGAATCTGGTTCGCCTGGGCGATCATCGCGTTGCCTGCCTGCTGAAGGATGTTCGCTCGGCTCAGATTGGCGGTTTCCGCCGCGAAGTCGGCATCGGTGATGCGGCTCTTGGCAGCACTCTGGTTTTCCACCGAGATCTGCAGGTTGCCGATGACCTGGTCGAAGCGGTTCTGAGACGCACCCAGTGTGGCGCGTTCAGAGCTGACCTTGTTGATCGCGGTGTCGATGTTGCCGATGACGGTGTCGATGGTGGCACCGGTGGCCGTGTTGTCGATGACTGCTCGGCCTGCACCGGTGTTGTCGGTGCCAGCCACGGTGGTGATTTCCGTTGCTGCGGTCATGTCGGACGTGACCACGTCGATGCGGTCATTGCTGCTCACGTTGGCGCCGACCTGGAAGGTCTGCGTGCCTGCAGCGGCTGTCGCCAGGATGGCGCGGCCGTTGAAGGTCGTGCCGCCCAGGACGCGCTGGATTTCCTTGGACAGCTCGCCAAATTCCTTGTCCAGCGAGTCCTTGTCGGCGCTGGTGTTGGTGGCGTTGCGGGCCTGCACGGCGAGTTCGCGCATGCGCTGCAGCGAGTCGTTCACCTTGGACAGCGAGCCTTCAGCGGTCTGCGCCAGGGAGATGCCGTCGTTCGCGTTGCGGATGGCGACGTTGGAGCCTCGCACCTGAGCGTTCAGACGCTCGGAGATGGCGAGACCGGCCGCGTCGTCCTTGGCGGAGTTGACGCGCAGCCCTGAGGACAGGCGTTGCAGCGACGTGGCCAGTGAAGACTGGGACGTCGTGACGTTGCGCTGTGCGTTGAGCGACAGCAGATTGGTGTTGATGACCGAGGCCATGATGCGCTTCCTTTCAGCTTGAATAGTCCCGGCGATGACGCCGGGCGAAGACCCGAGTGCCCGGGTGCGGCACCCGTGCTGTCCGCGCAAGCACGCCTCGGAAAAGCGCGCCTTCGCGGCGACGCCCGACGCCAGTCAACCATTGAAGCCCGTGTCACACGCTCGCAAGCGTGCGCCACACCACCTTGGCCTTCCAGCCGGACCACGGAACTGTTTCCAGCGCCGTTGGAATGGCTATCGGACAGCGCAAGAAGATTCT
>JBBIVU010000226.1:0-5657 GCA_037439585.1 Roseateles sp. | reverse complement strand
GTCCGGCTTGTAGAACAGGCAGTAGCCCAACCGCCCACCAAGCACGACACCGAGCACGCCATAAAACAGCACGTCGTCGACATCCTGCCGAGTCCAGCCCACGGCGGCATGCTGCGGCATGCGGGCACGCAGGCCGGCCAGCCAGACGAAGAGCCCGAAGGCAAGCAGGTAGGTGATGCCGTACCAGTGCACGGCCACAGGGCCGATCTGGAGGGCGATGGGGTCGAACTGCGGATGAACCAGCATGGCTCGGTGGGGAAGCGGAAGCGGGGCGCATCATAGCCAGCGCCCTTCAGCCTCTCGTGGGTGTGCCGGTCGTCAGGCGAGGCCGGCCAGGAGCTTGCGGGCTTCCTCGACATTGCGCGGGTTGGCGCGCTTGTTTTGAACGAACCGCTCCAGCACTGTCTTGGCCGACGCCTTGTCGCCTTTTGCAATGAGCGCCTGGCCCAGGCGGTGGTCGATGGGCAGGCGCTCCGCGCCTTCCAACGTGCGCGCCCGCTCCAGCGCCTGGATGGCGTTGTCTGGCTGTTGCATGTCGATCAGCACGCGCCCCAGGCCGTACGCCCCTGCGGCATGGGTCGGATGGTCGCGCTGCAGGTTTTCGAAGATGCTGCGCGCCTTGGGCAGGTTCTTCTGCTCCATGAGTTCGAAACCCAGGCGCGTCCAGGTGCCGCGCAGTTCACGGACCACCGTGCGGTCGTCGCCCGTCTTGACACTGCTCAGCTCCCTCTCTGCGCCTGTCCAGTCCTTTTCGTTCAAGGCCAGCAACGCGCGCAGCAGCTTGGCCTGCTCCGGCTGGCGCGGCTGCACGTCAGCAGCAAGCTCCCGGGCTTTGGTCACGCTGCCGCCGGCAAAGCCGGGCGCCATGAGGTAGAACTGGGTAAGCCCGCTGCGGGCCTCGAAGAGGCCGGGATCCAGTTCAACAGCCTTGACCAACTGCTCCTTCGTTTTGCTGGCCAGGCCTGGCATCTTGAAGACACTCGCACTCATGGCCTGCTGTCCGTAGACACGGCCCAGCGCATAGCTGCAGATGGCCTGCGGCCGTTTGTCGGCACAAACCTGCAACGCAGGCAGGCTGGCTTCCAGCCGCATCGCATCGTTGTCGTCCACGGCCGCCAAGGCCAGGGCAACTGCAGCCTGGTCGTCATCCGGCTGTGCCTTGGCGCGTGCCTGCGCGGCACGCACCAGCTCAGCCGTCTTGCCTGCATCGAGCCAAACTTGCCACTGCGCATCCTTGAGCAGTTCGGCCTGGGCAGCGCTGGCACTCAGGGCCATCACAACAGGAGGCACAAGGGCAATCAAACGAAAGTGCATGGAGGCTCTCCTGAAAGACATGCAAGCAACGCGGCCCGTCCCGCCCCCGATGGCCGGGTTTGCCCGCCGTGACTTCAGGCATGGCAGGCCGTTTCAGCGCTTCTTCTTCGCCCCGGGCTTGAACTGGCCGAGTGCCTCCATCTGCTGTTGGCGGCGGGCTTCCCGGCGCGCGTCCATCGCATCCATGGCCTTGCGTTGCGTGCGGCCCGAGGCGTCCGACCAAGACCACCAGAGCACAGCCAGCGCGAACGGCGTCACGACGATCACCCAGGCCCAGAAATCGTTGTTGTGAAACTGCACCCAACCGCCCACACGCAGCACAACAAACAGCACGCCCACCAATACGAAACCCATGCGGGCTCTCCTTCAGGTATCTTTGCAACCACTGTAGTTCACTGCCCAAGAAAGGTACGCATGAAGAATGTCCTGATCCTCAGCCTGGCCCTCATCGCGCCGGCCGCTTTCGCCAATCAGGAGCTGGCAACGAAGAAGAATTGCATGGCCTGCCATGCGCTGGACAAGAAGGTCGTCGGTCCCGCCTACAAGGACGTGGCCGCCAAGTACGCCAAGGAAAAGGACGCGTACAAGAAGCTGGCCGAGAAGATCGTCAAGGGCGGTGCCGGCACCTGGGGTCCGGTGCCCATGCCCGCCAACACGCAAGTGACGCCGGCCGAAGCCGAGACGCTGGCCAAGTGGGTGCTGACGGTCAAGTAAGGCCGTCAGCGTCGCAAGCAAACAGGCCTTGCGGGGCCTGTTTGCTTTTTTGTAGCCCCCCTCACCCCCGAGACGCAAAAAAGGCCGCCCGAAGGCGGCCTTTGTGACGCGCAGTGCAGCTCAATAAGCCTGGCCCAACTGCTCCAGGATGGCCGGGTTCTCCAGCGTGGAGGTGTCCTGCGTGACGCTCTCGCCCTTGGCCACCGAGCGCAGCAGACGGCGCATGATCTTGCCGGAGCGGGTCTTGGGCAGGTTGTCGCCGAAGCGGATGTCCTTGGGCTTGGCGATTGGGCCGATCTCCTTGGCCACGTGGTCACGCAGCTGCTTCGCGATGGCCTTGGCCTCGTCCCCGGTGGGGCGGGGCCGCTTGAGCACGACGAAGGCGCAGATGGCCTCGCCGGTGGTGTCGTCCGGGCGGCCCACAACAGCGGCCTCGGCCACCAGCTCGGTGCAGCTCACCAAGGCCGACTCGATCTCCATCGTACCCATGCGGTGGCCGGACACGTTCAGCACGTCGTCGATGCGGCCGGTGATCGTGAAGTAGCCCGTCTCGGCGTCACGGATGGCGCCGTCACCCGCGAGGTAGTAGCCCTTGAGTTCGGCCGGGTAGTAGCTCTTCTTGAAGCGCTCGGGGTCGCCCCAGATCGTGCGGATCATCGAAGGCCAGGGCTTCTTGACGACCAGGATGCCGCCCTGACCGTTGGGCACGTCGTTGCCCGTCTCGTCGACGATGGCCGCCGTGATGCCCGGGAAGGGCAGCGTGCAGGAGCCGGGCACCAGCGTCGTCACGCCGGGCAGCGGCGTGATCATGTGGCCGCCAGTCTCCGTCTGCCAGAAGGTGTCGACGATGGGGCAGCGGCCGCCGCCCACGTGCTGGTGGTACCACTCCCAGGCAGCAGGGTTGATGGGCTCACCCACCGAGCCGAGCAGACGCAGGCTGGACAGGTCGTAGCTCTTCGGGTGGACGGCATCGTTGCTCTCCGCTGCCTTGATCAGCGAGCGGATGGCCGTGGGCGCCGTGTAGAAGATGGTGACCTGATGCTTCTGGATCATCTGCCAGAAGCGGCCAGCGTCCGGGTAGGTGGGCACACCCTCGAAGACGATCTCGGTGCCACCCAGGGCCAGCGGGCCGTAGGTGATGTAGCTGTGGCCGGTGACCCAGCCGATGTCGGCCGTGCACCAGAAGACGTCGTTGTCCTTCAGGTCGAAGGTCCATTTGGTCGTCAGCGCCGCGTGCAGCAAGTAGCCGCCCGTGCTGTGCTGAACGCCCTTGGGCTTGCCGGTGGAACCCGATGTGTAGAGCAGGAAGAGCGGATGCTCCGCCTCGACCCACTCGGGCGCGCAGACGGTGGACTCCGCCGCCATCAGGTCGTGCAGCCACAAATCGCGGCCCGCCACCCAGGCAATGCTGCCACCGGTGCGCTTGTAGACGATGACGTCCTTCAGTGTCGGGCAGCTGTCGTCAGCCAGCGCCTCGTCGACGATGGCCTTCAGCGGCAGGGATTTGCCGCCGCGCTGCTGTTCGTCAGCGCAGATCAGGGCCACGGCACCGGCATCCTGGACTCGGTCGCGCAGACTCTGAGCAGAGAAGCCGCCAAACACCACCGAGTGGGTTGCGCCAATGCGGGCACAGGCCTGCATGGCCACCACGCCTTCGACAGACATGGGCATGTAGATGACCACGCGGTCACCCTTCTGGATGCCGCGGGCCTTCAAGGCGTTGGCCAGCTGACCGACCTTGGCCAGCAGTTCGGCATAGCTGACCTTTGTCACCACGCCGTCATCGGCTTCAAAAATAAGGGCGGTCTTGTCGCCCTTGCCAGCTTCGACGTGGCGGTCCAGGCAGTTGTAGGAGACGTTGAGCCGACCATCCTCGAACCACTTGAAGAACGGCGCATCGGCCTCGTTCAACGCCTGGGTGAATGGTGTCTGCCAAGTGATGAGCTCACGGGCGAGCCGCGCCCAGTAGCCGGCATAGTCCGCCTCGGCCTCGGCCACCAAGGCGGCGTAGCCCGCCTCGCCCTGGACGTGGGCATTGGCCACCCACTCGGGGCTGGGCGCGTAGGTGTTCAGCGTGCTCATGGCTTGTCTCCTGAAGTTGCTTGGCGCGGACTGTGCTTCGCCCGTCTGACGAAGCCCTGACGCCGTGAAGTCATTCACGCTCCCTAGAATCAAGCCCACTTCTGATCACCGCCCCGCCCATGCGCCCCGACCCCCAGCTGCGTCCCCTGCCCCGCCTGATCTTTGCGAGCCGCTGGCTGCAGTTGCCGCTGTACATCGGCCTCATCCTGGCCCAGGCCGTCTATGTCTGGCAGTTTTGGACCGAACTGGTGCACCTCATCGAGGCGGCATTTGGCAACCAGCACGCGCTGGAGTTGCTGGCCAAGAGCATCGGCTACAAGAATGAGGCGGCACCGTCATCGCTGAACGAGACCATCCTGATGCTGGTGGTGCTGGGCCTGATCGACGTGGTGATGATCTCCAACCTGCTCATCATGGTGATCGTGGGCGGCTACGAGACCTTCGTGTCCCGCATGGACCTGGACGGCCACCCCGACCAGCCCGAATGGCTGAGCCATGTCAACGCCTCTGTGCTCAAGGTCAAGCTGGGCACAGCCATCATCGGCATCAGCTCCATCCACCTGCTGAAAACCTTCATCAACGCCGACAACTACGCGGAGAAGACGCTGATGTGGCAGACACTGATCCACGTCGCCTTCCTGCTGTCTGCGATGGCCATCGCACTGACAGACCGGTTGTTGCCCGAACCGACCAAGCACGGTCACTGATGCCGGCCAGGCCCGACAACAGGCCTGACCTCGACGGCCACTAGAAGGCGGCAGCCTCCAGCGGCCTGAACCAGTGCGTGACGAAGGCGGGGGGGAGTCCCTCGGCGGGCAGTTGCTCGCGCCAGATGCGCAGCGCGGCCTCCTTGGCCCTGCGCGCCTCTCCGGCCCTGCTGTCCTGTTTCAAGGCCCAGGCCTGCTCTCCCACGGCCTGGGCCAGCAGCCAGCGACGGGTGGCGTTGTCATCACCGTCATGGTCAGGCTGCAACAGCGCCGCAGCATCACGCGCTGCTGCCAGGGCCTGTGCCGGCTCGGCAACGCGGCTGGCCCGCGCCAGTGCCAGCAAGGCATCGGCACGGCGGCGGCGCTGCGGGAAACCGGGGGCCGCACCGGGCTGCGTCCCGGGCAGGGCAGCCAGCGCCTCGCGGGCATCCGCGCGAGCGCCTGCCAGATCGCCCTTGAGCAGCCGGGCCTGGCTGCGCATCAGCATCACGTCGGCCACCTTGGCCGTCGAGGCCGCGTTGCCCGCGTCGGCGGCAGCGGCCTCGCGCAGCAGTGTCAGGCCGGTGTCGATCAGTGCCAGGCCCTCGTCCGGGCGCCCCTGCGCCAGCCGCGCACGGCCGAGCTGGGCACGGGACACGGCCTGCTGGTAGCGGAAGTCCATGTCGTCAGGGAATTTCTGCCGCATCTGGTCGCGCAGGCGGTTCTGCAGTTCTCCCCGCAGGCCGCCAGCGACCCGGTCGGCAAGGTGCTGGCCAGCGCGATCGCCAACGCGGACCACATCGGCGGGCGTGACCGGGGCATGCTCTGGGTGCGCCGGGCGTGGGTCGACGAGGGACCGAC
>JBBIVU010000225.1:0-5688 GCA_037439585.1 Roseateles sp. | reverse complement strand
GGCGCTCTGGCGCCGGGCGACTACACCCGGACCATGCTGGCAGCCAGCGGTGCGGTGCTGAAGCTGGGCTGCCGCATCACCGGCGTGCGTCGGGCGGCCGACGGCTGGGAGGTGCTGGACGCTGCCGGAGCGGTGGCAGCGTGCGCCCCGCTGCTGGTACTGGCAGGGGGGCACGGGCAACTGCCCCTGCTCGACGACCTCGCCGGGCTGGCGCAGGACCTGACGGTGCAACGCGGCCAGATCAGCCACCTGCCCACCGCACCCTGGTGCCCCACCCTGCCCATGGCTGGCGACGGCTACGCCATCGCCGACGGCCGAGGCGGCCTGTGGTGCGGCGCGACGACGCAGGACGGGGACCTCGACGGCACGCTGCGCGAGGCCGATCAGGTGGAGAACCTGACCCGCTACGCCCGGCTGGCCGGTTTGGCCGAGCCGCCGCGCGCGCCGCTGGCAGGCCGCGTGGGCTGGCGGCTCATGACGCCGGACCGCCTGCCCCTGATCGGCGGCCTGGCCGTCCCGGGGCCCCTGGCTGCCCAGTTGCGGCTGCAACCCCGCCAGACCGGACTGCTGCTCTGCACGGCGATGGGCTCGCGGGGCATCACCTGGGCGGCACTGGCCGGCAGGCTGGTGGCGGCCCTGGCCCTCGGCGGACCGCGCCCGCTGGAGGCCGACCTGCTGGACGCCGTCGACCCGGTTCGCTTCGCGTTGCGACGGCAGCGCAAGCCCGTTCCCTGACGCCCCCACCGCCCAACCCTTGCCGTTGTGTCCGACCCATGGAGAGCGGGCCGCACCGAGGTGATGCGGTCAAGCCTGCGGCCCCAGGCGCCCCCCTCCGGTGGGCGATGGCGACTGGAAAACCCTCTGAACCGCTGGCCGGTGCTTCAGGGGTCCGGGGACGGGGCGCCCGGCTTCAGGCCTGGCGCCCTTTTGTCTGCGTAGCTGGCCCTGCGCCCCCGCGCCGGGTACCACACCTCACGCTCCACCCACAGCCGCAAGCGGCCCGCGCGGTCGTCCCGCTGCTCGCCCAGCCACACGAGCACCACGTCATCCAGCGCGTAGACGCCATCCGCCTGCTGGCGCAGGCCCTCGGGCCAACGGCGCCGCAGCGCCGCGGCAGGCAGGGGCGTTCCCCAGGCAGTTTCCAGGTCATCCAGCGCCAGCCAGCGCTGGCGCAGCAGGTCGTCGTCCTGCACGCGAATGCGATGGCCCTTGTACTGGTAGAAACGGCCTTGCACCGGCCGAAAGGCCAGACCGCGCAGGCTTCGCCATAACGTGCCGGACAGGGCCACCAGGTCCGGCGCGAGGGCCTGCCCCAGCACACGCAGGACCACGAGCAGCCCCAGCAGGGCACCGCCAGTGCCGCCCACCCACCACCACAGTCCGCCGGCGATGGCGCCACCCACACAGAGCTTGAACAGCACGCTGCGCCACCAGTGGTGGCGCTCGTGGGACGCCGCATCGAAACCGAAGGGGCTGCGCGGCGGCATGGAAGGGGTCAGAAGTTGAGCGTCTTCACGCCGTCGGCGTCACCCAGCAAGCAGACCGAGGCCTTGTGGCGCGCGAACACACCCACCGTCACCACACCGGGCCACTGGTTCACCTCGGCCTCGAAAGCCAGCGGGTCGGTGATGGACAGGCCCGTCACGTCCAGGATGTGGCCGCCGTTGTCGGTCACCACACCGTCGCGCAGCCTGGCCGTGCCGCCAAGGGCAGCAAAACGGCGCGTGAGCTGGGCTGCAGCCATGGGAATGATCTCCACCGGCAGCGGGAACTTGCCCAGCGTGGCAACGAGCTTGGACGCGTCGGCAATGCAGACGAACTTCTCGGCGAGGTCGGCCACGATCTTTTCGCGCGTGAGCGCGGCGCCGCCACCCTTGACCATGAAACCCTTGCCGTCGATTTCGTCGGCGCCGTCGATGTAAACGGGAAGGCCCGTGACCAACGCGGCCTCCAGGACGGGGATGCCATGCTTGAGCAGGCGCTGGGTGGAACGCTCCGAGCTGGAGACAGCCCCTGCCACCACGATGCCGCTGGCGGCCAGCGCGTCGATGAAGCAGTCCACCGTCGAGCCGGTGCCCACGCCAACGATCTGGCCGGGAATGACGTGGTCGAGCGCGGCGCGGCCGACGAGTTGCTTGAGTTGGTCTTGGTTCATGCCCCGATTTTGAAGGATCACTGGGCGGACAGCCGCTGCGACCCCTCCAGGCCCGGGGGCAGCACAGCGAGGTCAGGCGGCGTCGAAGCGGCCGTGGAAGCCGCGGCGCTTTTGCACCGCAGCGGCCAGTTCGCGCAGCAGGGGCTCGGTCTGGGCCCAGCCCAGGCAGGCATCGGTGATGGACACGCCGGGCTTGAGGTCGGCCTTGGTCTGGCCGTCGGCCAGGTCCTGGCGGCCGGGCTGCAGGTGGCTTTCGATCATCACGCCGGTGATGCGCTGGTCGCCTCCGGCGATCTGGCCGGCCACGTCGCGGCCCACGTCCACCTGGCGCTCGTACTTCTTGCTGCTGTTGGCGTGGGAGAAGTCGATCATGACCTGCTCGCGCAGGCCCGAGGTCTTGAGCGCGTCGCAGGCGGCGTTGACGGAGGGCGCGTCGTAGTTGGGCGCCTTGCCGCCGCGCAGGATGACGTGGCAGTCGGCGTTGCCGCGCGTTTCGAAGATGGCGGCCGTGCCCATCTTGGTCATGCCCATGAAGGCGTGGGCGCTGCTGGCCGCCAGCACCGCATCGCTGGCCACCTTGATACCGCCGTCCGTGCCGTTCTTGAAGCCCACCGGGCACGAGAGGCCCGACGCGAGCTGGCGGTGGCTCTGGCTCTCGGTGGTGCGCGCACCGATGGCGCCCCAGGCGATGAGGTCGGAGATGTACTGCGGCGACAGCAGGTCCAGGAACTCGGTGCCGGCCGGCAGGCCCAGCGCGGCCACGTCGAGCAGCAGTTGGCGGGCCAGGCGCAGGCCTTCGTTCATGTGGAAGCTGCCGTCCAGGCGCGGGTCGTTGATGTAGCCCTTCCAACCCACGGTGGTGCGCGGCTTCTCGAAGTACACGCGCATGACGATGAGCAGGTCACGGCTCAATTCCTCGCGCGCCGTCTTGAGCAGGCGGGCGTAGTCCATCGCCTGGTCGTGGTCGTGGATGGAGCAGGGGCCGACGATGACGAGCAGCCGGTCGTCGCGGCCGTGCAGCACGTCGCTGATCTCGCGGCGCGCCTTCTCCACCAGCTCCAGCGTGGCGTCGGGGATGGGCAGCTCTTCCAGCAACAGGGCCGGGCTGATGAGAGCACGCACGGCGCCGATGCGGGTGTCGTCGGTACGGGTGGTGTCGCGCGTGGCATCGCGGGAACCTGCTTCATGGTCGAGCCGGCGGTCGTTGCTCAGGGTGGTGGCGGTGGTCATGTGCGGGGCTCCCAGGTGAGCCCGTCATTTTGACCGCTTCTCGCGGCGCTCACCGCCTGGCTGCTGCCACGCACACGGCCAGCGCCGAGAGCACGAAGCCGGCCAGCGCCAGCGGTGCCAGGTGCTCGCCCAGCAGCACAAAGCCCATCAGCGCCGACACCCCCGGGATCAGGAAGAACAGCCGCGCCACCTGCCCGGCCTGGCCCCGGCGGATCATGACGAACATCAGGCTGAAGGCACCGATGGAGTTCACCAGCGCCAGCCACAGCCAGGCCCCCACCAGCTCGGGCTGCCAGTCCACCGCAAAGCCCTCCACCGGCCCGGCCACGGCGGCCACGGCCAGGGCCGAGACGGCCATCTGGATGCCTGCGCCGCTGCGCAGGTCCATGTGGGCGCAAAAGCGCTTCTGGTACAGCGTGCCGGCCACCAGGCCCAGCAATCCCAGGCCGGCGGCGGCGTAGGCCGGCCAGACGCCGCCCAGCGGCTTGTCGGCCATCACCAGGGCCACGCCCACCAGACCGCCCAGCAGGCCCAGGCGCTGGGTGCGGCCGATGCGCTCGGCCAGCCACAGGTGCGCGCCCAGTGCGGTGGCCAGCGGCATCAGCCCGATCAGCAGCCCCGCCACGCCGGCGCTCAGGCCCCACTGCAGCGCGAAGTAGACGCACGAGAAATGCAGCACCTGCATCAGCAGGCCCACCACGGCCAGGTGCCCCCAGGCCCGCGCCCGGTGCGGCCAGGGGGCGCCGGTGGCCAAAGCCACCACCAGCAGCAGCACGGCCGCCAGGCCAAAGCGCAGCGTGAGCAGCGTGAGCGGCCCCGTGTGGGGCAGCGCCAGCCTGCCGGCCACGTAGCCGCTGCTCCACAGCACGATGAACAGCAGCGGCAGGCTGGACGCCGCCACGAGGTCGGGCAGGCGCTCGATCAGGCCCGGGCGGCAGGACCGGGCCATGCAAGGGTTCAAGGCGGTGGGCATGCAGCAACTCCCAGTTGAAGGAAGGCCGCACTCTAAAAACGCATCAACAAGGACACAATCCACAACAAAGTAGATTCAGAGTTTCCAAACGGAGCACGATCACCATGGGCCGCCTCGAAGACCTGCAAGCCTTTGCCCGCGTGGTGGACGCGCGGGGCTTTTCCGGCGCCGCGCGGCTGCTGGGCACCACCAAATCGGCCGTCAGCAAGCAGGTGGTGCGGCTGGAAGACCAGCTCGGCACCCGCCTGCTGCACCGCACCACGCGCAGCGTGAGCCCCACGCCCGAGGGCCAGGCGGTGTACGCGCGCGCGCTGCGGCTGCTGGACGACTCCCTGGCGCTGGAGACCGAGCTCGCCGGCCGGCGCGACGAACCGCGCGGCGTGCTGCGCATGTCCGTGTCCACCGCCTTCGGCAACCTGCAGTTCACCGCCCTGCTGGCCGAGTTCTGCGCCCGGCACCCGCAGCTGGACGTGGTGCTGGGCTTGAACGACCGCTACGTGGACCTGGCCGAGGAAGGCTTTGACGTGGTGCTGCGCCTGACGAACAAGCCCGCCGACGGCCTGGTGGCCCGGCGGCTGGCGCCCATCCGCTACGTGCTGTGCGCCGCGCCGGCCTACCTCGCAGCGCACGGCGAGCCGGCGGCGCCGGCAGACATCACCGACCACCGCTGCCTGCGCTTCGGCTACCTGCAGTCGCCCGACCGCTGGCGCTTCCGCCACCCCGAGCACGGCGAGGCCGAGGTGGAAACGCGCGGCACGCTGCGCTTCGAGAGCGGGCTGACGGCAAACAGCAGCGAGAGCCTGCGCGTGGCCGCCCTGGCCGGCATGGGCCTGGCGGTGCTGCCCACCTACGCCATCGGCACCGACCTGCGCGCGGGCCGCCTGCGCGCCCTGCTGCCCGGCTGGCAGCCGGTGGGCGGGCTGGCGGATGCCGACACGCTCTACGCCGTTTATCTGCCCAGCCGCCACCCGGCGCCCAAGGTGCGCGCGCTGATCGATTTCATGCTGGCGCAGATGGGCGAAACGCCGCCGTGGGACCGGGATCAGGGTCTGCCCTGAGAGAATGCGGGCTATGCCGCTGATCCCCTACGCCCTCACCCGCCCCTTCCTGTTCGGCATGGACCCCGAACATGCCCACGAACTCACACTCAACAGCATCGCCAAGCTGCAGAACACACCCGCCCAGTGGCTGTGGTGCGGGCAGCGCATCAGCGACCCGGTGACCGTGGCCGGCCTGCGCTTCCCCAACCGCATCGGCCTGGCCGCCGGGCTGGACAAGAACGGCCGCTGCATCGACGGCCTGGGCGCGATGGGCTTCGGCTTCATCGAGG
>JBBIVU010000224.1:0-5693 GCA_037439585.1 Roseateles sp. | reverse complement strand
CACACTCCTGGCGGTCGAGTGGGAAGGCGAGGGCGAACCCAGTGGCGACACCACGCAAAATCTGGGCAACTCAGGCTTCGCTTCCACCATCCAGGCCGCCTTGGACGCCGAACTCGTGGCCGGGATGACTGACGAAGAGATCGAGCGCTCGGTGCGCGAGATCAACCAAGTCATCCGCGAGCGTGGCGTCCACCGCCGCTAACTTTCTTTTTCTATGACCAAGACCTTTTCGCGCAGCGCAGGCCGCGCCGCTCATCAGTTGCGCCCGGTGCGCATCACCCGCGGGTTCACCGTGCACGCCGAGGGCTCGGTGCTGATCGAGTTTGGTGCGACGCGTGTGCTGTGCACGGCCTCGGTGGAAGAGCGCGTGCCGCCACACAAGCGCGGTTCCGGCGAAGGTTGGGTGACGGCCGAGTACGGCATGCTGCCCCGGGCCACGCACACCCGCAGCGACCGTGAAGCCGCCAAGGGCAAGCAGAGCGGCCGAACGCAGGAGATCCAGCGTCTCATCGGACGCTCGCTGCGCGCGGTGTTCGATCTCTCGTTGCTGGGCGAGCGCACGCTCACGCTGGATTGCGACGTGCTGCAGGCGGACGGCGGCACGCGCACGGCGGCCATCACCGGCGCCTTCGTGGCCGCGCGCGATGCCGTCCAAAAGCTGCTGGCCGAAGGCAAGATCAGCCAGTCACCCATCAAGGACTCGGTCGCAGCGATTTCTGTCGGCATCGTCGACGGTGTGCCGCTGCTGGACCTGGAGTACATCGAGGACTCCGCCTGCGACACCGACATGAATGTCGTCATGACGGGTGCTGGCGGTTTCGTAGAGTTGCAAGGCACGGCCGAGGGTGCCGTCTTCACGCGCGATGAGATGAACGCCTTGCTGGACCTGGCGGACAAGGGCATCCGCGAACTGATCGATCTGCAGAAGGCTGCATGAAGCTGGTTCTTGCCTCCAACAACGCGAAAAAGCTCGCCGAGCTGCAAGCACTGTTCGCGCCGCTGGGCATCGAGCTGGTCACGCAAGGCGGCCTGGGCATCCCCGAGGCGGAGGAGCCTTTCGACACCTTTGCCGAGAACGCCTTGGCCAAGGCCCGCCATGCGGCCCGGCTGAGTGGCCTGCCGGCACTGGCGGACGACTCGGGCCTCAGCGTGGAGGCGCTGGGCGGAGCACCCGGTGTGCGCTCCGCGCGCTACGCGCAGGATGCGGGCGGCGAGAAGAGTGACGCAGCCAACAACGACCACCTGCTGCGGTCGCTGGCGTTCAGGCCGCGTCCTGAAGAGCGGGCTGCGCGCTTCGTTTGTGCGCTCGTGGCGGTGCGCAGTGCAGACGACCCCGAGCCCCTGATCGCGATGGGGCGGTGGGCGGGCCACATCCTGCCCTCAGCACGAGGCGAGGGCGGGTTTGGCTACGACCCGCTCATGTTCATCGATGCGCTGGGTGCTGCGGTGGCCGAGTTGGGCGCGGAGGTGAAGAACCTCCACAGCCACCGCGCCTTGGCCGCCGCGCAGTTGATCGTGCAGTTCCGCGAGGTCTGGCACCTCGGTTGAGTGATGGCTGACCTTCAGCACCTGATGCGCCCTGGCACGCTGCTGCTGCCGGCCCTGCCGCCGCTGGCGCTTTACGTCCACCTGCCCTGGTGCCTGCGCAAGTGCCCGTATTGCGACTTCAACTCCCATGAGGCGAAGCAGGGCGTGGCCCCCGACACGGCGGCGGCCTATCTGGCTGCCCTGCGCGCCGATCTCGAAGCTGCGCTGCCGTTGATCTGGGGGCGGCCGGTGGTCAGCGTCTTCATCGGTGGCGGCACCCCCAGCCTGTTCAACCCCGCGCAGATCGCCGAACTGATCTCCGACATCCGTGCCCGGCTGCCGTTGGAGCCCGGTTGTGAGATCACGCTGGAAGCCAACCCAGGCACGTTCGAGTGCGAGCGTTTTGCCGGCTTCCGACTGGCGGGCGTCACCCGGCTGTCGGTGGGCGTGCAGAGCTTCGACGATGCACAGCTGAAAGCGCTGGGGCGCGTGCACAGCGCCACACAAGCCCGCGAGGCCTTGGCGGAAGCTGCGGGCGCCTTCGGGACCTTCAACCTCGACCTGATGTACGCGCTGCCCGGCCAGACGCTGGACGACCTGGCGCGCGAGATCGACACGGCGCTGGCCTTCAAGCCGCCGCACCTGTCCCTCTACCACCTCACCATCGAGCCCAACACGGTGTTCGCCACGCGCACGCCGGTCGGTCTGCCCGATGCCGACCTGGCCAGCGACATGCTGGATCTGATCACCGCGAAGACCGCTACTGAGGGGCTGGTTCGCTACGAGGTTTCAGCGTATGCGCGAGATGGTCACCGTTGTGCGCACAACCTGAACTATTGGCAGTTCGGCGACTACCTTGGCATCGGTGCCGGCGCGCACAGCAAGCTGAGCTTCCCCCACCGTGTGCTGCGCCAGGTGCGCTGGCGTGAGCCTGCAGCCTTCATGGCGGCGCCCCACAAGGTCAGCAACGAGCACGAGGTGGCACGCAAGGAGCTGCCCTTTGAGTTCATGCTGAACGCGCTGCGCCTGAAGGAGGGCGTGAGCTTGATGCAGTTCCTGGAGCGGACGGGCTTGCCGCCGTCGAGCATCGGGAAGGCGCTGGAGGCTGCCCGCAGCAGAGGCCTGCTGGAACCCGATTCAACGCGCATCCAGCCCACCGAGCGCGGGTTCGACTTTCTCAGCGACCTGCAGCAGCTGTTTCTTTGAGCCGCTGGCCCGCGAGGGCTGTGCCGGAACGATCAGACCCGGTTCAGGGAGATGCCCGAGGTGGCGCGCAGCCGCTCCAGCACCTTGCCGGCAATCTGGTTGAGCGGCAGCACCTCGTCCGCCGCACCCGCTGCGATGGCCTCGCGTGGCATGCCGAAGACCACGCAACTGGCTTCGTCCTGGCAGTAGTTGTAGGCGCCGGCATCCTTCATCACCTTCATGGCGCGCGCACCGTCCGCGCCCATGCCCGTCAGCATGATGCCGATGGCGTTCGGCCCCACGACCTTGGCAGCGGAGAGAAACAGCGCTTCGACAGAGGGCTTGTGGCGGTTGATGGGTTCACCGTCCTGCACGCGGGCGATGTAGTTCGCACCGCTGCGTTCCACCGTCAGGTGCATGCCGCCGGGGGCGATGTAGCCGTGGCCGGGCAGGATGCGCTCGCCGTCCTGCGCTTCCTTCACGCGGATCTTGCACAGGCTGTCCAGCCGCGCTGCATAGCTCTTGGTGAAGCCGGGCGGCATGTGCTGGGTGATGACGACGGCGGGGCTGTCGGCAGGCAGGTTGATGAGCACGTCCTTGGTGGCCTCCGTGCCGCCCGTGGAAGCGCCAATGAAGAGGATCTTCTCCGTCGACGCACGGCCCAGGCTGGCCATGGTGACCGCCTTGATCGGTGCGGTGGCTGGCGCACCCGGTGGGGGCGCGGCCGGGGCGCGGCGGATGTGAGCCTTGGAGGCGATGCGGATCTTGTCGGTGATGTCCTGTGCCAGTTGCCGGATCCCGTCTGCCACGCCGATCTTGGGTTTGGCCACGAAGTCGATGGCCCCCAGCTCCAGCGCCTTCAGTGTCACCTCGGCGCCGCGCTCGGTCAGGGTGGACACCATCACCACCGGCATGGGCCGCAGACGCATCAGGCGGGACAGGAAGTCGAGCCCGTCCATGCGGGGCATCTCGACATCCAGCGTGATGACGTCCGGGTTCAGGTTGCGGATCATCTCGCGCGCCACCAGCGGGTCGGCTGCAGCACCGATGCATTCCATGTCCGCCTGGCGGTTGATGATTTCGGTGAGGATGGAGCGCACCAGCGCCGAATCGTCCACCACCACGACCTTGGTCTTGGCCATGGATGTCTCCTTAGAACAGGTCGATGGAACCGCCGCTGCTCGCCACCGGCTGCACCTTCTGGATTGCGGCCTTGTCCTGCTGGATGAGCGCGTCGGTGTTGGTCGGTGCCAGGCGTTTGACCATGGCCTTGCCACTGGCCGGCAGGAAGCACACCTTGCGCGGGTACACGTCCATCACATCCTTGGACACGATGGGAATCCGCTCCAGCTTCAGGTAGTCGATGACGAAGTTGGTGTTGCGTTCACCGACGTTGAGCGAGTTCATGCCCGAGATGACAGCGCCGCCGCCAAAGATCTTGGCCTCCATGCGGCTCTTGCTGGCGCCGCGCTTCATCATCTCGTTGATGAGCAGTTCCATCGCAAACGATCCATAGCGGCCCGAGTCGCCATTGCCCTCCGGCAGCATGAAGTGGTTCATGCCGCCGACCTTGGCCACGCGGTCCCACAGGCAGGCGGCGATGCACGAGCCCAGGGTGGTCATGACGAGCAGGTCTTCCTGGTCGACGAAGTACTCACCGGGCAAGATCTTGACGGCCGCGTTCTTGAAGTGGGCGTCGTAGAAGAAGAATGACGCCTCGCCTTGCTTGCGGGGCTGGGACTTGAGCTGGGCGACCTTGGCCAGCGCGGCAGGGTTGCCGAGGGTCGACGCAGAAGCGAGTGGGGTACTCATGGATCAGACCCGTTCGTAGATGGTCTTGCCGCGGAGCTTGAACAGGTCGCGCGATTCGGTGAAGTTTTCGGAGTGGCCCACAAAAAGCAAGCCACCCGGCCGCATGTGACGGTGGATGCGCTCCAGCACCTTGCGTTGGGTGGGCGCATCGAAATAGATCATCACGTTGCGGCAGAACACCATGTGGAACGGCTCACCCAATTGCCACTGCTGGTCCATCAGGTTCAGCGGGCGGAATTCCGCCCAACGCTGCAGCTCGGGTTTGAAGCGGATCTTGCCGGCATTGGCGCCCGTGCCGCGCATGAAAAAGTTCTTGAGCCGTGTTGCATCCAGCCCGCGGGCATCGGCGTTGTAGACGCCCCGCTTGGCGGTTGCCAACACATTGGTGTCGATGTCGCTTGCGACAAGTTGCACGGACGCGTGAGTGCCCAGCGCCTCGGCACAGGTCATCAGGATGGAGTAGGGTTCCTCGCCGGTGGAGGCCGCGCAACACCAGATGCGCACTGGCTTGCCGACGTAGGGCTTGAGGTCGTCCTTCAGCGCGTGGAAATGATGGTCCTCGCGAAAAAACGAGGTCAGGTTGGTGGTCAGACAGTTGACGAACTCCTGCCACTCGGCCGCGCTGGTGGAGGCTTCCAGCCATTGCAGGTAGCTCGCGAAGCTCTTGTGCCCCGTCTCACGCAGGCGCCGTGACAGGCGGCTGTAGACCATCGCATGCTTGCCATCGTGCAGGCTGATGCCTGCATGCTTGTAGATCAGCTCGCGCACCCGGTCAAAGTCGGCTTTGCTGAAGCTGAACTCGTGATCAAGCGCGTCGGTGCCGGAGGCGAGGTCGGGTGCGGGCATGTGGGGAAATCGGGGGGAGGAGGCGCTCGCAGCAGTTCTGGCGTGGGCGTGCCGATTCTGCACCGCATGCCCCTCATGAGGCCCTGTTGCAAGCCAGCATAGTGCAATCAGGCAGCAGGAACGTGCCTGTTTCACGACCTGGCCGTGGGTGGCCCGCTGCTAGACTGCCCTGAAACGACACTTGAGCCGTCCACCCTTGCCTTGGAACATCGTTTGCCTGCCCCGCATCTGATCGACGCCGGAGCGCTCGTTCTCGACGAGGCCCTGCAACTGCTGCAGCAGGCGGGGGCTTCGTTGCCCCACGAAGCGCCAATGAGTGCGGC
>JBBIVU010000223.1:0-5716 GCA_037439585.1 Roseateles sp. | reverse complement strand
CAAGCTCGGTGGCACGCTGATCTGCCAGAAGGATGCCTTCCTGTGCGCGGCGCGCGGCGTGAGCCTGGGCATCGCCTTCCAGCAAAAGCTTTCCACCGGCTTCTTCGGCGGCGAGGGCTTCATCATGGAGCGGCTGGATGGCGACGGCCTGGCCTTCGTGCACGCGGGCGGCACCATCGTCAGGCGCAGCTTGCAGCCCGGCCAGACCTTGCTGGTGGACACCGGCTGCGTGGTGGCCTACACGCCCAACGTCAACTTCGAGATCCAGTACGTGGGCAAGATCAAGACGGCGCTGTTCGGCGGCGAGGGCCTGTTCCTGGCCAAGCTGACGGGCCCGGGTGAGGTGTGGCTGCAGAGTCTGCCGTTCTCACGCCTGGCCTCGCGCATCTTCGCGGCGGCCCCGCAGAACGGCGGCCACAAGGAAGAGGGCTCGGTGCTGGGCGGTTTTGCCGGCGGCGGGCTGCTGGGTGGGCTGATCGGCGGCGACGACGATTGACCTGGGACAGGGTTTGAGCGGCCCCCCCGGGTAAACTCGACGAGGCAGGGCGGCAACGGGCCGCCCTTTTTCTTGGAGTGCTGGAATGTTGCGCAGTTGGGCGGTGGCCTTGGGCTTGATGGCAGCGATGGGGGCGCAGGCCCAGCAGGCGCGCCCGCCGATCTTCGTGCTGAATTCGCTGGACGCTGACATCTCGGTCATCGACCCGGCGAGCTTCACCGTCATCAAGCGCTTCCCGACGGGCAAGGAGCCGCACCACCTCTACCTGTCGCCGGACGAGAAGTCCCTGATCGTGGCCAATGCGCTGGGTGATTCGCTGACCTTCGTCGATCCCCGCACGGCCGAAGTGCAGCGCGTGGTGCGTGGCATTGCCGACCCCTACCACCTGCGCTTTTCGCCGGACATGAAGTGGTTCGTCACCGCCTCCAACCGCTTGGACCGCGTGGACCTGTACCGCTGGCAGGGCAGCACGGCGGCTGAGCCGCTGCAGCTCGTCAAGCGGATCCCCGCACCCAAGACGCCCAGTCACCTGAACATCGACACCCGGAGCACCACGCTCTATGTCAGCCTGCAGGACAGCGACGAGTTGCTGGCTATCGACCTGGCCACGCAGGCGGTGAAGTGGAAGCAGCCCATCGGCAAGATGCCGGCCGACATCTTCCTGACGCCCGACGACAAAACCATCCTCGTCGGCCTCACGGGCGACAGTGTCGTCGAGGCCTGGGACGTGAGCGGCGCTGCGCCCAAGCTGGTCAAGCGCATCCCCACCGGCAACGGCGCGCATTCCTTCCGTGCCTGGGGCGACAAGCGCCATGTGCTGGTCAGCAACCGTGCGGCCAACACCATCAGCAAGATCGACATGGGCACGCTGACCGTGGTCGACCAGTTCCCCGGCCCTGCCGGCCCGGACGACATGGAGGTGCTGGGTGACGGCAAGACGCTGCTTGTCACCTCGCGCTGGGCAGGCAAGCTCACCCAGATCGACACGACCACGCGCAAGGTGGTTCGCCAGGTCAAGGTGGGCAAGTCGCCGCACGGGTTGTGGACGCTGGATCACAAGCCCCGGCTATGAAGGGGCTTGCCCTGTTGCTGGCTGCCTCTGCGGCGGCAGCCCAACCGGCGTGCGACAAGCCGGTCTACCTCACCTTCGACACCGGCCACATGGGCGTGGCGCCGCTCATCGCCGAGACGCTGAAGCGGCACAACGCCCGTGTCACGTTTTTCATGGCCAGCGAGCCCACCAAGACGGGCGGCACCACGCTGGACGACACCTGGGCACCCTGGTGGCGCGAGCGTGTGGCCGAAGGGCATGATTTCGGCTCCCACACCTGGGATCACGACGTGTTCCTGGAAGACATCCAGGATGCCGATGGCAAGGTCGTGCGTTTCAAGGTTCGCACGCGCGCGGGTGTGAACCCTCCGGTGGTGCGAGAGCTGACGCCTGAGCAGTACTGCGCCGGCCTGAAGAAGGCGGGTGAACGCTTCACCGCCATGACGGGCAAGCCGCTGGCACCCCTGTTCCGTGCGCCGGGCGGCCGCACGTCGGCGGCGCTGCTGAACGCGGCCAAAGCGTGCGGCTTCACGCACGTGGGCTGGAGCCGCGCCGGCTTCCTGGGCGACGAGTTGCCCAGCCAGAGCCACCCCAATGCCGCACTGCTGGAGAAGGCGCTGCGTGACATCAGGCCCGGCGACATCCTGCTGGCCCATCTGGGCATCTGGGAGCGTCAAGACCCTTGGGCGCCTGCGGTGCTGGAGCCGCTGATGGCCGGGCTGGAGCAACGCGGCCTATGCTTTGCGCCGTTGCGCGAGCACCCGCGTTTCGCACCGTTGTTCAGCAAGCCGTGATCGACTGGATTTCCAACACCTTTGACGCCCTGCAGCTGGCCCTCTACGAGGCCATCGTTCAGCCCATCACCTTCGGTCTGGGCTTGGGCAACCTGCTGGAAGACGCCTTCGACGCACCGGTTGGCTGCTGTGGGGGGGGATCCAGATCGCCGTGCTGTTGCTGGGTGTCCGCCTGCTGGAGCGGCGCTGGCCGGTCGAGCCGGTGACGGATCCCCAGGCCGTGCGCACCGACGTGCTCTACACGCTGATCCATCGCCTGGGCCTGGTGAGGCTTGCGATGTTCTTCGCCGTTCAGCCCACCTGGGACGCCTGGGCCGGCCAGCTCCGTCTGGCGGGCATGCCCACTTGGCAGCTCGACACCCTTTGGCCGGGCGTGACCGACGTGGCCTGGGTGAGTTTGCTGTTGTACCTCCTGGTGTTCGATTTCGCGAACTACTGGCTTCACCGCGCCCAGCACCAGTTCAACTGGTGGTGGGCCCTGCACAGCCTGCACCACAGCCAGCGCCAGATGACGATGTGGAGCGACAACCGCACCCACCTGCTGGACGATGTGCTCATGGGCACGGCCTTCGCGCTGCTGGCACGGCTCATCGGCGTGGAACCGGGGCAGTTCGTGGCCATCACCGTCATCACCCAGTTGCATGAGAGCCTGCAGCATGCCAACGCGCGCATCAGCTTCGGCGCGGTGGGCGAGCGGCTGCTCATCAGCCCGCGCTTCCATCGCCTGCACCACAGCATCGGTATTGGCCACGAATCCAGCGGCCGGGGCACGCTGGGCGGGCACAACTTCGGTGTGATGCTGCCGCTCTGGGACGTTTTGTTCCGCACGGCCAGCTTTGCCGACCGCTTCGACGCCACCGGCGTGCGCGATCAACTGCCGCAGGAGGGGGGGCGTGACTACGGTCGCGGCTTCTGGCGCCAGCAGTGGCTGGGTCTGGTGCGCCTGGCCGCCGTCCTTCGAGGAAAGCCCGCCTGATGCAAGGCCTCATCGATTCGTTCTGGCGTGCGGCGGCCTACTGCCTGCACCCGCGTGTCATCGCGCTGTCCCTGCTGCCGCTGGTGATCGCGGGCGTGGGGGTGTTCGGTTTCATGTACTTCTTCTGGGAAAGTGCCATCGCCAGCGTGCGCGCCACGCTGGAGAGCTGGCGGCTGATCGAGAGCCTGTTGCAGTGGCTGACGGCCATGGGGCTGGAGTCCTTCCGCAGTGCGTTGGCCGCCCTGGTCGTGCTGGCTGGCCTGCTGCCCGTGGTGCTGTTGCTCAGCCTGCTGCTGGTGGCCTTGTGCATGACGCCGGCCATCGTCAGCCTGGTGGGGCAACGGCGCTTTCCGCTGTTGGAGAAGAGGCATGGCGGCACGCTGCTGCAAAGCGCTGCGGCCTCGCTGGGGGCGACGCTGATCGCCCTCGTCCTCGTCGTGCTGTCCATGCCGCTGTGGCTCATCCCGCCGCTGGTGATGGTGCTGCCACCACTGATCTGGGGTTGGCTGGCTTACCGCGTGTTCGGCTTCGACGTGCTGGCCGAGCACGCCTCGGCCGGCGAGCGCCGTGCGCTGCTCAAGGCGCACCGCATCCCCATGCTGACCATGGGCGTCATCAGCGGCTACCTGGGCGCTGTGCCGTCGCTGATCTGGGCCATCTCGGGGGTCACAGGCATCATCTTTGCGCCTTTCGTAGTGCTTGTGGCCATCTGGCTCTACACCCTGGTCTTCGCCTTTTCCACGGCCTGGTTCACCCATTACGCGCTGGCCGCCCTGCAAGCGCAGCGGGCAGCGGAGCCGGTGATCGAATCGGCCGTCCTCCTCGAAAGCTGAGCGTACCGATGCAAGTGGGACTGATCATCATTGGTGACGAGATCCTGTCCGGCAAACGCCGCGACTCCCACCTCGCCAAGTTCATCGAACTGTTGTCCGAGCGCGGCATGCAGCTCGCCTGGGCGCAGTACCTGGGCGACGACCGCGAACTGCTCACGTCGCGGCTGAGGGAGGCCTTTGCCAGCGGCGGGCTGGTGGTGAGCTGCGGCGGCATCGGCGCCACGCCGGACGACCACACCCGCCAGTCCGCTGCGCTCGCCCTAGGTCGGCCACTGGCCCTGCACCCCGAGGCCCGCGAACTGATTTGGCAGCGCATTCAGCAGATGGCGGTCGAGCAAGGCAAGACCGTCACGGCCGATGAGCCCGACAGCCTGCGCCGCTTCGAGATGGGTGTGTTCCCGGAAGGGGCTGGCATCATTCCCAACCCGTTCAACAAGATCCCGGGTTTCTTCGTCGGCAACGTGCACTTCGTCCCGGGCTTCCCCGTCATGGCCCACCCCATGATGGCCTGGGTGCTCGACCGCTACCCGCAGTTGCACCGCGAGGTGGGGGTGTTGGAGCGCTCGCTGATCGTTCAGGGTGCCATGGAAGCCAGCCTCACGCCCCTGATGGAGGCGGTGGAAGCCGGGTTTCCTGGCATCAAGGTGTTCAGCCTGCCAAGCGTCGACCACCCCCAGTGGGGCCGTTGCATCGAGCTGGGCGTGAAGGGTGAGCCGGAGCGATTGATCGATGCTTATGACGCCCTGAAACGGGGCGTGGTTCAATTTGGTGCGTTCATCAGCACTGAGATGGTGCGATAGTCCTTGCGCCGTGACGGGCAGCATCTCCCATAATGCTCGGGCTGCCGGTGTGCAACCCATGTCGGTGCATCTGGCATGTAATCTGCTTAGATTTCCCCCGTGGCCGCTGGCGCGTGTGTGCTGGCGGCGGCATCCCACCCCTGTCTGATTCCGCTAGGAGCTATTGATGGCCAAGACCGTCGCCGATGTGATGCAAATGGTGAAGGACAACGAAATCAAGTTCGTTGACTTCCGCTTCACCGACACCCGTGGCAAGGAGCAGCACGTCTCCGTGCCCGTGTCTGCTTTTGACGAAGACAAGTTCACGTCGGGCCATGCCTTTGACGGCTCCTCGATCGCTGGCTGGAAGGGCATCGAAGCCTCGGACATGCTGCTGATGCCGGACCCGAACACCGCCAATGTCGACCCTTTCTTCGAAGAGCCGACGCTGATCCTGTCGTGCGATGTGGTCGACCCCGCCGACGGCAAGGCCTACGAGCGCGATCCGCGTTCGCTGGCCAAGCGCGCCGAGGCCTACCTGAAGGCCTCCGGCCTGGGCGACACCGCCTACTTCGGCCCGGAACCCGAGTTCTTCATCTTCGACAGCGTGCGCTGGGGCACGGAGATGTCCGGCTCGTTCTTCAAGATTGAATCGGAAGAAGGCGCCTGGAACTCCTCCAAGGAATACGAGCACGGCAACAGCGGCTACCGTCCCACTGTCAAGGGCGGCTACTTCCCCGTGCCCCCGGTCGACAGCGGCCAGGACATGCGCTCGGAGATGTGCCTG
>JBBIVU010000222.1:0-5774 GCA_037439585.1 Roseateles sp. | reverse complement strand
ATCTGTCCTTTGATTTAGATGTCGAACAGCAGACGAGCAGGATCCTCGAGCGCTTCCTTCATCGTGACCAGGCCCAGCACGGCTTCGCGGCCGTCGATGATGCGATGGTCATAGGACATGGCGAGGTAGTTGATCGGGCGGACAACCACTTGGCCGTTCTCGACGACGGCGCGGTCCTTGGTGGCGTGCACGCCGAGGATGGCCGACTGGGGCGGGTTGATGATGGGCGTGGACAGCATCGAGCCGAACGTGCCGCCGTTGGAGATGGAGAAGGTGCCACCGGTCAGCTCCTCGATGGACAGCTTGCCGTCCTTGGCCTTGGCGCCGAACTCGGCGATCTTCTTCTCGATGTCGGCGAAGCTCATCTGGTCGACGTTGCGCAGCACCGGCACAACGAGGCCACGCGGCGAACCCACGGCGATACCGATGTCGAAGTAGCCGTGGTACACGATGTCGTTGCCATCAACCGACGCGTTGATGATCGGGTACTTCTTGAGCGCGGCAACCGCTGCCTTCACGAAGAAGCTCATGAAGCCGAGCTTCACGCCGTGTTCCTTCTCGAACTTCTCCTGGAACTTCTTGCGCATCTCCATGACCGGGGCCATGTTGACTTCGTTGAAGGTGGTCAGGATGGCGTTGGTGGACTGTGACTGCACCAGGCGCTCAGCGATGCGGGCGCGCAGTCGGGTCATGGGCACGCGCTGCTCGGGGCGCTCGCCCAGGTTGGGCTGCACCGGCGCGGCGACCGCAGGCAGCAGCTTGGCGACCGGTGCGGCCACGGCGACAGGGGCCGCAACGGCAGCCGGCTTGGCCGAGGCGGCCAGCGCATCGCCCTTGGTCACGCGACCGTCCTTGCCGGAACCAGCCACATCGGTGGCAGACAGGCCCTTCTCGGCCAGGATCTTGGCAGCGGCGGGCATGGCCACGTCGCCCTTGTTGGCCGCGGCAGCAGCCGGCGCGGCAGCGGCAGCCACGGGGGCGGCAGCAGCCGCAGCAGCGGGGGCAGCAACGCCGGCCTTGCCTTCGGTGTCGATCTTCGCCAGCAACTGCTGGCTAGTGACGGTGCTGCCATCGGCGACCAGGACTTCGCTCAGCACGCCGGAGGCGGGAGCGGGAACTTCGAGCACGACCTTGTCGGTCTCGATTTCGACGAGTGTCTCGTCAACAGTGACGGCTTCGCCGGGCTTCTTCTTCCAGGTCAGCAGCGTGCCCTCGGAAACGGATTCGGAGAACTGGGGAACTTGAACGTCAACGATGGCCATGGTGTGAGGCTCCGTGTTCTTTATTCGGTGTGATGGGGTGCAGGCGCGAACCAGCGCGGCGCCCATGAAGAGGCGCCGCGCTTCGCAGCATTACTTGGTGAGGATGAAGCCCTTGAGCTTGGCAAACGCCTGGTCCAGCAGCGCCTTTTGCTGCTCCTGGTGCAGGTGGGCGTAGCCGCAGGCCGGGCTGGCGCTGGCCGGGCGGCCGGCGTAACCGAGCTTCTGACCATCGGTCATGTTCTCGTGCACGTAGTGCTGCACGAAGAACCAGGCGCCCTGGTTTTGCGGCTCATCCTGGCACCAGACGATGTCGCTGGCGTTCGGGTACTTCTTGAGCTCGGCGGCGAAAGCCTTGTGCGGGAACGGGTACAGCTGCTCCGCACGGATGATGGCCACATCGCCGGCCTTCTTGTCGGCCCGGGTGCGCACCAGGTCGTAGTAGACCTTGCCCGAGCAGACGATGACGCGCTTGACCTTGTCGGCCACCACCGTGGCGTCCTGCTCGCCGATGACGGTCTTGAACTCGCCCTTGGTGAAGTCGGACAGCGGCGACGTCGCATCCTTGGCACGCAGCAGGCTCTTGGGCGTCATGATGACCAAGGGCTTGCGGAACATGCGCAGCATCTGGCGGCGCAGCACGTGGAAGATCTGCGCGGCATTCGTGGGCTGCACGATCTGCATGTTGTTGTCCGCGGCCAGCTGCATGAAGCGCTCCAGGCGGGCCGAGCTGTGCTCGGGGCCTTGGCCTTCGTAGCCATGCGGCAGCATCATGGTCAGGCCGTTGGAGCGACCCCACTTCACTTCACCGGAGGCGATGAACTGGTCGATGACAACCTGGGCGCCGTTGACGAAGTCGCCGAACTGGGCTTCCCAGATGGTCAGCGTGTTCGGCTCGGCAGCGGCGTAGCCGTACTCGAAGCCCAGCACCGCCTCTTCGGACAGGATGGAGTCGATGACGACGAACGGGGCCTGCCCGTCGGCCACGTTCTGCAGCGGGATGTAAGTGCCGTCGTCCCAGTTGCTGCGGTTCTGGTCGTGCATGACCGCGTGGCGGTGCGTGAAGGTGCCGCGGCCGCTGTCCTCGCCGGACAGGCGCACCGGGTAGCCCGAAGCCACCAGCGACGCGAAAGCCATGCTTTCGCCCATGCCCCAGTCCACATTGATCTCACCCCGGCCCATGGCGGCACGGTCGGCGTACAGCTTCTGCACGAGGTTGTGCGGCACGAAGTCCTTGGGAATGGTCGTGAGCCGCTCGGCCAGGCGCTTCCACTCGGTGGCGGGGATGGCGGTGTCACAGCTGTCCGTCCACTTCTTGCCCAGGAAGGGCGACCAGTCGGTGGCGAACTTGCTCTTGAAGTTGGTCAAGACCGGGTCCACGGTGTGACGGCCTTCGTCCATGGCGGCACGGTAGGTCTTGACCATGGCATCCGGGCCGTCCGCGGGCAGCACGCCCTGGGCCACCAGCTTGTCGCCGTAGACCTTGCGGGTGCCGGGGTGGGCACCGATCTTCTTGTACATCAGCGGCTGGGTCAGCGCGGGCGTGTCCTGCTCGTTGTGGCCCAGCTTGCGGAAGCAGACGATGTCCAGCACCACGTCCTTCTTGAACTCGGCGCGGTAGTCCATGCACAGCTGCGTGGCCCACACGACGGCTTCGGGGTCGTCACCGTTCACGTGCAGCACCGGGGCTTCGATCATCTTGACGACGTCGGAGCAGTACCAGGTGGAGCGCAGGTCGCGCGGGTCGCTGGTGGTGAAGCCGATCTGGTTGTTGATGACGATGTGCACCGTGCCGCCCGTGCGGTAGCCGCGGGTCTGGGCCATGGCCAGCGTTTCCTGCACCACGCCCTGGCCACCGAAGGCCGCGTCACCATGCACCAGCACCGGCAGCACCTGGGCGCCAGCGGTGTCGCCACGGCGGTCCTGGCGGGCGCGCACGCTGCCTTCGACGACCGGGTTGACAATTTCCAGGTGGGACGGGTTGAAGGCCAGGCTCAAGTGCACCGGGCCACCCGAGGTCGACACGTCGGAGCTGAAGCCCTGGTGGTACTTCACGTCACCGGCCGGCAGGTCTTCCGCAGCCTTGTGCTCGAACTCGGCAAACAGGTCGGCGGGCATCTTGCCCAGCGTGTTGACCAGCACATTCAGGCGGCCGCGGTGGGCCATGCCAATGACGATTTCCTGCACGCCGCGCTGACCCGCGCGCTGGATGACTTCGTCCATCGCCGCGATGAAGCTCTCGCCACCTTCCAGCGAAAAGCGCTTCTGACCAACGTACTTCGTGTGGAGGAAGCGCTCCAGGCCTTCGGCTGCCGTCAGGCGGTCGAGGATGTGCTTCTTCTCGTCGGCCGTGAAGGTGGGCTTGCCGCGCGCCTTCTCCAGGCGCTCCTGCCACCAGCGCTTCTCGGCGGGGTCGGAGCCGTGCATGAATTCGGAGCCGATGCTGCCGCAGTAGGTCTCGCGCAGGGCCTGCACGATCTGGCGCAGCGTCATGGTCTCGCCACCGAAGTAGCTGTTCACGGCGCTGAACGAGATGTCCATGTCGGACTCGGTCAGGTCGTAGAACGCGGGGTCGAGCTCGGGGATCTTGGGGCGCTCGGCGCGCTTGAGGGGGTCCAGCTCCGCCCAGCGGTTGCCAAGGAAGCGGTAGGCCGCAATCAGCGACTGCACGTGCACCTGCTTGCGGGCGACGGCGAGGTCGGCGCTGCTGGCCTTGTTGGCGAAGGCGTTGGCTTTGGCGCGTTGGGCGAAGGATTCGACGACAGGCGCGTGGGCCACATCGCGGGCCTCGCTGCCGTCAACCGCCGGAACGTGCTGCAGCGCGTCGAAATAGGCGCGCCAGTTGTCCGGCACGGAGCCCGGGTTGTCGAGGTAAGCCTCGTACATTTCCTCCACGTACGGGGCATTGCCACCGAACAGGTAGGAGTTCGACCTGTATTGCTGCATCATCTTTCGCTCACCTCATGCCCCGGTTTCCAGGGAGTTGGCTGGTTGAAGAACCTTCCGCGACACGGCTCGACCGATTGGCGGATTGCGACCCACCTTCGCTGTTGCCAACAAAAGGGACGGGAAGGACTGGTTTACGTCTCAGGGCGCGAACTCTAGCACTTCGGGTTTGCCCGGCAAGGCCCACAGGGTGCGACAAACTTCACTGATCCCGGTCAGGAAAAGTTGACTGAACCGTAAACTTGCCGTGCGACAGCCCCGCGATTGAATGGCTGCGCCACGGGACAACGAGGATTCCCCATGCAAGTCCAGGTCGTCGACTACCGCGCTGCGGATGCAGCCGAAAAGTTCACCCGCTCCCTGCACGAAACCGGCTTCGGCGTGCTGACCCATCACCCCATCCGGCAGGCCCTGGTCGAAAAGATCTACACCGACTGGCTCGCGTTTTTCAACAGCGACGCCAAGCACAGCTACACGTTCTCGAGGGAAACGCAGGATGGGTATTTTTCCACCGAGATTTCCGAAACTGCGAAGGGTTCTACGCAGAAAGACATCAAGGAGTACTTCCACGTCTACCCTTGGGGCCGCATCCCGGAGGCCCTGAAGCAGGACGCCCTCACCTACTACCGCGAGGCCAACGCGCTGGCCAAGGAGTTGCTGGGCTGGGTCGAGAAGTACACGCCGCCGGAAATCGCTGCCAAGTACCGGGAGCCGCTGTCGAACATGATCCAGGGCAGCACCAAGACCTTGCTGCGCGTGCTGCGCTACCCGCCGCTGAGTGGCCTGGAGCCCTCTGGCAGCCTGCGCGCGGCAGCCCACGGCGACATCAACCTGCTGACCATCCTGCCCGCCGCCAACGAGCCCGGCCTGCAGGTGCTGGGCAAGGACAACGCCTGGCATGACGTGCCCTGCGACTTCGGCACGCTGACCATCAACATCGGCGACATGCTGCAGGAGGCCTCCGCCGGCTACTACCCGTCCACCCAGCACCGCGTCGTCAACCCGACCGGTGAGGGCGCGACGAAGAGCCGCGTGTCGCTGCCGCTGTTCCTGCACCCACGCGACAACGTGGTGCTGAGCGACCGCTACACTGCCGACAGTTACCTGAACGAGCGCCTGCGCGAGCTGGGCGTGAAAGCCTGAACCGGATCATTGAGATCCACCCCGAGGCGCCGCCCAAGCCGGCGCCCGGAGCCCGCTGCAACGGCTGTGGCGTCTGCTGCCTGGCCGAACCCTGCCCGCTGGGTGTGCTGCTGAGCCGGCGCCTGAAGGGTGCATGCACCGCCCTGAATTGGAACGGCGCACGCTACGAGTGCGGCGCGCTGACGTCGCAACCGGGCGGTGTTCGGGGTTGGCTGGTGCGGCGCTGGATTTCATCGGGCAGCGGCTGCGACTGCAACCTGGAGGTCGCGGGCAAGCCCTAACCGGGCAGGCGACACACGCCGCTAGTATTTTTGGCTTCTGCAATCCCACAAGGAAGCCAAGTGAAGTCTCTCCGCCGACTCCTGCCCCTGTTGGTCGCCCTCACCGTCGGTGCCTCGCAGGCTGCGCCACTGCGCTGGGCCGCCC
>JBBIVU010000221.1:0-5779 GCA_037439585.1 Roseateles sp. | reverse complement strand
AGCAGTTCGTTGCCCGTCTGGCGCGCGAAGGCCTGGAAATCGCGGTTCGAGCCCGGATCGGTGGCCACCACCTTCAGCACCTCGCCGCTGGCCATGTCGGCCAGGGCCTTCTTGGCCTTGAGGATGGGCAGCGGGCAGTTCAGGCCCCGGGTGTCGATCTCGCGTTGGACGTCCATCCCATTATTCTCGCTTGAGGTCCAGCCACTGCGGCTCAATGCCCCTGCTGCGCAACCAGGTGGCCAAGGCCTGCCCTGTGCCCTGAGGCCAGCAGCGCACGTGCTCAGGCGGCAACAGCTTGTACTCGGCCAGTTCAGGCGACAAGCGAATCTCTCCGCGCGCGGTCGCGTGGTAGGCAATGATGATCTGGTTCATGCGCTGGAAGTCCCACACGCCGAGCAGGCTCAGACGGTCCACCTCCAGCGCGGTTTCTTCGGCAATCTCCCGTCGGATGCCGTCCTCCGGCGCTTCGCCCGCCTCCAGGAAGCCGGTGATCAGCCCGAAGAAGCGCCCCGGCCAAGCTGCGTTGCGGGCCAGCAGCACCTGGCCGTCCCGGTCCACGCATTCGATGACTGCGGCCAGCACGGGCGTCGGGTTGTTCCAGTGCGTGAAGTCGCACGCCGGGCAGCGCAGCCGCTGCTTGTCGCCGCCATCTTCTGTCCGCGTGATGAGTGCCAGCTCCGCCGTGCACGCCGGGCAGAAGCGGTAGGGATTCATGCGGGGAACACCCCGGTGGAGAGGTAACGATCGCCCCGGTCGCACACGATGAAGGCGATGGTTGCGTTCTCCACCCGGCGCGCAATTTGCAGCGCCACCCAGCAGGCGCCCGCCGCCGAGATGCCGGCGAACAGGCCCTCCTCCCGGGCCAGGCGGCGGGCCATGTCTTCGGCGTCGCTCTGGCTCACGAGCACCAGCTCATCCACACCGCTGGGGTCGTAGATCTTGGGCAGGTAAGCCTCGGGCCACTTGCGAATGCCCGGGATGCGCGAGCCCTCGGCCGGCTGGGCGCCGACGATGCGCACCGCCGGGTTCTGCTCCTTCAGGAAGCGCGAGGTGCCGGTGATGGTGCCGGTCGTGCCCATGGCGCTGACGAAATGCGTGATCTGCCCGCTCGTGTCCTTCCACAACTCCGGGCCGGTGGTCTCGTAGTGCACGCGCGGGTTGTCGGCGTTGGCGAACTGGTCCAGCACGCGGCCCCTGCCCTCGCGGGCCATCTGGTCGGCCAAGTCCCGGGCGTACTCCATGCCTCCGGTCTTGGGCGTCAGGATGAGTTCGGCGCCGAAGGCCTTCATGGTCTGCGCACGCTCGATGGACAGGTCCTCCGGCATGATCAGCACCATGCGGTAGCCACGGATGGCAGCGGCCATGGCCAATGCAATGCCGGTGTTGCCTGAAGTGGCCTCGATCAGCGTGTCGCCGGGCTTGATCTCGCCGCGCTCCTCGGCGCGCTTGATCATGCTGATGGCCGGGCGGTCCTTGACGGAGCCGGCCGGGTTGTTGCCCTCCAGCTTGGCCAGGATCACGTTGCCGCGCGCCTCGCTGCCCAGCAAACGCTGCAGGCGGACGAGGGGGGTGGCGCCAATGACGTCTTCGAGGGTCGGGTAGCTCATTGGAACGATTGTGGCAGCGAGTTCAAAACCGCAGCCTTGTCGAGTGCATAATGCGCCCCTCGCGTTGTGAAGCGCGATGCTGTTTCCGACGGGCCCGGGTGGCGAAATCGGTAGACGCAGGGGACTCAAAATCCCCCGCCGCAAGGTGTGCCGGTTCGAGTCCGGCCCCGGGCACCAGGCGAAACGGCAGCCAGTGACGCTGGCATACACTCAAACGGCAAGCATCGACCCCTCCGATCGCGAAGCGCCACGGGCGCACCGCCACAACCCTCATGCCTCCGCTGCCCTCGATCACCAAAGCCTTCCTGCTGGCTTGTGTCGGCTTCTTCTGCTTCTTCGAGCTCTTTCCCGGGCTTGCCTTCTGGTTCGAACTCTGGCCGCTGGCCACCGGCGCCTTCCTGCCCTGGCAGGTGGTCACCTACGCCTTCCTGCACGGCGACTTCACTCACCTGCTGTTCAACATGCTGGGCTTGTGGATGTTTGGCGGAGAGCTGGAGCGCGTGTGGGGGGCGCGGCGCTACCTGCAGATCCTGGTGGCCAGCACGCTGAGCGCCGCCGTCGTGCAACTGCTGTTCACGTGGGCCATGGGCTCCGGTGCCCCCACAGTGGGCGCTTCGGGTGCGATCTTCGGCCTGCTGCTGTCCTTTGGCATGTTGTTCCCGAACCGCATCATCGTGCCGCTGATCCCACCCATCCCGATGAAGGCCAAGGTCTTTGTGGCCATTTACGGCGGGCTGGAACTCATCCTGGGCTTCAGCCGCTCCAGCGGTGTGGCGCACTTTGCCCACCTCGGCGGCATGCTGGGCGCTTGGCTGCTGATCCGCCACTGGCGCTCCTCGCGGCGCCGTTAGAGCCCTTCGCGGGGCGTGGGATAGCGCAGCGCCAGCCGCAGCTCGCGCTGGAGCCGCGTGTTGCACAAGCGGCGTGACTCGCTCCAGAAGCTCAGCTGCATGGCGCTCATGCGTTCGGTCGCGTCAGCGCGGGTGATGCGCTCGGGGCGCGGGAGGCCAGCAAGGTCAGCGGCCAGGTCGAAGTAGTCCCCCATCAGCAGCTGGCTGTCGTCACAGACGTTGACCGCTCGCCCTGGCAGGCCGCGCAGCAGCGCCAGCATGCAGGCCCGGGCCAAGTCGTCGGCCTGGATGTGGTTGGTGAAGACATCGTCCTCGCGCCGCAGCACCGGTGTGCCGCGCGCGAGGCGCTCGCGCGGATGGCCGCCCTCGCGGTCGCGGGCGTAGATGCCCGGAATGCGCAGCAGGCTCACGCGCGTGCCATGCCGGCGGCCGAAGGCGCGCACCTGCGCCTCGGCGTCGACACGGCGGCAGGCCCGCTCGGTGCCGGGACTCAAGGCCCGCACCTCGTCCACCATGTCGCCGCCGCAGTCGCCGTAGACGCCGGTCGTGCTGGCATAGACGAGCGCCTCTGGCGGCCGGCGAGCCAACGAAGCAAGCAAGCGGCGCGTGCGCTCGTCCGTGGCGCCTCGCAAAGCGGGCGGCGCCAGATGCAGCACCCGATGGGCCAGACCAGCCAAGCGGCCGAGCGTGGCGCCGTCATCCAGGTTGCCAATCAGGGGCAAGGCGCCCGCTGCCCGGAGCTCGGCGGCGCGGGCGGGCTGAGAGGTCAGCGCCATCACCTGCCATCGCCCTGCCAACAACTTCAGCACACGCAGGCCGACATCGCCACAGCCAATGATCAACAGTCGGGATTTCATGCGTCGGGCAAAATGCGATGCAGTCTACGGCCCCGGGCACTTCATGCGGGGCCGCTGCCTTTTTGGAAGCCCATGCCCCACCAGATCACCATCCAGCCCGCCGGCCGCACTTACGCCGCCGAGGGCGACGACACCCTGCTGGCTGCAGCCATCCGCAACGGCGTGGGCCTGCCCTACGGCTGCAAGGACGGCGCTTGCGGCTCCTGCAAGAGCAAGCTGCTGGACGGCAGCGTCGTGCACGGCAACCACCAGGCCAAGGCGCTGTCGGCCGATGAGGAAGCCGCTGGTTTCGTGCTGACCTGCTGCGCCCGCCCGCAGACCGACTGCACGCTGGAAGCCCGCACCGTGCCCGGTGCCGGCGAGTTCCCGGTGCTGAAGCTGCCGTCGCGCGTGACAGCCATCGCCCGCCCTGCCCCGGATGTTGCCGTGCTCACCATGCAACTCGCGGCCAACCAGAACTTCCAGTTCCGTGCAGGCCAGTACGTCGAATTCATCCTGCGCGACGGCACGCGCCGCAGCTACTCCATGGCCAACGCACCACATTCGCTGCCAGGTCAGATCGAACTGCACATCCGCCACATGCCTGGCGGCAAGTTCACCGACCACGTGTTCGGTGCGCTCAAGGAGAAGGACATCCTGCGCATGGAAGGCCCATTCGGCAGCTTCTTCCTGCGTGAGGACAGCGAAAAGCCCATCGTGCTGCTGGCCAGTGGCACGGGCTTTGCCCCCATCAAGGCCATCATCGAGCGCGCACGCCACATCGAATCCACCCGGCCCATGGTGCTGTACTGGGGCGCGCGCAAACAGGCCGACCTCTACCTGAGCGACTGGGCTGCGCAGGTGGCCGCCGAGTGGCCGCAGCTGCGCTACGTGCCGGTGCTGTCCGAGCCCGACGCCGGATGGGCAGGCCGCACCGGCTTCGTGCATCGCGCGGTGATGGAGGACCTGCCCGACCTCTCAGGCCATCAGGTGTATGCCTGCGGCGCACCCATCATGGTCGAGTCGGCGCAGAAGGACTTCGTCAGCCAGTGCAGGCTGCCCGAGGACGAGTTCTACGCAGACGCGTTCACCTCGGAAGCCGACAAGCTCGCTGCCGGCTGAAAGTCATGTTCGAACCTCCCTGGACTGACCCTGCCGACATCGTCGGCACCCTGCAGCGCAGCGGGGAGGCGGTGCTGGCGCCGCCCTCCCTCGCTGTGCTTGGCGTGAATGCCGCTGATCTCGAAACCCTGCGGCCATGCTGGGACGATCTGCCACCCGACGGCTACCTGCGCGACGGCGGCCGCTACCGCTTCCGCCGGCACGGCTGCTTCGTCGCCGATGGCGATGTGCTGACCCTCAGCCCCCACCGTGCGCACTGGCAGCCGGTGGACTACAACGCCCTGCACGGTGGCATCCAGCGGTGGTATGTGCCGCTGGCCCAAGAGATGATGGCATCTCCCGTCTGGACCGCGCTGCTGCTGGGCCTGGCGCGCGTCACCTCGGCCTTCAAAGGCCCGCGGCCCTGGTTCATCGAGGCCCACCCCTTCCGCATCGACACCAGCGACGGCATCGGCCGGCCCACACCCGAAGGTGCCCACCGCGACGGCGTGGACCTGGTGGCCGTGCTGATGGTGGGCCGCCACCGCATCAAGGGGGGCGAGTCGCGCGTGTTCGAAGCCCATGGCCCGGCCGGCCAACGCTTCACGATGACCCAGCCCTGGACCGCGCTGCTGCTGGACGACGAGCGCGTCATCCATGAGACCACGCCCATCCAGCCGCTGGACCCCGGCGAGCGCGGCTGGCGCGACACCCTGGTCATCACCCTGCGCAGGGACGGCTTCCAGGGCCCCTGACATCAGCGCCCATCGCCTGGGCCCGGCATGGCGAACCTGCATGACGGCCCACCCGAGAAGCGCCGTCAGTTCGAGTGGCGGCTCGAAAGCGGCCGGCAGAGCTTGCACGGGCATCAACAACCAGAAGCAAGCCTCGGCGTCAAGGGCGATTGTTCGTGCCTCTGGGCTTGTGGCGCGGGCACACCCGGGCCTCCACAATGCGCCGCTTGATCACCAAGCAGGAGTGGCCGGCATGGGCAGCACAGCGAGTCGACGCGGTTTTGTGGCAAGTGCAGCGGGGGCCGGCCTGGCCGCGATGGCGGCCGACAGCGCCGGGGCCTTGCCCGCAGGAGGGTCACGTTTCGCGTTGCCGCGAGACACTGCCCTCGATTCGATGGATGTGGCCGCGCTGCAGGCTGAGATGGCAGCAGGACGTCTCAGTGCGGTGGCACTCGTGCGGCACTGCCTCAAGCGCATCGAGGCCATCGACCGGCGCGGGCCGATGCTGCGTGCGGTGATCGAGCTCAACCCCGACGCACTCGCCAACGCCCGCCAGCTCGATGCCGAGCGGCGCGGCAGCCAGCCCCGTCTGCGCGGACCGCTGCACGGCATCCCGGTGCTGATCAAGGACAACATTGCCACCGCCGACC
>JBBIVU010000220.1:0-5871 GCA_037439585.1 Roseateles sp. | reverse complement strand
CGCCGGCCAGCGCGCGGCGGCGGCCGATGAAGCCCGCCAGGCCCGCGCCATCCTGCAGGCCCAGCCGGAGGCGGCGGCCTACTTTGCCGAGCCGCTGCAGCGGCTGGACGCCCTGCTGGCCGGCCGCTGAGCCGCGCGCGGCGGCTCAGCGCTTCACTTCGCCTGGGTGCTGCCCAGCGTGCGCAGCCAGAAGGCCTCGTACTTGCGGTGCCAGCCGGCGGGCCGCACGGCGCCGCCCAGGGCGTGCTCGCCGTCCGGGTCCAGGAACAGCTCCACCAGCGACTCCTTGCCCGACACCAGCAGCTCGCGGTAGACGTTGACCGTGTCCTGGTAGAGCACGTTCGGGTCCTGCATGCCGTGCACCAGCATCAGCGGCTTCTTCAGGTTGCGGGCCAGCGGCAGCAGCGAGTACTTGCGCAGGTTGGGCTTGCTGCGGTCCACCTTGCCGATGGTGCGGCCGCTGTACCAGCTGTTGTAGTTCTCCCATTCCGTCGGGCCTGCGCCGGCAATGCCGGCGGCGAACAGGTCGGGACGCGTGTACATCGTGTACTGCGTCTGGAAGCCACCGAAGCTCCAGCCGTTCAGGCCCACGCGGCTGGCGTCCACGCCGAACTGGGCGGGCAGCAGCTTCACCAGGTCTTCCAGGTCTTCGGCCTGGGGCTCGCCGGCGCGCTCCCAGTTGGCGTCGGAGAACTTGCGGCCGTAGTTGCTGTGGCCGCGCGGGTCCACGGCGATGGTCACGTAGCCGTTCTTGGCCGCCATGTACTGGCCGAACAGGTAGGCGGTGTTCTGGAAGCTGTCCACCTCCACGATGTGGCGGTCGTTCAGCGGGCCGCCGTACACGTAGACGATGGCCGGGCGCTTGTCGCTGGCCTGCCAGCCGGCGGGCTTGAAGGCGTAGGCCTCGATGCGGTCGCCATGGCGGTTGGTGAAGTGGAAGCGCTCGGGCTGCAGCAGCTTCACCCCGGCCAGGGCCTTGTCGCTGCTGTCGGTCAGCGTGCGCGCGGCCGTCTTGCCGTCCACGGCCAGCAGCTTGAGCTCGGGGCGCTGCGCCCAGTTGCCGGCGTTGGCGGCCACCCAGCGGCCGTCTTCCGAGGCGGCTGCGCCGCGGTGGAACTCACCGGCCGCACCCAGCGCCTGCGTGGCGCCACTGGCCAGGTCCACGCGCAACAGGTTCATGGCGGCGGTGTCGCCCGCGTTGGCCAGCACGAACATGGCCTTGCTGTCGGCCGTGAAGCCGACGACGGTGTGCGCCTCGAACTCGCCCTTGAGCAGCGGGCGCAGGGCCTTGGTGGCCACGTCGATGGCGTAGGGCTGGCGCCAGCCGGCTTCGTCCAGGGCCAGCACCAGGGTCTTGCCGTCGGGCGTGAAGCGGGGCTGCATCACGTTGACCACCTCGTGGCCCACGTCGCCCCGGCGCTCCAGCACCAGCTCGGGCTTGGCGGTTTCGTCGGCGCAGGCCGCCGGGCCGCTCCCAAGGCCTGCAGCGCCCCCTCGGGGGGCAGCCGGCGTAACCGCCGGCTGGGGGCAAGTGGTCGCGAGATAAACGCGCAGCAGCTCTTTCTCGCGCTCCCAGGTGGCGAAGGCGTAGCGGCTGCCGTCGCGCGCCCAGGCCACGTCGGTCATCTCGAACCACACGTCGCCACCCGGGCTGGTGAACACGGGTGCCGGCTGCTTGCGCGGCGGCTCGTTGCCGGCCGGCACGGGGCGGATGTAGAGCGCCAGCGGCCGCTCGGTGCGCTTGTCGTCCGACACCTCGCGGTTGACCTTCTTGGCCGTGGCCCAGCGGTCGCTGTAGTTCATGATCTCCACCTGCTTGGCCGCCGGCGGCGTGGCGGGCTTGCCATCCGCGCCGGGCGGGTTGAGCGGCGCGCGGGCCAGCAGGGACATCCAGCGGCCGTCCTCGCTGATCACGGTCTGGTCGATGCGGTACTTCTTCTGCTCGTCGTCCGGGTGGATGAGCTCACGGTTCACCACCTGCACGCCCGCCTGCTTGAAGCTCAGGCGCAGCACGCGGGTCTCGTCCATGTAGACAAAGCCGGCGTCGTCGGCCGTGTACGCCACCACGCGCAGGTCGCGCTGCGCGGCCACCAGCGGCGCGGGGGCCTGGGCCTCGGGCTGCCAGCGGTACAGGCCGCCGCGGTACTGGAACACCAGCTCGTCGGCCTTGTGCGCCCACACGAACTGGGCCACGCCGGGGTAGAGGTCGGCAGGCTTGAGCTTCTCGCGGGCGAGCTTCTTCTTGAGCTCGTCGCGCAGCTCCCAGAGCTCCTTCTCCCTGTCGTCCTTCTTGTCCGGCGCTGCGGCAGCGGCCGACGCGGCGGATGCCGCCGACGCGGCCGGCGCGGGCTTGCCAGCGCGCCGCGCGGCCAGGGCGGCCATGGCCTGCTTCTCGGCGTCGGCCTCGGCCTTGTCGGCCGCCTTCTGCGCGTCGTCCTTGGCCTTCTTGTCGGCCAGTTCCTTTTTCAGCGTCTCGATGGCGGCAGTTTCCCACTGCGACAGGTCCACCTTCTCACCGCGCAGGTAGGCCTGCTGGGCCACCTCCTTGGCCTGGCGCTCGGCGTACTCGGTGTTGCGCTGCTGCAGCTTCTTGTCGAAGCGGGCGAGGTCTTCGGGTGCATCGAACGCCGCCATCAGCTGGGGCGAGGTGACGCGCACCGTCTTGCCGGTCTTGGTGTCGTGCACCCAGAGGTCAGTGCCCGGCTCACCGAACGGGCTCCACAGGTAGGCCAGGTAGCGGCCGCTGCGGCTGAAGGCCGCGTCCTTGGCGTTCTCGCCGCGGTAGGGCTGGGCGCGGAAGATCTGCTCCAGCGCGGGCACGCTGGCGGCAGCCGCGGCGGCCGGGGTTTGCGCCTGCAGCGGCACGGCGGCGCACAGCGCCAGAGCAAGGGCCAGACTGCCGGCGGCAGCGAAGGTGACGGGCTTCAAGGGGGTCTCCTGAACGTGCCCCCGGGGGTGAGGGGCGGCGCATTCTAGGGAGGCCACCGGGCCCGTCCATTGGTCACAGCGGCCGGGCGCCTTCCCTGTCGTGCCCGTCGATCAGCCGCCGCAGCCAGGGCCGCAGCGCGAACAGCGCCGCACCCATCACCAGGCTGCCCACCGCCAGCTGCGTGAACAGCGTGGCATAGGCCGCATTGGTCGTCAGCGCCGAGCCGTCCACCGGCTGCGCCACCACACCGGAGAAGTCGCCCGCGTACAGCGAGGCCAGGCCGGTCACCAGCATCCAGCTGCCCATCATCACGCCCTGGTACTGCTTGGGCGCCAGGCGCCCGATCATGGCGTAGCCCACCGGTGAGATCAGCAGTTCGCCCACGCTCTGCAGCACATAGCTCAGGAACAGCCAGAAGAAGTCCGAACGGCCCGTGGCCGGGTCGGCCAGGTGGATGCCCAGCGGCAGCGCCAGGAAGCCCAGGCCCATCAGCAGCAGCGAGGCGGCGAACTGCGCCGGGATGTCCACCGGCCAGCCCCGGGCGCGCCAGCGCGTGAACAGCGCCGCCAACCAGGGGCCGCCGATGACGATGACCACCGTGTTGATGTTCTGCACCCACTGCGGCGCCACCGGCACGCCCCAGATGTTCATCCACACATTGCCCACGGCGAACATCTGCAGCCCGTTGGGCGCCATCTGGTAGAGCGACCAGAACACCAGCGACCCGAGCGTGAGCACGAGGTACGCCTGCATGCGCCGCTTCTCGGCCGCCACCGGGTGGCGCAACGTCAGCACCAGCAGCGCCAGGCCCACGGCGTAGCTCAGGGCCTTCAAGCCCACGGCCGTGTCGCTCGGGTGCTGCAGCAGCCAGGCCAGCAGCGGCACCAGCCCTGCCAGCACGGCCACGCCCACGGCGAAGCGGCCCCAGAAGGCCGTGCCATGCCGCTGGGCCAGCGGCGTGTCGCGGTCGGCCAGCGTGCGCCAGAACAGCAGCGCCAGCACGATGGCCCCCGTGTTGCCGACCGTGGCGAACCAGAAGATGGTGCTGTAGGCCTCGGCCAGCTGGTAGTGGCCCGCCACCGTGAAGCCGACGAAGAAGCCCACGTTCATGCCCGCGTAGTTCCACAGGAAGGCCGCCTCGCGGCGGTCGTCCTCGGGCGCGAAGCGCTGGGTGAGCATCATGTTCAGGCAGGTCACGTTCAGCCCGCTGCCGGTGAGGAAGAGCGCCAGCCCCCAGTACAGCCCGGCGAGCGAGCCGCCCGCGATGGCACCGCAGCCCAGCACCTGCAGCAGCATGCCGCCCACGAACAGGTTGCGGTTGCTCAGAAACCGCCCGCCCAGGTAGCCGCCGAACAGGTGCAGCCCGTAGTTGAAGGCGCCGAACAGGCCCATCATCAGCGCGGCCTGGTCGTTGCCGAAGCCCAGGCGCCGCGTGGCGTACAGCACCAGTGTGGACTGCAGCACGGCAAAGCCCAGCGTGGCGAACACCTGGACCATGAACAGCACCGCAGAGCCCTCGGGGATGCGCGCCAGTCGTTGTTGGAAGGAATTCATGGGGCGGCATTGTCCCGGCGCGAAACCGGGCGCCGCCTGCGTGTCATCCCGCGGACAGGGCCGTGCCGGCCTTCGCCCTAGCATGGGCCATGACTGCCGCTGCCCCCTTCGACAAGGTCCTCATTGCCAACCGGGGTGAAGTCGCCCTGCGCGTGCTGCGCGCCCTGCACGACCTCGGCCTGGCCGCCGTGGTGGTGCACGCGGCCGACGACGAGGCGCCCGCCGGGGCGGACGAGACCGTGGCGCTGCCCGCCAGCGGCCCATCGGCCTACCTGGACGCCGCTGGCCTCGTGGCCCTCGCAAAGCGCACCGGCTGCCAGGCCGTGCACCCCGGCTACGGCTTCCTGAGCGAGCGGGCCGACTTCGCCCAGGCTTGCGCCGACGCCGGCCTCGTCTTCATCGGCGCCACGCCGGCCCAGCTGGCGCTGCTGGGCGACAAGGCTGCCGCCCGCGCGCTGGCGCAGCAGGCCGGCGTGCCGGTGCTGGCTGGCAGCGCAGGCGCCGTGACGCTCGCCGAGGCGCAGGCCTTCGCGGCGGCCCATCCCGGCGGCGTCATGCTGAAGGCGGTGGCTGGCGGTGGCGGGCGCGGCATGCGTGCGGTGCACGCGGCCGAGGACCTGCCTGCCGCGTTCGAGCGCTGCCGCTCCGAGGCGCTGGCTGCCTTCGGCGTGGCCGGCGTGTACGTGGAACAGCTGATGCAAGGCGCCCGCCACATCGAGGTTCAGGTCATGGGCGACGGCACCCAGGCCACGCCGCTGGGCGAGCGCGACTGCACGCTGCAGCAGCGCTTCCAGAAGGTGGTGGAGATGGCCCCGAGCCCGGTGCTCACCGATGCGCTGCGCACCCGGCTGACCGAGGCGGCGCTGCAACTGGCCCGCGCCGTGGGCCTGCGGGGTCTGGCCACCTTCGAGTTCCTGGTGGACGTGGCGGGGGACCGCTTCGTGTTCATCGAGGCCAACCCGCGGCTGCAGGTGGAACACACCGTCACCGAGGCCGTCACCGGGCTGGACCTGGTGCAGCTGCAGATCCAGCTGGCCGCCGGCGCCTCGCTGGCCGACCTGGGCCTGGCGGCACCGCCCCCCGTGCGCGGCTTTGCCATCCAGTGGCGCCTGAACATGACCGGGCCCGGCCGGCTGGACCGCTTAGCCCTGGCCCAAGGTCCCGGCGTGCGCGTGGACACGCACGCCACCGCCGGCCAATCGCCCTCCCCCCGCTACGACCCGCTGCTGGCCAAGCTCATCGTGTCGTCCACCAGCCCGAGGTTCGCGGACGTGCTGCGCCGCTCGCAACGCGCGTTGGCCGAGTGCCGTGTGGAGGGGCTGCCCACCAACATCTCCCTGTTGCGCGCGCTGGCGGCCCGGCCTGAGCTGGGCGGCACCGCGCTGCAC
>JBBIVU010000219.1:0-5925 GCA_037439585.1 Roseateles sp. | reverse complement strand
CTGGCAGCTGCCGCTCAGTGCCGAGGCCGACCCTTGTGCCGCGGCCGCATCGCAAGGCCTGCAGTGCTACCGCAGCAATGCGGGCAGCCTGTCGCTCATCCGCCTCATCGACCGCCCCGTGCTGCTCACGCTGCAGCGCCCCGGCCAGCCGCCCATCCAGGCGGCGCTGGTGGGCCTGGACGGGCCGCAGGCCACGCTGTTGTCGGGCGCCACGCCGTACCGGGTGCCGCTGGCCGAACTGGCCAGCGCCTGGCGCGGCGAGTTCACCGCGCTGTGGCGTGCGCCGCCGGGCTACACCCACCGGGCCGACAACAGCGCCACCTTGCGCGCCTGGCTTGCCACGCAGCTGGCTCACAGTGGTGCGGCGTCCAGCGCACCCGCGTCGGCCGTGCCGCGCTGGACGGAGCTGAGCCGCCAGATCCAGGCCTTCCAGGCCGGCCAGGGCCTGCAGCCCGACGGCCGCATCGGGCCCGTCACGCTGATGCTCATCAACCGCGCCGCCGGCGTGGCCGAACCGCGTCTGGACACGACCCGCTGAACGGACGCCACCGCCATGTCTTACATCCTCGAAGCCCTGCGCCGGGCCGAAGCCGACCGCGAACGCGAGCGCGGCCAGGTGCCGGGCCTGCACACCCCTCCTGCGCCGGGCAGCAGCGCCGCGCCGTCAGCCGGATCACGCCGCTGGTTGCTTTCGGTTGGTGGCGGCCTGCTGCTGCTCGCCGGCGTCGGCGCGGGCAGCTGGTGGGCCGGTGCGCCGCACGACACACCCCCTCGGGCCGCACCGTCGGCCCCACCTGGCACGCCGGCCGTCCTTGTTGCTGCAGCCCCGGCCTCGGCGGTTGCCGCAGCATCTGCGGCGGTGCTGCCCGCTCCACTGCCAGCAGCGACGGTGCTGTTGCCGCCCATGCCTCCGTCTGCAGCCCGCCCGGGGCGCGCGGTGGGGGTGGCTGCCGTGCCGGTGCCCACGCCCGTGGTGGAGGCCCGCATCCCGCCACTGTCCGAACTGCCCGACAACATCCGCAACGCCCTGCCCAGGCTGACGCTGGGCGGCTCGGTCTACTCCGAGGACCCGGCCAACCGCATGGTCATCATCAATGGCGAAGTCATGCACGAGGGCGCCAGGCTGGGTGCCGAGCTGGTGCTGGAGCAAATCCGCCCGCGCGAGCTGGTGCTGCGCTTCAGGAGTCAGCGTTACCGGCAGCCGGTTTAGCGCGGCCCAAAGACAATCTGCTCATGCTCCAGTACCTCACCCTGCCTGTCACCGCCTTCCAGCAAAACTGCTCCATCGTTTGGTGTGATGAGACCCTGGACGCTGCCGTGATCGACCCCGGTGGCGAGCTGTCGCGGCTGACGGTGGCCGCTCAGCAGCGGGGCCTGCAACTCAAGGCCATCTGGTTGACTCACGCCCACATCGACCACGCCGGTGGCACCGGCCAGTTGGCACGTGAACAGGGGCTGCCCATCGTCGGCCCGCATGAGGGCGATCAGTTCTGGATTGACGGCCTGGCGCAGCAGAGCGCCATGTTCGGCTTTCCGCCGGCCGAGCCGTTCACGCCCGACCGCTGGCTGCACGATGGCGACACCGTACAGATCGGTCACGAGACGCTGACCGTGCGCCACTGCCCCGGGCACACGCCGGGGCACGTGGTGTTCCACTCCGCCAGCGCCCGGCGGGTGTTCGTGGGCGATGTGCTGTTTGCCGGCGGCATCGGGCGCACCGATTTCCCGGGCGGCAACCACCAGCAGCTGTTGGACGCCATCCGCACCCGCTTGTGGCCGATGGGGGATGAGACGGTCTTCATTCCAGGGCATGGGCCGGAAAGCAGCTTGGGAATTGAGCGAAGAAGCAATCCCTATGTTGCCGATCGGCGCTGAAAAAGAAGCATCGCCGTAATTCGTTCACAACAGGCCCTCTCAACATTCACGACCCACTGCAACCTCGCGCTCCTACGCTTTGAGGAGGGCTTGCAAGGGGTGAGCTGAGGAGTGTTTCGATGTGGATGTCCGAGTTTGCTGCGCCGGGCCAGGCCCCCGGATCCCGTCCTCGCGAGCGCCGCGCGGCGGCGTCGCTGTCCAACCAGTGGATGAGTTTGGTGTTGGAGGAACTGGACCACGGCGTGGTCCTGCTCAACGGCACTGGGCGCGTGCTGCACACCAACCTCGCCGCGCGAACCTCGTTGGAGGGCAATCACCCACTCGAACTCGTGGGCCAGCACCTGCGCGCGCGCCTGCTGACCGACGCCGTGCCGCTGGCCGATGCTTTGGAAGGTGCCGAGGCCAGTGGCCGGCGCTGCCTGCTGCGCCTGGGCGACGAACGCGCCGGGTGCGGCCGCGCCAATGTGGTCGTCGTGCCGCTGAACCGGGATGTGAGCCAGGCGGCCGTGCTGCTCATCCTGGAGCGGCGCCAGCTGTGTGGTGATCTGGCTGCGCAATGGTTCGCGCTGCGTTACCAGCTCACACCGGCCGAGACCGAGGTGCTCAAGGCGCTGTCCAACGGCGTCAAGCCCACCGACGTGGCCCAGCGCCAGGGTGTGGCCATCTCCACGGTGCGCAGCCAGATCCAGAGCATCCGCGCCAAGAGCGGCGCTGAGAGCATCGGCGAGCTGATGCGCCAGCTTGCGCTGCTGCCGCCGCTGGTGTCGTCGCTGCGGCCCGCCAAGGTGGTGAACTGACCCCTCGTCCAGGGCATGCCTCGGCGCATCCCTGGAGGGGGCGGCCGGCGTGACCAGCTGGCACATGACCCGCCAGGTGAGCGCATGGCGGCTTGGCGCCACGCCCACACGCACTAACATTCGGGTGCGCTGCAGGCCTCTTGCCTGCCGTGCCTTCCCGGATGGCTGACGACGCTCTCGACAACGAATTTCAAGCCCTTCCGCCCTCCCTGAGGCTGCTGGCGGCACGCGGCATGGCGCGCACCTACCGCAAAGGCGTCGTGCTGATCGAGGAGGGGTCATTGGGGGACAACCTGTACCTCATCCTCTCCGGCTCGCTGCGTGCCTACAGCAGCGACGTGCGTGGCCGCGAGATCACCTATGGCGTCTATGGCCCCGGCGAATACGTGGGCGAGATGAGCCTGGACGGCGGGCCGCGCTCCGCCAGCGTCATCACCGAGGCGGGCAGCCGGCTGGTGATGGTCACGCGGGCCAGTTTGCTCACGCACATCAGCGAGCACCCCGAGTTCGCCTTCGAGCTGCTCACCAAGGTGATCCGTCGTGCGCGGGCGGCCACGCTGTCCACCAAGCAACTGGCGCTGAACGACGTGTACGGCCGGCTGAGGAACCTGGTGGACGAGTCCACCACCGACGGCCGCCACCTGGCGCTCACCCACCAGGGCATGGCGCAGCGCCTGGGCTGTTCGCGCGAGATGGTGAGCAAGCTGGTGAAGGACCTGGAGTTGGGCGGTTACCTCAAGCGCGTGGCAGCCGGCGAGTACCAGCGCCTGAAGAATCTCCCAGCCCGCTGGTGACTGTGGATGTCGCGGCCGTCAGCCGTTGCCCGGCTGAGGCGCGGTGCGCAGCGCCGGCGCGATGGGAAAGCGTTTCTCAGGCTTGGGCGCGCGGGCGTAGAGACCTTCCACCTTGGGCAGGTTGGCCTGGATGTCGTTGATGCGTGTGCCGCTCGCCGGGTGGGTGGACAGCCACTGCGGTGGCGCGCCCTTGTTGGCGGCCATCATCTTTTCCCACAGGCGCACAGCGGCTGAAGGGTCGTAGCCGGCACGGGCAGCCAGCTCGATGCCCACCAGGTCGGCCTCCGTCTCGTCCTCGCGGCTGAACTTCAGGCTCAGCAGCTGAGCGCCGTAGCCGGCCACCGCGCGACTCAGGTTGCCCAGGCCCAGCAGGGCGGAGCCCAGTTCCACCACGCCGTTGGTGACCGCCGTCTTGCCCATTCGCTCGCGGGCGTGCTCGCGCAGTGCGTGCGACACCTCGTGGCCCATGATGGCCGCCACCTCGTCATCCTCCAGCTTGAGCTTGTCGAGGATGCCGTAATAGAACGCGATCTTGCCGCCGGGCATGCAGAAGGCGTTGAGCTGCGGGCTGCCCAGCAGGTTCACCTCCCATTTCCATTGCCGTGCGCGGTCGTTCCATTCGTAGCTGAAGGGGATGATTCGCTGGGCGATGTAGCGCAGCCGCTGAAGCTGCGGGTGTTCCATGGGCGCCAATCCCCTCTGCTGGGCGGCCTCGCGCATCATCAACGCGTACTGCTGACCGCCTTCGCCCTCCAGTTTTTCGGCCGACACAAACCCGACGAACTTGCTCTTCGGGCCCACATCCACCCCTTCGCGCGCCCACGCGGGCAGCACGGCAGCGGCGCCCAGCAGGCCGGTGAACAGTCGCCGGCCGCGCTGGGCGGGCGGTGCGCAACGGCCGGCGGCGCAGTCCGTGCAGGCACCGAACATGCGAGCTGGCGGGCGGGTGAAGCGAAGGTCGTCGTGAATGTTGAAGTCGGCGGCATCCATGCCGGCATTGTGCGATGACGCCGCCCGATCCGTCGTCGTCGGTCACCTGGGTCACGGCGACAATCCAGGCATGCAACTGTCCTCACGCCCGCTCCGCTCGCTGCTCCCCGAAGGGGGGTGTCTTTGGCTTCAGGCGGCCGGGCGCCACTGACATGGACAGCCAGCAATTCCGCGCCGCTCTCGGGATGTTCGCCACCGGTGTGACTGTCATCACGGTGCGCTCGGCGGAAGGGGGGCTCTATGGCCTCACCGCCAACTCCTTCAATTCGGTGTCGCTGGACCCACCGCTGGTGCTGTGGAGCCTGGCCCGCCGCGCCGGCTCCATGCCCGTGTTCGCGAGCGGCACGCACTACGCCATCAACATCCTCGCGGCCGACCAGATGCAGCTGGCCCAGCGTTTCGCCACGCGTGACATCGACCGTTTCGCCGGCGTTCCCTGGCGCGAGGGCGCGGGTGGCGCGCCAGTGCTGGACGGTGCCGTGGCCACCTTCGAGTGTGCCAACCGCAGCCAGTACGAGGAGGGTGACCACGTCATCTTCGTGGGCGAGGTGGAGCGCTGCACGGCGCGCCTGGGTGCCCAACCGCTGATCTTCCACGGTGGGCGCTACTTCACCGAGCTGCCGCTCTGACGCGGCGGCGGGCGGGCTTCAGTCGTCGATCAGAGCTGCACCTTGGTGCCCAGCTCCACCACCGCGTTGCCGGGCAGGCGGAAGTAGTCGGCCGCGCTGTTGGCGTTGCGCGCCATGGTGGCGAACAGCGACTCGCGCCAGTGCGCCAGGCCGGCGCGGGGCGCCAGGGTTTCGCGGCTGAGGAAATAGCTGGTTTCGGCGGGCTCCACCACCAGGCCATGCGGGCCGCACAGCGCCAACGCGGCGGGCACGTCAGGGTGGTCCATGAAGCCGTAGCTGACCGTGACGCGCCAGAAATCGGGCGCCAGCGTTTCCACGGCCACCCGCTCGGCGTCGGGCACGAAGGGGCGCTCGCCAAACACCACCGTCAGCACCACGTTGCGCTCGTGCAGCACCTGGTTGTGCTTGAGGTTGTGCAGCAGGGCCGGTGGCACCAGCGTGGGGTTGGCCACGGGGTAGACGGCAGTGCGCATGGCACGCGGCCGGGCGGAATCGCCATGGGCGTGCAGGCTCTCCACGAACGGCAGCAGGTCGATGCCCTCGGCGCTGAGCACCGTCTGCACGGCGCGGCGGCCGCGCGCCCAGGTGCTCATCAGGATGAACAGCAGCCCGATCAGGATCCAGACGAATTCGCGGATCCGCATGACCACGCCGAGATACACGCCGAGGAGCGGCGGCAGGGCCGCGTAGAGCAGCCGCGTTCCGTCGGGCGTCTGCAGCCCCACGAGCGCGCGCCGCAGGTGAAAGATCCGCTCCCAGGTGGGCACCGAGAGCTTCTCCAACAGCTCCGGCGCAGGCAGCGGTCCCCGGCCGTCGTCGAGGCCGTCCCGGCCGATCTCC
>JBBIVU010000218.1:0-5978 GCA_037439585.1 Roseateles sp. | reverse complement strand
CCGGCGACACGCTGTGCGACGCGACGATCGCGGCAACGAGCGCTGCCCCCGCGAGAGCCGACGCGACGCGGATGCTGAAGCAGCTCTATGAGGAGCTGGACAAGGCGCCGGCGGCGAAGCCTGCCGATGGTGCTGCGGCTCCGGCGGCCGCTGCAGCGGCCGCACCCCCCGATCTGGATCGGCGGGTGGGGCGAGCTGGCGCTGCGTCGGGCGGCGGCCTGCTTGAACAACTCGCGGGCTTGTACAGGGTCCGCAGGTGTGCCCAGCGCTTCCAGGTGGCACAGCCCCAGCATGGCGAGGCCATCTCCGTGGCCGCCCTCGGCCGCCGCACGGAACCAACCCATCGCCCGTTCATAGTCCGGCGGTGTGGCGTGGAACAGCGCCAGGCCCTGCTGAAGCGGGTCGATGGGCGGCACGTTGAGCACGGCCACGTCGGACGGCGTTGGGCACAGGCCCAGGTCTCGGGAATTCATCCGGCACGCGAGGGTTGGCTGCCCCGGCATCGGGGCATACCCGCGGATTGTCGGTGAAAGTGACGACGATGAGATTCCGATGGATGAAGCGAGCCCCTGCGGACGGGGGATCAGAGACCCAGGCCGGACCCAGCGCCGAGCAGCGTGGCGATGCCCAGGCCCGCGAAGAGGGTGGCGGCAATCGAGTGGACCAGCTTCATCGGGACCTTGTGGGCCAGCTTGTCGCCGATGAAGACCGCGGGCACGTCGGCCAGCAGCATGCCCAGCGTGGTGCCGGCCACCACCAGCAGCGGATGGGTGTAGTGCGCGGCCATGGCGACGGTGGCGATCTGGGTCTTGTCACCCATCTCCGCCAGGAAGAAGGTGATGAGCGTGGCACCGAAGACGCCGAATCGCTGGGCCACGTGGGTTTCCTCTTCCTCGATCTTGTCGGGGATGAGTGTCCAGATGGCCATGCCGATGAACGAGGCGCCGAGCACCCAGCGCAGCACGCCGGGGCTGACCGCCGCAGTGATCCAGGCACCCAGGGCGCCGGCCATCCCGTGGTTCACCAGCGTGGCGCAGAGGATGCCCGCAATGATGGGCCAGGGCTTCTTGAAGCGCGCGGCGAGGATGAAGGCGAGGAGTTGGGTCTTGTCGCCAATTTCAGCGAGCGCAACGACGCCGGTGGAGACGAGGAGGGCTTCCATGTTCAGGTTCCAGGCCGGTTCAACAGACGAATGACCACGCGGCATCCCCGGCCAGTCGGAGGCGACGTGGTCAAAGGTCTTGCCAAGCGTGACAACCGCTGACGCCATGGCCTGCGGGCCAAGTGTGTTGACGTCAGCCTCTACGGGCGAAGAGCGGCTACTCCCCAGTGACGGCGCGATTATGGCAGGCCCACTGTGTCACGGCCGCGTTCAGCGGCAAGGCGCCGATGCTCCAGAGCCAGGCGGCGGGCATCATGGCGGCAACCATGACCCCGGGCCTCGGGCCGACGGCGATGTTGATCGGCGCAGGGATGAGGATGCGATGGGGGTTGGCCTGGTCGCGCTTGGCACGGTGGACGTCGCGGTGCTGTGCATCGGCCCGCAGCTCGGGCGGGATGGGCTGGCCGGCGCGGGTGCGCGTTTGAATTCAGGCCTGCCAATCAATTTCTAGGTGATCTGCCACCAGGCCGGCAGCAGGGCGCGCACGTTGGGGCGGTCGTAGCGCCGGTCCAGCAGCCAGACCCAGCCCCGGTCGTCCACCGAGCGCAGCACGCGGCCCGCGGCCTGCACCACCTTCTGCAGCCCGGGCACGAGGTCGGCATAGCCGTGGCTGGGGCCGAACAGCATGTCCAGCCGCTCCTGCACCTGCTCCTGCACCGGCGAGACCGGCGGCAGCCCCAGCGTGGCGATGAAGGCGCCGATCAGGCGCGTGCCGGGCAGGTCCACCCCTTCGGCGAAGGCGCCGCCCAGCACGGCGAAGCCAATGCCCCGGCCGCCCGCCACGAAACGCTCCAGGAAGGCGCGGCGGGCGGCGTCGCCCATGGCGCGGGCCTGGCTCCACTGGGGCAGTTCCGGGTGGCGCTGCGCCAACCTTTGCGAGGCCTGCTCCAGGTAGTCGAAGCTGCTGAAGAACGCGAGGTAGTTGCCTGGGTGCCCGGTGAACTGCGTGGCGATGAGGTCCACCAGCGCGTTCAGCGAGCCTTGGCGGTGCGCGTAGCGTGTGGACAGCGGTGCCACCCGCACGGTGAGGTGTTCCGGTGGGAAGGGGGCGGGCACGTCGACCCAGGCCGTGTCGTCGGGCAGACCCAGCAGGTGGCGCGGGTGGTCGGGCGGGCCCAGCGTGGCCGAGAACAGCGTGACGCTGTGGATCCCTTCAAAGCGTTCTTTCAGGAAGTGGCCGGGCACGATGTTGCGCACGGACATCAGCACGTCGGTGCTGCCGTCGTCCTCGTCCTCCAGCAGCGAGAGGTTGAGCGGCTCGTCCGGCGGCGAGGGCGGGCGGGCGGCGCTGCGCTGGAGGTCGCACAGCGAGTGGGTGTCCAGGCGGTCCAGCAGGCGCTGCAGCCCCAGCACGTTGAAATAGAACTCCAGCAGCGGCCCCACTTCGAGAGGGTGGTGCTGCACATGCTCACCGAGTGCGGTGGTGGCGCGCTGCAGTGCTTCGGCGAGGTCGTCCGGTACGGCAGTGAGCTGTTGGTAGTCGTTCGGCTGCGCACGGCCCAGCGAGGCCAGTTCCTTCTCCAGGCGGCGCAAGGGCGGCTGCAGGGCCTTGGGGGCGTCGGCCACGGCAGTGCGCACGCGGGCCAGGCTGAGGCAGGCGCTGTACATCTCCCGCGCTCGGTCGATGAGGTTGTGTGCCTCGTCCACCAGCAGGGCCAGCTTCCAGCCCTGGGCCTGGGCCAGCCCATAGAGCTGGCCATGGGGGTCGAAGGCGTGGTGCACGTCGCCCACCACCACGTCGGCCCAGCGCAGCAGCTCCTGGCCCAGGTAGTAGGGGCACACGCCATGCTGGAGTGCGATGCGGCGCTGCGTGGGCGCATCCAGCCATTCGGCCTGCACGGCCTCGGCGCGGGCGGCCGGCAGCTTGTCGTAGAAGCCCTGGGCCAGCGGGCAGGCATCGCCATGGCAGGCCTTGGTGGGGTGTTCGCAGGCCTGCTCCTTCGAGGCGAGCGCCAGCACGCGCAAGGCGGCGGCTGGCGCGGCGCGGCGCAAGGCATGCAGGGCTTCCATCGCGGTGATGCGGCCGGTGCCCTTGCAGGTCATGTAGCCGATCTTGTCGAGCCGCTGGACGGGCATGGCGCGCAACAGCGGGTAAAGCGTGCCCAGCGTCTTGCCGATGCCGGTGGGCGCTTGAGCCAGCAGGTGGCGGCCTCGGGCCGCAGCACGGTAGACGGCCTCGGCCAGCAGCCGTTGGCCCGGGCGCAGCTCGCCGAGCGGGAAGGGCAGGGCGCGCAAGCCGGCGTCGCGCGTGCGGCGGTGGGCTGCCTCCTGGGCCGCCCAGGCCGCAAAGCCGGCGCAACGGGTTTCAAACGCCGCCTGCAAGGCAGGCGCGGTCAGCTTGTCGCGCAGCACGGTCTCGTTCTGCGTGTCGGCATCCACATAGACGAGAGCGAGTTCCAGCTCGACGAGGCCGCGGTCGGCTGCGATCAGGGCGCCGTACGTCTCCAACTGCGCCCAGTGCAGCGCCCGGCGGTTGTCGGGAATGAGGGCCACGGGGCCGCGGATGGTCTTGATCTCCTCCAGCCGGTTCACGTCCGCTTCGTAGCCGTCGGCGCGGCCGCGCACGCGCAGCGGACCCCACTGGCCTTCGAGCGACAGCTCGGTCTCGTAGCCGGGCGAGCGGCGCGCGTAGACGGCCATCTGCCCGGCCTGGCCTTCCAGTGCGGTGGCGGACGGCGTGAAGCGGCGGTCCAGGTCGCCCTGCTTGGCCGTGAACTCGCACAGGCTGCGCACCGAGACGGTGTAGGTCCAGCCGCTCATCCGGGCATGACCCTGGGCGCCCGTGCTGGCGCGGGCGGCGGCATGATGCAGCGCAAATCAAGAAGCAAAACGAACATGACGGCGATGAATGTACTGGGCACGCCCTTGCAGGCCTGCTCGTTCGACCCTCTGACGGGCTTCCTGCGCGACGGCTGCTGCACGGCTGACGAACACGACCGCGGCACCCACCTCGTGTGTGCGCGGGTGACGGAGGCGTTCCTGGCCTTCTCGCTGTCGCGCGGCAATGACCTCGTCACGCCGCGCCCGCAGTGGCGCTTTGCAGGCCTGCGCCCGGGCGACCGCTGGTGCCTGTGCGCCAGCCGCTGGCTGGAGGCGCACGAGGCCGGTGTGGCGCCGCCCGTCGTGCTGGAGGCGACGAATGCGCTGGTGCTGCGCCTGATCCCGCTTCAGACGCTCAGCGCCTGCGCGCTGGCGCCGCGTTAGAAGCCCGGTGGCCGCTCGCCGGCCACGCCTGCGGCGCGCTCCAGCGCCAGGCCCGCCTGGGCCAGCACGCCTTCCTCGAACAGCCGGCCGATCAGTGTCACGCCGTGCGGCACGCGTCGTGGCGTGGCGAAGGTCGGCACCGGCTTGGCGGGGTCAGGCGCCCAGTCGCTGCGGGCTTCCTTCACGGTGGTGAAGCCGGTGCGCAGCGTCAGGCTGGGGTGGCCGGTGTGGTTGGTGATGGTCAGCATCTCGTCGCGCAGCGAGGGCACGAGCAGCACGTCCACCTCGCTCATGAGGCGGGCCATCTCCTGCGCCACCATGCGGCGCAGCCGGTCGGCCTGCACGAAGTCCACGGCCGACAGGAAGCGCGACTGGCGGAACAGATTCGGCCAGCAGTCGGGGCCCTGCATGCTGAGCTGGTCCACGCCGTGGTTCAGCGTCAGCTCCTCGAAGGCCGCCGCGGCCTCCGCGAAGAGGATGAGGTTCAGGCCGTCATACGGCCAGGCCGGCAGCGTGATGGGCACCGGCGTCATGCCGAGTTGCTTCACGAGCGCCAGGGCCTGGCGATCGATGTCGATGGCGGGCGCCTCGTCCATCCAGGCTGGCACGTAGCCGACCCGCAGCCCCTTGACCGAGGCGCGGGCATCGAACGCGAGCTTGGCGGGCACCGAGCCCACGTCGCCGATGTCCGGGCCGCTGATGGCCTGCAGCACGAGCATCGCGTCCTCGACGCTGCGGGTCATGGGGCCGAGCTTGTCCAGCGACCAGCACAGCGTCATGGCCCCGGTGCGCGGCACGCGGCCGAAGGTCGGGCGCAGGCCGGTCACCCCGCAGCGCATGCTGGGGCTGACGATGCTGCCGCCCGTCTCGCTGCCAATCGAGAACGCGACCAGGCCGGCGGCCGTCGCGGCACCCGGGCCGGCACTGGACCCGGACGCGCCCTCCTCGAGCAGCCACGGGTTCATCGTCTGGCCGCCGAACCAGATGTCGTTCATGGCCAGTGCACCGAGGCTGAGCTTGGCCAGCATCACGGCACCGGCGGCCTGCAGGCGCTGCACGACGGCGGCGTCCTTCGTGGGCACGCGGTCGCGGAAGGGCTCGGCGCCGTAGGTGGTGCGCACGCCGGCGGTGTCCAGCAGGTCCTTCAGGCCGTAGGGCAGGCCGTGCAGCGGGCCCCGGTAGCGGCCGGCGGCGATCTCGCGGTCGGCCTGGGCGGCCTGGGCCAGCGCCCGGTCGGCCGTCAGTGTGATGACGGAGCGCAGCTTGCCGTCCAGGCGCTGGATGCGGTCCAGGTAGATGCGGGTCAGGCGCACCGAGCTGAGCGCGCGGCTTTCCACCCAGCGGGACAGCAGCGTGACGGGTGCGAAGGCGATGTCCTCGTCCTTGGGCGGCAGGGGCGGGACCGGGCCGGCCGAGCGCACGAAGCGGCTGCGCGCCGGGCCGGGCGCGGGGCGGCCCATCGCCGGGTTCCAGACCGTGGCGGGGGCCACGGTGTCGGGGATGGCGCGGCCGAGCAGGATCGCGATGCCGGCGAACCCGACAGCGGTGAACTTCGTCAGGAAAGTGAGGCCGATCGCTGCGGCGGTGAGCAGGAGCCAGCGGGGCTTCTGCC
>JBBIVU010000217.1:0-5984 GCA_037439585.1 Roseateles sp. | reverse complement strand
CGGCCGGCCCCGTTGCGGCCCAGCAGCGTGACGACCTGGCCGGGCTGCACGCTCAAGCTCAGGCCGTGCAGGATGTGGCTCTCGCCGTACCAGGCGTGGAGGTTGGTGATTTCGAGGGCGGGTGTGGCCATGTCAGTGCGCCCCCTGCAGTTCGGTGGCTTCGGTGCCCATGTAGGCCTCAAGCACCGCAGGGTGCTTGGAGACGGTGCCGTAGTCGCCCTCGGCCAGCACAGCGCCCCGAGCCAGCACGGTGATGCGGTCGGCGATGCTGGCGACCACCTTCATGTTGTGCTCCACCATCAGCACCGTGCGCCCCTCGGCCACGCGCTTGATGAGGGCCGTCACGCGGTCCACGTCCTCGTGACCCATGCCTTGCGTCGGCTCGTCCAGCAGCATCAGCTGAGGTTCCATGGCCATCGTCGTCGCAATCTCCAGCGCGCGCTTTCGGCCGTAGGGCAGGTCTGCCGCCTTCAGCGCCGCCATGTCGCGCAGGTCCACCAGCTCCAGCAGCGCCAGCACGCGGTCGTCCAGCGTCTTCAGCCCGGTGAGGCCTTTCCAGAAATGGAAGCTCGTGCCCGTGAAGCGCTGCAGGCCGATGCGCACGTTCTCCAGCACCGTGAGGTGGGGAAAGACGGCAGAAATCTGGAAGGAACGGATCACGCCACGCCGAGCGATCTGCGCCGAGCTCTCGCCGGTGATGTCATGCCCCGCGAACACGATGCGGCCGCGCGTCGGCGTGAGGAACTTGGTGAGCAGGTTGAAGCAGGTCGTCTTGCCCGCGCCGTTGGGGCCGAGCAGGGCGTGGATGTGGCCGCGCTGCACGCGCAGATGGACCGAGTCGACGGCAGTGAAGCCTTTGAACTCCTTGGTCAGATCCTGGGTCTCGAGGATGAATTCGCTCATGGACTTGTCGGTTGCTGCGCGACTCTAGGGCTTGAAGCATGGCGCCGGCTTACGGGCATTCACGGGGTTTGATCGGCTTGCAGGAAACGTTCGATCAGGCCGATTTGCTCCGGTGTGTTCAGCGCCGGCGCGTGGCCGCAGCCGGGAATGACCGCCACGGCAGCGCGCGGACCGCGCTCGCGCATGGCCTGCGCGGTCTCGGCGGTGAGCAAGGTGGAGTCCTCGCCGCGCAGGCACAGCACCGGCAGATCGAGCTGGTCCCACGCGCCCCACAGCCCGTAGTCGTCGGGGTGGTGTTCGAACTGCTGGGCCAGCGCGGGGTCGTAGTGTGTGGTCACGCGGCCATCTGGCAAGCGGCGCAGCGAGGTTTCGGTGAGGTGGCGCCACTGCGTGTCGCTCAGGTGACCGAAGCTGGCGTAGATCTCGCGGAAGTAGGTCTCCAGCTCGCTGACCGTGGCAAAGCTGGGCGGGTGCCCGGCGTAGCTCTTGATGCGCGCCAGCGCCGGTGCGGCCAGTTCGGGGCCGTTGTCGTTCAAAACCAGGCGCTTGATGCGGCTGCGCAGCCGGGTGGCGGCCCCCAGCGTGCCGATGGCGCCGCCCATGGACGTGCCCACCCAGTGCACCTTCTGCAGGCCGAGCTGGTCCAGCAGCGCCTCGGCCTGCTCCACGTAGACCGCCAGGCAGTACTCGCGCGCCGGGTCCACCGCCCACTGCGACAGGCCGCGGCCCAGGGTGTCGGGGCAGATGACGTGCCAGCGGGCGCTGAGTGCGGCGGCGAGGTCGTCGAAGTCCCGCCCGCTGCGCGCCAGGCCGTGCCAGGCGATGACCGGTGGCGAGGCGGGGTCACCCCAGGTGGTGAGGTGCAGTTCGCGGCCCAGGCAGTGGAGGTAGTGCGATCTCATGGCTTTGTCCTCCCCCGCGCCCATGCCGCCAGCCGCAGCCGCCCGACGATGCCACCGGGGAAGTGGTACACCGCCAGCACGAACAGCAGACCCAGCCACAGCAGCCAGCGGTCCGGCGACACCAGCGTGCTCAGCACCGGCACGCCGTCCACCAGCGAGCCGGCGCCCTTCAACAGCGCCTGCAGGTAGTTCTGCGCGACGATGAACAGCACGCTGCCGATGACGGCGCCGTACACCGTGCCCATGCCGCCGATGACCACGATGAGAAGCAGGTCCAGCATGATCTCCATGCTCATGGCCGTCTCCGGGCCGGTGTAGCGCAGCCACAGCGCCAGCAGCGCACCGCCACAGCAGGCCAGCAGCGCCGCGACGACGTTGGCGCCGGTGCGGTAGACCACCGTGCGGTAGCCGATGGCCTCGGCCCGGAACTCGTTCTCGCGGATGGCCTGCAGCACGCGGCCGAAGGGCGAGTTGACGATGCGCAGCAGCAGCGCGATCAGCAGGGTGACGGCGACGAACAGCAGGTAGTAGGTCAGCAGCCGGCCGTCCAGCATGACGCCAAGCACCGGGTCATCCATGAACTCGGTGGACGGGCGCAGCACCTCGGGCAGCTGGAAGTTCAGCCCGTCCTCGCCGCCGGTGAGGTCGCTGAGCTGCGAGGCCAGCGTCATGAAGGCCGAGGCCACGGCCAGCGTGATCATGGCGAAGAAGATGGCCTTCACGCGCAGGCTGGCCAGGCCCATCGCCAGCGCCAGCACGGCAGAGAGCGCCAGTGCGGCGGTGAAGCCGATGGCGAGCGAGGTCCAGTCCGCGCCGAGCCGCGTGGAGGCAATCGCGATGCCGTAGGCGCCGATGCCCACGAACATCGTGTGCGCGAAGCTGACGATGCCGGTGTAGCCCAGCAGCAGGTCGTAGCTGGCCACGAGCAGGATGAAGACGAGGATCTTGGCGGCCACGTTCAGCGCCTGCGTGCCCGGGAAGATGAAAGGCGCGCCAGCCAAGCCGATGAAGCAGGCCAGCAGCAGCACCGCCAGCGGCTTGCTGCGCGGCAGGTCGTGGGAGAGCAGCGTGCGGATCATTTCGCCCCCACCGGGTAGAGGCCTTGCGGGCGCCACAGCAGGATGGCGACCATCAGCCCGATGTTGGAGAACAGCGCGGCCTTGGGCGCGATGAATCCCACGTAGTTGGCGACGAGGCCGACGAGCAGCGCGCCGACGAGGCAGCCCACCGTCGAGCCCAGGCCGCCGATGATGATGACGATGAACAGCAGCAGGTTCACCTGCGCGCCGATCTGCGGCGTGACGCCCTGCTGCACCAGGCCCCACAGCACCCCGCCCAGGCCGGCCAGCGCGGCACCGGCGACGAACACGCCGACGAAGAGGCGCCGCACGCGATAGCCCAGCGCCTCGACCATCTCGCGGTCCTGCACGCCGGCGCGGATCAGCAGGCCGATCTTGGTGCGGTTGAGCACGAGCAGCAGCGCGATGAGGACGGCGATGCCGATGAGCATGGCCAGCACGCGGAACTTCTCCACTGCCACATCGCCCACGAGGAAGATGCCCCGCAGCGTCTGCGGCATCTCCAGCGGGATGAGCTGGGCGCCCCAAGTGGCCTTGATCAGCTCCTCGCCGATGATCATGCCGCCCATGGTGATGAGGATCTGCTTGAGGTGCTGGCCGTAGACCGGCCGCACCAGCACGCGTTCGAACACCAGGCCCACGGCGGCCGCGGTGGCCATGCCGGCAAGGCAGGCGGCGGCGAGGGCGGCCAGGTTGGCGGTGACGTCGGGGCTGGCGGTCCAGGGGGCCATCGCCGCGAGCACGGTCGTGGCCATGAAGGCCCCGAGTGCGATGAACACGCCGTGGCCGAAGTTCAGCACGTCCATCAGGCCGAAGACGAGCGTGAGGCCGGAGGCGATGACGAAGATGATGAGGCCCATGGCCAGGCCGGCCAGGGTGAGGTTGAGCCAGGTGCTGGGGCTGCTGGTGAGGGGCAGGGCGAGCAGTGCTAGCGCGGCGAGCAGTGCGAGGGGTTTGGGGTCGAGTTTCATGGGCTCGCTACTTCAGGTTGTTGGCGAGTGCCGTGCCGGGATGCGCGCCCGGCAGCGCGGTAACTTTCTTCTGGCCCCGCAGAAGAAAGTTACCCGCCCGCCGGGGCGGACTCCCGGCGCGATGCACCGAGTCATCTGGACAGTCGCGAAGGCAATCCGCAGAAGTCTTCATTGATGAGCAGCCAAAGAAAGGCCCAGCAGCCGCTGCTGCAACCCCGAGTCCTCAATCAACTCCCGCATCGCCCCACGATGCACCACGCGTCCGTCGTCCATCACCGCCACCGAATCACCCAACTCCGCAGCAACCCGGAAGTTCTGCTCCACCAGCAGCACCGTCGTCTGCGAGGTCTTCTTCAGCTCCCGCAGCGCCGCGATCAGGTTCTCGACGATGGCCGGCGCCAGGCCCTTGCTGGGCTCATCGATGACCAGCAGCTCGCGCGGCTCGATCAGTGCGCGGGCGATGGCCACCATCTGCTTCTGCCCGCCGCTGAGCTTGCCGGCCGGGTGCAGCCAGAAGGTCTTCAGCGCGGGGAAGAGGCCGAACAGCCAGTCCAGCCGCTTCGCGTCCAGATCGGCCAGCCGTTTCGCCGAACGCGCAGCCAGCAGCAGGTTTTCCGCCACGCTCAGCTCGCCGAAGATGCCCATGGTCTCGGGCACGTAGGCGATGCCGCGTGTGGCGATGTCGGGCGTGGCGAGCCGGGTGATGTCCTCGCCCTTGAACGTGACCGTGCCGCTGCTGGCCGTCCACAGGCCCATCAGCGTGCGCAGCGTGCTGGTCTTGCCGGCGCCGTTGCGGCCCAGGAGCATGGTCACCTGGCCGGCGGGCACTTCAAGGTCCACGCCGTGGAGGATGTGATACGCCCCAACATGCGTATGAACGCCGCGCAACTCCAGCAGGTTCATGCCGCCACTCCCAGGTAAGCCTCTTGCACGATGGGCGAAGCGATCACCGTGGCCGGGTCGCCATCGGCGACGAGCTTGCCCTGGTGCAAAACAATGATGCGGTCGGCCAGCTCGCGCACCACGTCCATCTTGTGCTCCACCAGCAGCAGCGTGTGCTTCTTCTCGGCCTTCAGCGCGCGGATCAGGTCCAGCACGACGGGCACCTCGTCCACGCTCATGCCGGCGGTGGGTTCGTCGAAGAGATACACCTTCGGGTCCAGCGCGATCAGCATCGCCACTTCGAGCTTGCGCTGGTCGCCATGCGGCAGGCTGGCGGCGAAGTCGGTGGCGCGGTGGTCCAGGCGCACGCGCTTCAGGATGGCCTCGGCCTCTTCGATCAACTCCTTGTGCGACAGCCACACCGACAGCATGCGCAACCCCTTGCCGTGGCGGGCCTGAACGGCCAGCCGCACGTTCTCCAGCACCGTGAGGTGAGCAAACAGCTGCGTCAACTGGAACGCACGGCCCAGGCCGCGCCGTGTGCGCACCGGCGCGGGCTGCGCGGTCAGGTTCTCGCCGTCCAGCCACACCTCGCCGCTCGTCGCTGGCAGCTGGCCGGAGATGAGGTTGAAGTAGGTCGTCTTGCCCGCGCCGTTGGGGCCGACGATGGCGGTGAGCGTGCCGGGCTGGAAGGCACAGCTCACGCCATCGACAGCCACATGGCCGCCGAAGCGGATGGTGAGGTTCTTGGTTTCGAGCATCGGGCGTGTCGGGCAAGGCCCAGGAACACAGCCACAGAGACACGGGGGCACAGAGAAATCGGGTTCTCTCGCCGGCGGTGCAGTCTCTCTGTGTCTCTGTGTCTCTGTGGCTGTGTTTCCTCAGCGGCGGAGCAGCCTCAACGCTTGTTGCGGATGGGCACGGCCATCTCTTCCGGCTTGATCTCCCGCACCAGCTCCGGCACGCCCCACGGGAAGGCCGGGTCCACCTTGATGCGGAAGTGGTACATCGACTGCATCGCCTGGTGGTCTTCCTTGCGGAAGGTCATCTTGCCCTTCGGCGTCTCGAAGCTCATGCCCTCCATGGTCTTGATGAGCTTCTCGGTGGCCGTGTCGCCGGCGCTCTTCTTGAGCGCCTCCACCACCGCGATCGCCGCGCTCATGCCGCCGGCGGTGAAGAAGTCGGGCGGGTTCTTGAACTGCTTGTAGTGGTTGGCCACCAGCCATTCGTTGACCGGGTTCTTCGGG
>JBBIVU010000216.1:0-5996 GCA_037439585.1 Roseateles sp. | reverse complement strand
AGCGCAGCCGCAAGGAAGTGCTGACGCTGATGGGGCTGGATTGAGCCGGCCGGGGCGGGGGCCTTTGCCGCCCGCCCCGATCCGCGTGATTATGCCTTGACCGGGCAGGCCGCGTTGGCGGCGCTGGCCTGGACGGTGGTGCTGTCGCTGCCACCCCCGCAGGCGGTGAGCGCTGCGGCGGTCAGGAGGCTGAGGGTCCAGGTGAGGGGCGTGCTGCGCATGGCCGGTTTCTCGTGCGATGAGTGAGGGCCACGCCGGACAAGACAGGAGGTCTTGGCGGCCCCGCTACCTTGGCGCCTGCGGTTGCAAGTGCGTTAGGCCGGTGGCTTTGCGTCCCCGCCTTTCGACGGGTTTGCCCTCTGGGTTTTCAAACAAGCTCAGTTTAGAGGCTCGGGTCGGAGATTGCGCCTCCCCGGCGGGAGCTGCACGTGACTTCTGCCTCAGTGACGGGCGTGGGCTTGGGCTGGACGGCAGTTTGCGTGGGGTGCGCATCCTGCGTGTCTTGCTTTTGTGTCGCCCGGGATACAAATGTTCATGAAGGTTGGATGAGCACCGCCACGCCGGCCAGCACGGCGTTGCCGCTGAGCGGGTCGCGGGCGTTTTCGTCCAGCAGCGCGTTCATGTTCACGCCCGGCCGCTCGCGGGCCACGGCCAGTTGCACGCCGTCCAGCCCATGGCCCCAGCCGTGCGGCAGGCTCACCACGCCGGGGCTCATGTCGGCGCTGCGCTCCACGCGGGCGATCAGCTCGCCCACGGTGCTCTTCACTTTGGCGAACTCGGCCAGGCCCAGGCGGTCGGCGTCGCCGGGGTTGACGAGCAGGGTGCAGCGCTCCGGCCCCTTGGCCAGCGCGGGCAGGTTGTGCATCCAGCTGTTGCCGGAGCGGGTGTCGCGCCGGCCGATCAGCGTGAACTCGGGCGCGGGAGCGGTGGTGACCTGGGCCAGGTCAGCCAGCACGCTGGGCGGGGCGAGTTCGATCTTGCCGCTGGGGGTGCGCAGCACCTCGGGGATGCGCGGCGTGAGCGCGCCCAGGTCCACGCCGCCGCCGTCGACCGTGCTGGCGGCCTTCACCTTGGCGAGGTTGAGGCCGTCCGGCTTGCGGCCGAACTGGTCGCCGTAAGGGCCGACGCGCAGCTGCAGGTCGATGAGGCGCTCGACGCCACGCCAGGGCTGCAGCGCCGCCAGCACGGCGGGGGTCTGGTCGCCGGCGAAGCGCTTCACGTCGGCCGCGATGGCTTCGTCGTCCAGCTGCTGCACGTCCACCCCCAGGCCACGGCCTTCCAGCAGGGCGCACAGGCGCAGGATGGTCTGCCACTCCTGCGGCGTGCCCGCTTCGGCTGCGAACACCGGGCCGCTGAAGCGGGCATGGTTGCGGTGGCTGAGCTGGGGGAAAGCAACGTCGAAATGCAGGTCTTCCAGCGGCGACAGGCCGGGCAGGATGACGTCGGCATGCCGCGTGGTTTCGTTGATGTAGATATCCAGGCTGAGCATGAAGTCCAGCTGTTCCAGCGCCTGCGCCAGGCGCGGGCCGCCAGGGGCGGACAGCACCGGGTTGCTGGCGATGGTGATGAGCGCCTTCACCTGGCCGGCGCCCGGGGTCTCCATCTCCTCGGCCAGCACGGTGATGGGCAGCTCGCCGTAGACCTCGGGGGCGCCGGCCACACGGCTGTGGCGGCGGCCGGTGCTCACGCCCTTGCCGCTGCCCGGCTTGCCCTGGGTGTTGGGTGCGAAGGCGGCGGCCTTGGCGAACATGGCGCCGCCCTCACGGTCCAGGTTGCCGGTGAGCACGTTGATCAGGTCCACCAGCCAGGAGTTCACCGTGCCGAAGCGCGTCACGCAGGTGCCGATGCGGCCGTACACCGCCGCACGCGGCGCGGCGGCCAGCTCGCGGGCGATGCGGCGCTGCGTCTCGGCCGGGATGCCGCAGCCGGCGGCCGTCACCTCGGGGGCGAATGGCGCCACGGCGGCGCGGGCGTCTTCCAGGCCGTTGATGTGCTCGGCCAGCCGACCGAGCTTCACCAGGTTCTCGGCGAACAGCGTGTGGGCGATGCCGGCCAGCAGCAGCGCGTCGCCGCCCGGGCGGATGGGCAGGTGCTCGTCGGCTGCGGCGGCCGTCTCGCTGCGGCGCGGGTCCACCACCGTGATGCGCCCACCCCGGGCGCGCATGGCCTTGGCCTTGCCGCGGTAGTCGGGCACCGTCCACAGGCTGCCGTTGCTCACCATGGGGTTGCCGCCCAGGATGAGCAGGTAATCGCAGCGCTCGATGTCAGGCAGCGGGATGCTGAGCCAGTGGCCGAACATCAGCCCGGCGCTGAGCTGCTTGGGCATCTGGTCCAGCGTGGAGGCGCTCATCACGTTGCGCGTGGCCAGCGCTTTCACCAGGCGGGGCGTGTAGGCCAGCAGGCTGACCTTGTGCGCGGCGGGGTTGCCGATGGTGAGGGCCACGGCGTCAGCGCCGTGCTGCTCGCGCAGCGGCAGCAGCCGGCGTTCGATCTCGGCAAAGGCCTCGTCCCAGGTCGCTTCCACGAACACGCCGTCGCGCTTGATGCGCGGCGTGCGCAGGCGGTCGGGGTCTTCGTGCAGGTCTTTCAGGCTCACGCCCTTGGGGCAGAGGTAGCCGCGGCTGAACACGTCCTTTTCTGCGCCCCGGATGGCAACGACGCGGGCGCCGTCGGTCTTCACCTCCAGCCCGCAGCAGGCTTCGCACAGCGGGCAGATGCGGTAGTGGCTTTGGGGCATGTCAGTCTCCTGTTGGGCGGGCGATTCTGCGGTGCTGCGGCGGGCCACCGCGTCAAGCCGGTGACAGGGCGGTCCCTGCACGGGGCGCCCGGTCGGTGTGTGGCCCAGGCTTGGCGTCACCGGCTGCGGCACCGGTGCCCGGCGAGCTCGGGTCAGGCACCGGGCGCCAGCCAGCGCTTCAGCTGAGCCAGCACGGCGGCGTCGGTCTGCAGGCCCAGGTGGCCCAGGCCGGTGAACACGGCCGTGCCGCTGAAGGCCAGGCGCCGGGCGGGCGTGCGGTGCTGGCCCAGCGCGCTGGCCACGGGCACCAGGCCGTCGCCCAGCCATCGTGCGGGTGAGCCCTCGGCGGTGGCTGACAAGGTGGCCGCCGCTGCGTAGCAGGCCACGCCAACCGGCAGCGGCACGGTGCTGAACCGGCCTTCGTCCCCTGGCAGCAGGCTGGCATGGCGCAGGCTGCGGATGCCGGCGCTGCGCCGTGCCGCCAGCAGTGCCAGCGGGCGCGAGTAGGCGCTGGTGGCGAGCAGGCGCTGCAGCTGCTGGCCGCCGCGTTCCAGCGGCGCACCCTGGTGCGGCGTGCCCAGCGTGACGACCGCACGCAGCCGCTGCGGCCAGGCGCGCGAGCCGGCCTGGGCGATGGCGCTGCGGATGACGAGGCCGCCCATGCTGTGGCCCAGCAGCGTGAGTGGGCCAGGGATGTCCTCCAGCAACGCGGCCAGCTCGGCGCCGTTGCGCCAGATGGCGCGGCCGGAGTTGTAGCGCAGGCCCAGCGGCTGGTAGCCCAGTTCCGCCAGCGCTGCGGGGAAGTCGCTGCCCGGTTCGCCGGCCTGGCGGCGCCACTGCGCCTCGTTCATGCACAGGCCGTGCAGCAGCACCAGCGGTGTGCCGGTGGCGCCGGGCACCAGCGGGCGCAGGCTCATGGGTGTGGCCAGCGGGTTGGCGGTGTCTTCCAGGTAGTCGCCCAGCACGCCGTTCAGCGCGGCGAGGGTGGCGCTGGCATCACCGGCCGGGGCCTGGGTCAGCAGGGGCGTGAGGGCATTCAGCGCCAGGTCCAGCCCGCCGCCCACCAGTTGCGTCACGCCGCGCACGCTGCGGTAGACGAGCCCGGTGATGCCGGTGGTGCGCCCGCTCGGCTCGGTGAGCGGCAGGCGGGCGATTTCGGCGTGCATGGCCTCGACGAGGTCGGTGACGCCGGTGGTGGCGTCCACGGCGAGGCGGCTGGCGCCGCGAAGGCGTTGGGCGAGGGTCATCGCCCCATCATGCGCCCAGAGTCTCGGCGCTACATCTGCCGGAACAGGTGCGCGCAGCTCTCGGCCACCAGCAGCTGCTCGGTGCCGTGCTTGAGCTTGATCTGCATGCGGCCGCGGAAATCCCGGCTCACGCTGGCGATGGCTGTCACGTTCACCAGCGTGGAGCGGTGGATCTGCCAGAACTGCTGCGGGTCCAGCTCGTCGATGAGCTCCTTCAGTGGTTTGCGGATCAGCGCCTCGCCATCCTTCAGCCCCAGGCGGGTGTACTTGTTGTCGCTCTGGAAGAACATCACCTCGTCCACGGTGATGAGGCGCAGGGTCTGGCCGACGGAGGCGTTGATCCAGCGCAGCGGTGCGCGAGATGCCGACGGTGCGGGCGCGGCGGAGGGCCGGCTGTCGAGCTGATCCAGCACCGGGCCCAGCGCGGCCGGCGTCTGGCCCAGGCGGGCTTTCAGCCGGGTGATGGCAGTGAACAGGCGCGCGCCGGCCAGGGGCTTCAGAAGGTAGTCCACGGCGCCCTGGTCGAAGGCCGCCACGGCGTACTGGTCGTAGGCCGTGACGAACACGACGTGCGCGCGGCCGCCCACCTGGCGGGCCACGTCGATGCCGGTGGCACCGGGCATCTCGATGTCCAGGAAGAGGATGTCGGGCTGGTGCTGGTCCAGCAGGCGCAGGGCTTCCAGGCCGTCGGCCGCTTCGCCCACGATGCTGAGCTCGGGCCAGAGCTTGCCGAGCTGCTCGACGAGTTCACCGCGCAGCGCGGCCTCGTCTTCGGCCACCACGGCCGTGGGGGCGAACGGGTTCATGTGGGCAGTTCCAGCGTGAATTCGGTGCGGCTGTTGCCGCGGGTGCAGGTGAGGGTGGCGTCCAGCACGGCCAGGCGTTCGCGCAGGGCGGCGAGGTCGGCGTCATCGCAGCACAGGTCACCTTGGTCGAAACCCAGCGTGATGTGGCGGCCGGCGCGCAGCCAGCAGTGCGCCGGTGGCCCCAGGCGAACCGCCCGCTGCACCAGGGGCAGCAACAGCATGGGCGGCAGCGGGGTGGTGCCGTGCGGGCCCAGCTCGCATTCGAAGTGCGGCGCCGCGCCATGCAGGTCGCGCATCAGGTCCAGGTAGCTGGCGATCAGCTCGGCCTCACTGCCCAGCGTGGTTCCGGCACTGCCGCCTGGCGGCATCAGCTGCTGCCGGGGCAGCCGGGGCAGGGCCACGCGCAGGTGCCGGATGAGACGCTCCAGCCGCGCACTGGCACTGGGGTCTTGGCGGTCGTAGGCCTGCTCCACGGCCACGAGTGCGTCGAACAGCAGGCCTGGGTCCACCTGGGCCTGCAAGGCGGCCAGCCGGGAGGCCAGGGCATGGCGGCGCAGCTGGCTGTGCTCGCGCAGCAGGTCCTGGGCCGCCTGGTGCTGGCGCCGGCGCAGCGTGTGGAACTCCAGCGTGCCCACGATCATCAGCGCCGGCATGAACACCCAGAGCGTGTCGCCGATGACGGCGCTCAGGCGGAACATGTCACAGCGGACCTTGCTGTGCATCTGGGCGTAGAGGTCGCACAGCGACGGCCAGGGCAGGACGGCTGCCAGCGGGTTGATGACGGCGATGGTCAGCACCGAGCCCAGCAGCGTGGCCGCCACCAGGCGCTGGCGGCGCAGCGGGTGGATGGGGCTGCTGCGCGCCGCCGGCAGCCAGCACAGCAGCAGCACGGCGCAGCTCACCAGCGGCAGGCTCAGCTGGCGGGCGAGCACCTGGGGCAGTTGGTCGCCCACGCGCAGCTCCAGCAGCGAGGTGAGGTCGATGGCGCCGAACAGCAGCGCCGCGCTGACGAACACCAGCGCCTCCTGCCGGGTCAGCGAGCGCCACGATTGCCAGACGTGCCGGATCATCTCGCGCACTTTCGCAGCGTTTGTGGGCCGAGCGCGGGGCCGCCCCCGAGCCGGCCCCGTTGGCGCTGTGCTTGCCAGTCAATCCGGCAAGCATCGCCGCCCCCTTGGGCGACCGGCTGGACTTGCCCGCGTGCAG
>JBBIVU010000215.1:0-6019 GCA_037439585.1 Roseateles sp. | reverse complement strand
GCCGCTCGGGCCGCAGTCGGGCGTGGAAGAACTGTTGGCCAAACTGGAACGTGGCGAACGCGTGCGCCGCACGCTGGACCTCGCCACCGGCGTGGCCACGCTGGCGCGCGCCGAGCCCGGCGCCGACACACTGACGCTGAACGACGCCCAGCTGGTCAGCCACCATGGCCCGCAGTGGCGGCTGCTCGTCATCGGTGCCGGCCAGATGACCGACTACCTCGCGCGGATGGCCCTGGCCCTGGGTTACGGCGTGACCGTGTGCGACCCCCGCGAGGAGTACGCCGACAGTTTCAACCTGCCGGGCGTGGCGCTCACGCGCGAGATGCCGGACGACGTGGTGATCACCTTCAAACCTGATGGCGCCACGGCCATCGTCGCGCTCACGCACGACCCCAAGCTCGACGACCTGGCGCTGATGGAAGCCCTGCGCGGCCCTGCTTTCTACGTGGGTGCCATCGGCTCGCGCGTGAACCAGGCCAAGCGCCATGCACGGCTGGCCGAGCACTTCGGGCTGACCGACACCGAGCTGGCCCGCCTGCACGGCCCGGTGGGCCTCAACATCGGCGCGCGCACGCCACCCGAGATCGCGCTCAGCATCCTGGCGGAGATGACGGCGGTGCGCTACCGCGCCGGCCCGCAGGCGTGCGAGGCCGGATGCGCCCTCTGAGGCTGTGCGGCCTCACCTCATCGTGTAGCCGCGACCGTCCATGCAGGCCTCCACCGCGCGGTTGAACACGCTGCCGTCAGCCTGCGCGTTGGGCTGGGTCGTGGCCCAGCGATTGCACTCGCGGCGGTCATTTTCCAGCTGCTCGGGCGACTGGCCGTTGCGCGGGTAGATGATGGGTTCAGGCTTGGGGGCGGGCGGCGGCGGTGCGGGCACCACCTGGGCCGGCGCGGCCTCGGGCGGCGGCGTGGCCACCATGTAGCCCTCCGGTACAGCCCGGTAGTACACGCCGTTGGCGTAGTAGTAAGGCAGGCCGCCCAAGGTCACTGTCACATACGCGGGCGGCAGCAACGGGATGACGACGCCCACCGGCGGCAACACCACGCGGTAGCGCGGGCCATAGGGCTGGTACCAGACGCCGCCGTGGAACCAGTAGCGCCCCGGCCCCGAGCCCACCCCCACCGCGCCATAGGGCACCGTGGGCGCCACGTAGCCCGGGGCGGGGTAGTAGTGGTCGTGGTGGTAGCGGTTGTCGAACACCATGCCGATGTTCACACGGGCGTGCACATCGGCATGGGTGGCCGGCATCGCCAGCACGGCACTGGCGGACAACACGGCGACGGCACAGGAGCGGAGCAATGTCTTCATCGTCTTTCAACAGCAAAAGCCGGGGTGGAGGACCAACGCCGCCAGCCTCGCGCGGGCGGACTGCAGCGGCATTGCAGGCACGTAAAGTTCACCGTTTCACCTGTCGCCACGCTGTCCCACCATGATCGAACTGCACTATTTCCCCAGCAATGCCAGCTTCGCGCCGCACCTCCTGCTGGAGGAGATGGGCGTGCCCTTCACGCTGCGCACCGTGGACCGCGCCAACAACGAGCACAAGTCGCCGGCCTACCTCAGGCTCAACCCCAACGGCCTGATCCCGGTGCTCGTCGACGGCGATCTCAAGATCGCGAACACCGCCGCCATCCTGATGCACCTGGCCGACTGCCATCCGGGCTTCGCGCCCGCGCCCGGCACGCCCGAGCGCGCCGCCTACTACAAGTGGATGGTGTGGCTCACCAACACGCTGCAGGCCATGCTCATCCACTACTTCTATCCCGACCGCATGGCCAGCGATGCGGCCGAGGTGAAGGCCCGTGCCGAAGCCCAGGTGGCACCGATGCTGGACCAGATGAACGCCGAGCTGGCCCGCCACGGCGGCCCGTGGTTCCTGGGCGATCACTACACCGCGGTGGACCCGCTGGCCTTCATGCTGTGCCGCTGGACGCGCATGCAGGCCCGCCCGGCCAAGGTGCGACCGGCGCTGGGGGCCTACCTGCAACGGGTGTTCGAGCGCCCAGCCACGCAGCGCGTGGTGGCCAGGGAACAACTGCCCGACCCCGTGTTCTGACGCCTCGGCACGTCGCGAAGCGGGTGGGGGAGCCGCGCTCCCGGCCCGCCGCCCTCATGACGAAACTGTCGAGCGTGCAGAATCGTTGCACGCCATGAACGCCATGCCCGCCCAGCCCCAGCCACATCGCGCCATGTCTCAGACCGGCTTCGGCCGGGTGAGCGTGGGGGTGTGCGGCCGCATCATGATGCCCGTGGCAGAGGGCCCTTTCGACGCCGCGCTGATGGCGGCCACCCAGCGTGCCATCGCGCTGGCGGGCAAGCGCCTCCCAGCCGACCGCCGGTTCGGCGACCTGCTGGAAATCTGCGGCAACCTGCGGATGGACGACGCCGCGATGACCCAGCTGCGTGCCGGTATCGACGCCTTCAGCTCGCGCGGCACCGTGGCCGTTTCCACCGTGTTCCTCGTGCCCCCTGACATCCCGGGCATGGAACGGCTGCCGGCCCTGATGGACATCTGGCGTGCCAGCCGCCCCGTGCGTCGCGCCGAGAGCTTCACTGCCGCCAGGGCGCTGGTGAATGCAGACCTGGCCGCTGCCGGCCTGCCCACGCAGGCCCCACCACCATGGCCGTGACCGCACCCGCAGGGCTGCAATGGCCGCTGGACGCCCGGGGCCAACGCGCCTCGGGCACGCCGGGCCAACGCATCGTGGCTGCCGCGCTGCACGCGCTGGACGGCGCAGCCGCCCATGCCGTGACCGCCGAGCCCCGATGGCGCCACCGCTACCCGCTGCACTGGCGCGCACTGGTGCAGGCCCAGGCTGCACACCCACAGGGCGTGGTCGCTTCGGCGCGCGCGGGCCTCGCAGCCGCCTGGCGCGAGCTGCCCTTCATCCGCGCCGGGAAAGCGCTGACGCTGGCTGACGCCATGCGAACGCCGCAACAGGCTTTGCAGACCCTGCGCCTGCAAGGCACCGGCACCGCCGCGCCCACGCCCTGGACCGTGCCTTACAACGGCAGCCCGCTCTGTGGTGATGCCCTTGCCCGGCAAATCGACCGCTGGGAGGTGGCGGGCATCTGCGAGCCCGCGCACGCCGCCGCCCTGCGCGACTGCCTCGCCCACCCCGAGTGGTTCGACCTCTCCGATCAGCACCTGGTGCTGCTGGGGGCCGGCAGCGAGGCCGGGCCCCTGGCCTGGCTGGCGAAATGGCGGGCCCGGCTCGTGGCCGTCGACCTGGCCCGTGCCGGCACCTGGCAACGCATCGCTGCCACGGTGGCCGCCGGCAATGCCACCTTGACTGCGCCTGTCGCCCCGGGCCTGCCACTCGACGCTGCCCACGCAGGTGCCGACCTGCTGGTGGATGCACCCGAAATCGCCGCCTGGCTGGCGGCGCTGGACCACCCCCTGTCCATCGCCAACCTCGCGTACCTGGACGGGGAGCGCCACGTGCGCGTGTCGCTCGCCATGGACGCCATCAGCGCCACCCAGTGCGCGGCCGACGCACGCACCCAGCTCGCCTACATGGCCACGCCGACCGACGTGTTCGCCGTGCCGGAGGAACTGGCCGCCGCCGTGATGCACGGCTACGCCGGGCGCAGCGTCGTGAAGAAGCTGGCTCAGCTCGGCGTGCGCATGGCAAGCCGTGGGCGGGCCTTTGCGCCGCACATCACGGGCCTGATCGACGCCGGCCCGGCGGGCCGCTGGGGTCTGGTGGATGCACTGGTGGTGGAGCAAGGCCCCAACTACGCCCTCGCCAAACGGCTGCAGCAGTGGCGCGCAGTGGTGGCGCAAGCCGATGGGCACCGGGTGGCCTTCACCGTGGCGCCCAGCACGACCACCGCCTCGGTCGTCTCCAACCCGCTGCTGGCGGCGGGCTTTCGCGGCGCCCAGGCGTTTGGCGTGGAAGTGTTTGCACCGGCCACCACGAATGCGCTCATGGCGGCCCTGTGGGTGCACCAGTTGCGCACGGCGCCGCGCCACTTTGCCCACCCCCTCCAGCTGATGGTGGACACCGCCAACCATGGCGGCCTGTGGCGCCAGCCCTGCCTGCCGCGCTCGGTGCTGCCCATGGCGGCGTTGCTGGGCTTGATCCAGCGGCGCTAAGCTCGCAGGCCGGAGCCCACCGCTGAAACTGCGTGGTTCCGACGCCCATGACATCCTCCCCAGGCCCCGTCCCCCTGCACGAACGGCCGGATACCCACGGATTCGGCCGCGTCACCGTGGGTTTCCTGGGGCGGGTCATGCACTACGTCGCGCAAGGGCCGTTCGACGCGGCCCTGATGGCTGCCGCCAAGCGAGGCACCAACATCGCGGCAGAGCGCATCCCTGCCGACAAGCGCTACGTCAGCCTGATGGAGTTCCGCCCACCGCTGGGCATGGACAACGAGGGCCTGCGCGAATTCAAGGAGACCGTGGACGGCTTCGTCGCACGCCAGACAGTGCCCCTGGCCACCATCCTCCTCGTCGCACCCGCGGACGAGGAGGCACCCATGGTGCTCGACATGGCGGCCATCTACCGGCGGAGTCGCCCGTTCCAGGTGTGCACGGATGCCTCGGCCGCCTGGACACAAGTGAACCGTGTGCTGCGCGAAGCCGGCCTGCCGGAGCAGCCGCTGCCGGACGATCTCGGACGGGCCTGAACGCCTGCCGGCTCAGACCGCCAGCCCGCCCCCGGTGGCCTCGTGAATCTCCAGCATGGCCGGCTCGGCATCGCGGTGCACGGCGTGGGCGATGCAGCCGGGCTCGGCGCGGGAGCGCTCCACGCGCTGCAGGCTCAGGCGCAGCACCTCGTCAAATGGTTCCGGGCGGACGGTCACATGGCCGAGGACGATGATCACGGCGAGGTCGCTTGGCGGAAGGGCCAGGCGCGCTGTTCAGGGCGCATCAACTCCCAGGCGGCGCCCAGGGCCAGCACGCCGGCGTCGTCGAAGCGGCGGCCGATGACCTGCAGGCCGATGGGGAGCCCCGCGGACGTGAAGCCCGCGTTGAGGGCCAGCGCCGGCTGCTCGCTCATGTTGGCGGGCAGCGTGAAGGCGATGTGCTCGAAGGGCCGCGCGGGGTCGTGCAGCGGGCTGGCGAGGTGAGCCGGGTAGGCCGGCATGGGGGCCACGGGCGAGAGCACGAAGTCGAACGGTTCGCAGGCCGTGTTGGCCGCCTCGCGCAGCGCCTGCATCTGGCTGTAGCCCCGGAACACGCTGGCGCCGTCGTAGCCGGCGGCGGGCGCCACCCAGTCGAGGATGTAGGGCAGCACCTGCGCCCGGCGCTCTGGCGGCAGGGCCGAGATGTCCAGCCAGGACCGCATGCGCCAGAAGCGATCGATGCCATCGGCCATCTCGCGCGTGGCAAAAGGCGCCAGCGGCTCGACGACAGCGCCGGCCCGCTCGAAGGCACGGGCCGCGGCCACCACGGCTGCAGCCACCTCGGGCTGCACAGCCTCGCCCCAACCGGCGTCCAGCCACAGGCCCAGGCGCAGGCCACGCAGGTCCAGCGCGCGGGGCATGACCGAGGCCGGGGGCAGTTGGGTGGGGTCGCGCGCATCGGGCCGGGCCAGCGCGGCCAGCATCAGCGCGGCATCGGCCACGCTGCGCGTGAGCGGCCCGGCCACGCGGCCGGCATAGCCGGGCTTGATGGGCACGCGGCCATGGCTGGGCTTGAGGCCCACCAGGCCACACCAGCCGGCAGGCAGGCGGATGGAGCCGCCGATGTCGGTGCCCAGGTGCAGCGGGCCATAACCGGCCGCCGCGGCGGCTGCGGCACCGGCGCTGGACCCGCCCGGGGTGAGGGCGGTGTCCCAGGGGTTGCGAGCCGGCTCGGGGTAGAGGCTGGACAAGCCGGAGCTGAGCATGCCGTAGTCGGGCATGGTGGTGCGCGCCCAGGCGATGGCGCCGGCCTCGCGCAGACGGGCGGCGGGCGGGGCCTCGAAATCGGCGGTCGCCTCCGCAGCCGTGGCGGCGGTGCCCAGCCGGTAGGCCACACCGGGCACGGCGATGTTTTCCTTGAGCGTGACGGGCACGCCGTCC
>JBBIVU010000214.1:0-6022 GCA_037439585.1 Roseateles sp. | reverse complement strand
CATGCGCGGCGAGACCGACACCATCGACAAGATGAAGGCCCGCGTCGAATACGATTTGGAATACCTGCGCAACTGGTCGCTGGCCCTGGACCTGCAGATCATCCTTCGCACGGTGCGGCTGGTGGTGTTTGATCGTCATGCCTACTGAGTCCTCCCACAACCGCCGCCGGGTGCTCCTTGCCGCCTGGGCAGTGGCTGCACCGCTGAGCCCACAAGCCCACGCGCAGACTGACGACACGACGCCCTTCTATGTGGGAGCCTCACTGGGGATTTCGCACGTCTCCAATCTGTTCAGGCAGGCCAACGCAGCCAACGGCGATACCGTTGTGAGCGCAGGCCTGTTGGGCGGTGTCGACCAGCGGCTGGGCCGCCAGCACCTCACCGTGGACGGCGCGCTGCAGAACAACCGCTACAGCAACAACCGGGAACTGAACAACCAGTCCTACACGCTGCGCAGCGCGCTGGCCTGGCAAACCGTGGGGCGCCTGTCCGGCACGCTCAGCGCCTCCTCCAGCCGTTCACTTGCTGACTTCAATATCGGCGGCGGCGTCGACCCCATCTTCAAAAAAAATACCGAGCGCGACAACGAGTACGGCGCCCTGGTGCGCCTCGGTGTGCTGACCCGCTATTCGATCGAAGGTGGCTGGACATACAAAAGCCGCGACTTCAGCGCTGCCGAGTACGCCCGCTTCGCTTACCACCAAGGCACAGGGCAATTGGGCGCTTACGCCATGCCCGGCGCCAACCTGAGGTTGGGGCTGATCAGCCGCCACACCACGGGCCAGTACCCCCGCTACCCAGCCGGGCTGGTTTTCAATCCGGACACCCAGCAGATCGAACTGCGCACCGACCCCGACCGCTTCACCCGCAATGATCTCGACTTCACGACCAGTTGGAACACGGGCAGCAGCAGTTCGCTGGACACACGCATCAGCCGCAGCCGTGTCCGGCACAGCCTGACTGCGCTGAACAATTTCAGCGGCACCACGGGCGCGCTGGGCTGGAACTGGCGCCCCACAGGCAAGATTCAGCTGGGCGTCCAATACTCGCGCGACACCGGGCAGGAATCCGTGGGGCGGATCAACGACGTGAACCGCATCTATTCCAGCTGGCAGTGGAACGGCAGCTATGCGCTGACCAGCAAAGTCAGCGCCAATGCCAACGTCAACCGCAATCGAAGCCGTCGAGCGGGCGATGTGGCGGCGCAGATCGCCGACGCCTTCGACAATGGGAACTCCCACAGCATCGGCCTGCGCTGGGCATACTCTCGCAGCCTGAGCCTGGCCTGCCAGTACAACCACACGCGCCGGGACAGCAGCGTGCCGCAATACTCCTACAGCGCCAGCAGCCTGGGCTGCACTGGCCAAGCCATCGCCTTCTGATGACCACCATCCTGCTCACCGGCGCCGCCGGCTACATCGCCTCACACACCTGGCTGGCGCTCCAGGCGGCCGGCTACCGTGTCGTCGGCGTGGACAACTTCGCCAACAGCTCGCCCGTGGTGCTGGAGCGGCTGGCCGAACTGGCCAGCGCGCCCATCGAGTTCGAACGCGCCGATGTGTGCGATGCCGCAGCGCTGGACGGCGTCTTCGCCCACCACCAGCCCGCTGCCGTCGTGCACTTCGCCGCCTTCAAGGCCGTGGGCGAATCCGTTGCCCAGCCGCTGGCCTATTACCGCAACAACCTCGGTGGCCTCGTCAACACCTGCGAGGTGATGAAGCGCCACGGCTGCACACGCATCGTCTTCAGCTCCAGCGCCACCGTCTATGGCGCGCCTGAGACCCTGCCACTGCGCGAGGACGCCCCCACGTCGTCCACCAACCCCTACGGCGCCACCAAGCTCATGGGCGAGCAGATCCTGCGCGACCTGGGCGTGGCCGACCCCAGCTGGCAAACCGCCTGCCTGCGCTACTTCAACCCGGTGGGCGCCCACCAGAGCGGCCGCATCGGCGAAGACCCGCGCGGCACGCCCAACAACCTCATGCCCTACGTCGCCCAGGTGGCCGTGGGCCGGCGCGCCCGGCTCTCCGTCTTCGGGGGTGACTACGCCACGCCCGACGGCACCGGCGTGCGCGACTACATCCACGTCACGGATCTCGCCGAGGGCCACGTCGCGGCCCTGCGCTGGTTGCTCAACAACACAGGCTCGCTGACCGTCAACCTCGGCACCGGCCAGGGCTACAGCGTGCTCGACCTGGTGCGCGCCTACGAGGCCGCCAGCGGCCGCCCCGTACCCTACGACATCGTGGCGCGCCGCCCTGGCGACGTGGCCGCCTGCTGGGCCGACCCCACCGCCGCACGCGAGCAGCTCGGCTGGCAAGCCAAGCTCGATCTGGCCCGCATGTGCCAAGACAGCTGGCGCTGGCAACACCTCAATCCCCACGGCTTCAACGCCGCCTGAACCCAATGATCCAGGTCCAACCCGTCATCATGGCCGGTGGCTCCGGCACGCGGCTGTGGCCGCTGTCGCGCGCCGGCTACCCCAAGCAATTCCTCGTGCTCTCGGGCAACGAAAGCCTGTTCCAGCTCGCCGCGCGCCGGCTGGCCGCGCTGGCTGCACCCGGGATCGAGCTGGCAGCCCCGTGCATCGTGGGCAACGAAGAACACCGTTTCCTCGTGCTGGACCAGCTCCGCGAGACCCGCCAGGAGCCCAGCAGCGTGCTGCTGGAACCCATGGGCCGCAACACCGCGCCCGCGCTGACGCTGGCCGCGCTGGCAGCCTTGGAGGGCGGCAACGACCCCATCCTCGTCGTCACCCCGGCCGATCAGACCGTGACGCAGCCCGCCGCGTTCACTGCGGCGCTGCAAGACGCCATCCGCATCGCTGCCGAAGGCGCCATCACCATCCTGGGCATCACGCCCGACCGGCCGGAAACCGGCTATGGCTACATCCGCACCACGGCCGATGCAGCCGGCCTGGCTGTGGCGCAGTTCGTCGAGAAGCCCGACCTCGCCACCGCGCAGCGCTACCTCGCCGAAGGCGGTTACTACTGGAACAGCGGCATGTTCGTGCTGCGCGCCAGCGTGTGGATGCAGGCGCTGGAGCGCTTCCGCCCGGACATCGCCGCGGCCACCCATGCAGCGTGGGATGCCCGCAAGACCGACGCCAAGTTCGTGCGCCCGGCCAAGGCCGCCTTCGCCGCCGTGCCTTCGGAGTCGGTGGACTACGCCGTCATGGAGCGCTGCCCCGGCACTGACCTGTCCCTGCGCATGGTGGCGCTGGACGCCGGCTGGAACGACCTGGGCGCCTGGGAGGCCGTATGGCAAGTGGCCGACAAGGACGCCGACGGCAACGCCTCCGTGGGCGATGCGCTGATCGCCGACAGCAAGAACACCCTGGTGCACGCCACCAGCCGCCTGGTGGGCGTGGTGGGCCTGACCGACATCGTCGTGGTCGAGACGCCCGACGCCGTGCTCGTCAGCGACCGCGCGCGCAGCCAGGAGGTCAAGCAGATCGTCAACCGCCTGGGCGCCGAGCAGCGCGGCGAGCAGGCCCTGCACCGCAAGGTGCACCGCCCCTGGGGCTGGTACGACAGCATCGACAACGGCCCCCGCCACCAGGTCAAGCGCATCATGGTCAAGCCAGGCGCGAGCTTGAGCCTGCAGATGCACCACCACCGCGCGGAGCACTGGATCGTGGTCAGCGGCACGGCCGAGATCGTCAACGGTGACAAGACCATCCTGCTCACCGAGAACCAGTCCACCTACATCCCGCTGGGCCAGACCCACCGCCTGGCCAACCCGGGCAAGGTGCCGCTGGAGATCATCGAAGTGCAGTCCGGCTCCTACCTGGGCGAAGACGACATCGTTCGCTTCGAAGACACCTACGGCCGGGCCTGACCCTGGCTGGCAGCCACCAAACTCACCAACAGGCCCGCGCATCCGGGCCTGTCCGGTTTTCTGGCCCCACCGGGATGCGCGACACTGCCCCGGCACTCCACCGAATCGACCCATGACCATTCTTGTCACCGGCGGTGCCGGCTTCATCGGCAGCAACTTCGTGCTGGACTGGCTGCGCGCGAGCAGCGAGACCATCGTCAACCTCGACGCGCTCACCTACGCCGGCAACCTCGAGAACCTCGCCTCGCTGGCGGGTGATGCGCGCCACATCTTCGTCAAGGGCGACATCTGCGACCGCGCGCTGGTGGACAGCCTGCTGGCCACGCACCAGCCGCGCGCCATTGTCCACTTCGCTGCCGAAAGCCACGTGGACCGCTCCATCCACGGTCCCGGCGCCTTCATGAAGACCAATGTGGACGGCACCTTCACCTTGCTGGAGGCTGCCCGCGCCCACTGGAGCACGCTGGAGGACGAGGCCAAGGCCGCCTTCCGCTTCCACCACGTCTCCACCGACGAGGTCTACGGCTCGCTCGAGCCCAGCGACCCGCCCTTCGCCGAGACGAACGCCTACGAGCCCAACAGCCCCTACAGCGCCAGCAAGGCCGCCAGCGACCACCTCGTGCGCGCCTGGCACCACACCTACGGCCTGCCGGTGGTCACCACCAACTGCTCCAACAACTACGGGCCCTATCACTTCCCCGAAAAGCTGATCCCGCTGATGATCGTCAACGCGCTCGCCGGCAAGCCGCTGCCGGTGTACGGCGACGGCCAGCAGATCCGCGACTGGCTCTACGTCACCGACCACTGCAGCGGCATCCGCGCCGTGCTGGCAGGCGGCACGCCGGGCGAGACCTACAACATCGGCGGCTGGAACGAGAAGGCCAACATCGACATCGTGAAAACCGTGTGCGCACTGCTGGACGAACTCCGCCCTTCGGCCGACGGCCCCTACGCCCGCCTCATCACTTACGTGAAGGACCGCCCCGGCCACGACCGCCGCTACGCCATCGACGCCCGCAAGATCGAACGCGAGCTGGGCTGGCGCCCGGCCGAGACCTTCGAGACCGGCATCCGCAAGACGGTGCAGTGGTACCTGGACCACCCGGACTGGGTGGCCCGCGTGCAGAGCGGCGCCTACAAGGACTGGGTTGCCCAGCAGTACACCGCATGAAGATGACCGAGCGCCGGGCAGCCCCAAGCCGGTCATGCATCCCCCTGGGGGATCGGCCGGCGTACTCACCGGCCGAGGGGTCGACATGAAAATTCTGTTGCTCGGCAAAGGCGGCCAGGTCGGCTGGGAACTGCAACGCTCGCTGGCCGTGGCGGGCGAGGTGGTGGCGCTGGACCATGACGACGGCGGCGACTTCACGCAGCCCGACGCCCTGCTCGCCAAGGTCCGGGCCATCGCCCCGCAAGTCATCGTCAATGCCGCCGCGCACACCGCCGTGGACAAGGCCGAGAGCGAGCCCGAACTCGCCCGCCAGATCAACGCCCGCACCCCTGCCCTGCTGGCCATCGAGGCCAAGCGCACCCATGCGCTGCTGGTGCACTACTCGACCGACTACGTCTTCGACGGCAGCGGCAGCCACGCCCGCGACGAAGACGCCCCTATCGCTCCGCTGAGCGTCTACGGCGCCACCAAGGCCGAGGGCGAAGACGCCATCCGCGCCAGCGGCTGCCAGCACCTCATCATGCGCACCAGCTGGGTGTACGCCGCCCGAGGCGGCAACTTTGCCAAGACCATGCTCCGGCTGGCCCAGGAGCGAGAGCAACTCAAAGTGATTGCCGACCAGATCGGCGCCCCCACCGGCGCCGACCTGCTGGCCGACCTCACCGTGCCCATGCTGCGTGCCGCCCGCGTGAACCCCGCCCTCATCGGCACCTACCACGCCGTGGCCGGCGGCGAAACCAGCTGGCACGGCTACGCCCGCTTCGTCATCGAGTTCGCCCGTGCACGCGGCGTGAACATCAAGGTGGCGCCGGAGCAGATCCTCGCCATCGCGACGAGCGACTACCCCACGCCCGCCCAGCGCCCGCTCAACTCACGCCTGGCCACGGCCAAGCTGCAGCAGCGCTTCGGCCTGGTGTTGCCCCCCTGGCGACAAGGCGTGCAGCGCATGCTCGAAGAAATCCTCTGATGAACTGGTTGCCCCCACGTTCACTTCGTTCACTGCCCCCCACG
>JBBIVU010000213.1:0-6086 GCA_037439585.1 Roseateles sp. | reverse complement strand
ACCTGCAGGTGGGCGATGACACTGGGGCAGGCATCCAGGCTGCGCCCACGAGACAGGCTCTGCGACCATTGAGGCACCGGGCCATTGGACCGCCGCTCAAACTGCCGGGCCATCTCAGCGAACACTTCGGGCTCGCCCCGTTGCTGGCACAACTCCATCAGCATCAGCTGCGGCATGGCACCGACCCCACCGCGTGTCAGGCGTGCCGCCAGCAGGTCTGCCGCCGCATCGTGTTGCCCCAGCAGCTGCAGGAAGTCGAATTGCTGCTGCAAGTCCAGCAGTTCGTCGGCGATGGTCGAGTCGCTCGGCAGCTTGGCAGTCACCACGGGGTGCAAGGACATGGGCTGCGTGACCTGCACGTCGGGCGGCGCCTCCAGGTTCGGGAGAGTCGTGGGCAGCCCAGCCATGGGCCGAGGTTGAGGTCGCGTCGCCTGGTGCTGCCCCTCGTCCGGCAACGCCACCGCCGGACTGATCGCTGGCGGTGCCATGGCGGCCGCGGCGGCATTTGGCGACCGGGCCTTGTCAGGCCCGACCGACGGCGACAGACCCGAGCCTGCAGTCGCATGCAAGGCACGCCAATACGCCAGCTCCTGTTGCGCACGCCGATCTCGCCAACGGCTCACGTAGAACGCACCCGCCCCTGCCAGCAGGCTCAGGGCCAAGGTCATCACCCAGGTCATGGGGTCGCGATAGGGCGAGCTTCGGGCACTGCGCACCATGGCTGGAGCGGCGGCCACCACGGGTGCAGGCACACCAGACGCCACCGGTGCAGGCTCGGCCGCCGATGCAGCCCTGTCCCCCTGTGCCAGCGCCTCCTGGCGCGCCAGAATCTCGGCGCGCAATTGAGCCACCGTGGCCTCGAGCTGGCTGATTTGCGCCTCCAGCTCTGGCGTCACCTCCATCTCGGGCGAACTCGCCGCAGGCTTGGCGGCCTGGGCAGCCGCCGCCACCAACACCTCTGGACGCTCCAGCGTGAGACGCGGCCCGGCGGCGCGCACCTTGGCGTGCGGCCGGATCTTGGACTTGGGCGCCAAGGCTGGCGGCATCACCGCCAACCGCACCCGAGTCTCAGGCGCCGTGGATGCAACTGGCGTCGCCGCAGGCGGCGGCACGGAGGCAGGCACGGCCGCGGCAGGACCTGCGGGCGGGTCCACGAAAGCATTGAATTCGCGCGTCAGCAGCAATGGGCAACCCAGCGCCAGTGTGATCCGCAGCGCAGGCTCGTCGATGCGCACCTGGCTGCGCAAGCGGATGCGCCGCTGGTCCGGGTCGCCCTCGACGTGCAATTGCAGCAGGCCGGCAGGCACGCGGGCATCGCCAGCCGTCACCTCAGCCCGGAGGCAGGAGTCACTGAGCTGTTCACCTTCAGCCAAGGTCAGCGCAACACTGACATCCAGCGGCCGCCCCAAGGCAGAGTTGACCTGCACCCGCCCCAAACCCAGTGCATGCGCATCCTGAACCGACAAGCCCAGCGACAGGGCCAAAGCAGGCATGAAGGCACCCAGCAGGGTCGGGCGCGGGTCCGGGATGGGCATCGACTGCGTGCGCTACGAGAGGGAGTTGGACAAGGGGGGAATAACGGCGCGAATCACTCTAGCATGGGGCCGCGCCACCATGGCCACGCGCCCGACGAGCGCCGGGCGGCACAATGCGACCCCGACCATGAACGCACTCAGCCTCACCCCCGCCGAACGCCTGCAGATCGACCAGGGCGCCTGGTTTTCCAGGCTTTCTGAACCGCTGCGCAACGACATCCTCCAGCGCGCCTTCGTGCGACGCTTGCCCGACGAAACCATGTTGTCCCACCGCGGCGAGCCTGCCGAGGAATGGTGCGGTGTCGCCAAAGGCGCGGTACGTGTCAGCTCGGTCTCGCTCGCCGGCAAGCAGATCTCCCTGACCTACGTCGAACCCGGCACCTGGTTTGGCGACATTGCACTCTTCGACGGGCTGCCCCGGACCCACGATGCCTACGCACATGGCGAGACCACCCTTTTGTGCGTGCGCAAGCCCGACTTCCGCGCGCTGCTGCAAACGCACTCCGAGTTGTACGACGCCTTGCTGCGGCTGAACTGCCGCCGGCTGCGGTTGATGTTCGACATGATCGAGGACCTGAACACCCGCCCGCTGGCGGCGCGACTGGCCAAGCAGGTGCTGCTGCTGGCGCGCTCCTACGGTGTACAGGAAGGTGACGAGACCCGCATCGGCCTGCAGTTGGCACAAGAAGACCTGGCCCAGTTGCTCGGCGCCTCCCGCCAGCGCGTGAACCAGGAGCTCAAGGCCTTCGAACGCGAAGGCGCTGTTCGGGTGGAACCGACACGGCTGGTGGTGCTGAGCCGCGAGAAGCTGCTGGCCGCTGCAGCCCGCTGAACACGCGCCGCCATGCCCGGGCAGCTTGCATGACGCTGCCGCGACACGGCACACCGGGGCCGGCTCGCAAAATGGCCGGCCAGCTCGCCCTAAAAAAAAGACCCCATGGAAGCATTCACCGGCACCCGCCCCCTCAGCCAGCCTCTGGACACTGCGGCCCTTGAGGCTTGGTTATCTGCCCATGTCGATGGCTTTGCGGGCCCGCTTGCCATCGAGCAGTTCAAGGGCGGCCAGTCCAACCCCACCTACCTGCTCAAGACCCCCGCCGCACAGTACGTGATGCGCAGCAAGCCCGGCCCCGTGGCCAAGCTGCTGCCGTCCGCGCACGCCATCGAGCGCGAGTTCCAGGTCATGGCCGCCCTGGCAGGTACCGACGTGCCCGTGCCTGCGATGCACGCCCTTTGCGAAGACGAAGCCGTGATCGGCCGCGCGTTCTACGTGATGAGCTTCATGGCCGGCCGTGTGCTGTGGGACCAAAGCTTGCCCGGCATGGCCCCTGCCGAACGCGCGGCCCACTACGACGAAATGAACCGCGTCATCGCCGCCCTGCACCAGGTCGACTTCCAGGCCCGCGGGCTGCAGAGCTACGGCAAGCCGGGCAACTACTTCGAGCGCCAGATCGGCCGCTGGAGCAAGCAGTACCTGGCCTCCGTAACGGAGCCCAACCCGGCGATGGATGCGCTGCTGACCTGGCTGCCCGCGCACATTCCGGCGTCGGCATGTGACGCGCGCGAGGTGAGCATCGTCCACGGCGACTACCGCATGGACAACGTGGTCTTCCACCCCACCGAGCCACGCATCATCGCCGTGCTGGACTGGGAGCTGTCCACGCTGGGTCACCCGCTGGCCGACTTCAGCTACCACTGCATGAGCTGGCACATCCAGACCTCAGGCGCTGCACGCGGCCTGGGCGGTGTCGACGTCGCCGCGCTGGGCATTCCCGGCGAACGGGAGTACGTGCAGCGCTACTGCGAGCGCACAGGCCGCGCCGATGTGAACGCTGTCATGGCCGACTGGAACTTCTACATGGCCTACAACATGTTCCGCATTGCGGCCATTGTTCAGGGCATTGCCAAGCGCGTGGTGGACGGCACCGCATCCAGCGCGCAGGCCAGGGAAACCGCCAAGAGCGCCAAACCCCTGGCCGAACTGGCCTGGACCTTCGCACAAAAAAGCTGACCGGCACTGCGCGGCTGGTCAGGCCGCGTCGCCGGGCCGGGTGGTGTGCGTCCAGGCGATGGACGTGGTGGTGGGCCAGGCGCCCGTGTCAGACAGCCGGCCGTTCACGCGCTGCGCCTCCCGCGCGGCGCATTCCAGCAGACGCACCAGGGCCTGCAGCTTGGGAAGATCAGCCTCGGCCATCTCGGTGCGCAAGTACAAGTTGCCACGCAGGCACATCAGCACAAAAGGATGCCCCTCGGGCAACAGGTCCTGGCTGGCCTGCACAAGGGCCCCACCCAAGGGCCCTTCGATCCAGGCTGAGGTCAGCTCCTTGGTGACACCAACAAACCCGTAGCGCTGGCGCAGGATCTGCGATGCCGCGTGATTGAACTTGGGGAACATCACCAGCCAACGCATCTCCTCGGGCGTATCGGTATCGACACGGGTCTTGAGCGTGTCGGTGTAGGCCTCGAAAACGGCGCGCTCCAGTTCCTCCATGAGGGTGCGACACACCACCATCAACTGCAAATCCGGGTGCAAACCCATCTCGCAACGCATGCGCAACTCGAACCCCGACAGGTAGCTGCGCTGGGGCACGCCCCACTCGATGCGCAGCGCCCCCGGTTTCGAGAGGGGGGCCTCAATGAGGAAACCCTGAGCGTCGTCCGTCTGGGTGAACTTGGCGTTGCGCGCGTCGGCCCACTCCACGATGGGACGCCACCGCGCCGCGTTGGCCCGCGTCACCAGCCAGTGCTTGACTTGCTTTACCACCATGAGTCGTGAGAATCGAGTCGTTTGTCGAGGTGCATCCCAAGGAGGCCACCGATGCGTTGTGTCGAAGTGTATTCATGGCCCACCCCGAATGGCCACAAGGTGCACATCATGCTGGAGGAGTGCGGCCTTTCCTACCGGGTCCATCCGGTAGACATCGGCGCTGGCGAACAGTTCGCCCCCGCCTTCCTGGCACTCAGCCCCAACAACAAGATCCCCGCCCTCACCGACCCCGACGGGCCGGGCGGCCAGCCGATCTCGCTGTTCGAGAGCGGTGCCATCCTGCTCTACCTCGCCGGCAAGACGGGGAAGCTGCTGCCAGCCGACGTGCGCGGCAAGTACGAGGTGCTGCAGTGGCTGATGTTCCAGATGGGCAGCGTCGGCCCCCTGCTCGGCCAGGCCCACCACTTCCGCATCTACGCACCCGAGAAACTGCCCTACGCCATCGAGCGCTACACCCGCGAGGCCCAGCGGCTGTACGGCGTGCTCAACAAGCGCCTGGCCCACGCCACCTACCTGGGCGGGCTCGAGTACAGCATCGCCGACATCGCCGTTTTCCCCTGGCTGCGCTCGTGGAAGAACCAAGGCGTGGAGCTGGCCGACTACCCGCACCTCAAGGGCTGGTTCGACGAGATCGCCAAACGCCCCGCCGTGCAGCGCGGCGTGGAGGTGCTGGCCGGCCTGCGCCGCCCGCTGACCGACGACAAGGCGCGGGAGGCGCTGTTCGGCGAGCGTCAGGCGGCGCAGCGCTGAGCGGCCCTCACATCGCGCCACCTGCCGTCTGCTGCACCACGCGGAAGATGACGAACTCCGCCGGCTTCAGCACTGCCGCGCCAACGAGGCAAACCAGCCGCCCGGTGTCCAGGTCGTTCTGCGTCATCGTCGTGCGGTCGCAGCGCACGAAAAAGGCCTGCTCGAGCTTGTCGCCCAGCAGCGCGCCGCGGGTCCACTCCTGCCGCAGGAAGTCCTGCACGGTCGCCATCACCCGGGCCCACAAGGCCTCGCCGTTGGGCTCGAACACCGCCCACTGCGTGCCCAGGTCGATGGACCGCTCCAGGTAGGCGAAGTAGCGCCGCAGGTTGACGTATTTCCAGGCCGGGTCGCTGCTGAGCGTGCGCGCGCCCCACAGGCGAAGGCCTCGGCCCGGAAAGCTGCGGAACACGTTGATGCCCTCCGGGTTGAGCACCTCCTGCTGGGCCGTGTTGACCTCCGTCTCGAAACCGATCGCACCACCAACCACTTCATCCGCCGGCGCCTTGAACACGCCACGCGCAACGTCGACCCGGGCGTACATGCCCGCCACGAAACCCGACGGCGGCAGGTTCAAGGGCTGGCCGGTCTGCGCATCGGTCACCGTCACCCACGGGAAGTAGAGCGCGGCCCAGGCGCTGTCCAGCTTGGCCCGGAAGGCGCGCACCTCGCCGATGGACATGCCCTCCCCAGCGTCCAGCACCGCCATGCGATAGCGCATCCTGGTGGCGTGCTCCACGAGCAGTTGCGACACGGCACCCGCCTCCCCGGCCAGGCTGGCGGCGCGCGAGGTGGCGCCCGGTGCGGCCACGACGGCGATGTCTGCCAGGGCCTCGAACATCTGCAGCCCGGTGCCGTTGCCGCCGTACTCGGCCGCGCCGGGCAACTGCCCGTCGTTGCCCCCGGCCAGGCGGGCGGTGGCCCGCACGCCGGCCTCGAACTTCGCCTTCAGCGCGGCCCACTCGTTGCCGGCGGCGGCAGCCATCTCGCCCGGCGCCACGCGCAGGTCCAGGCCCTCCGCCCACCCCGGTGCGCAC
>JBBIVU010000212.1:0-6112 GCA_037439585.1 Roseateles sp. | reverse complement strand
AGTGGCAGCAGGCCACTGGCGGACCGGCGTCGCCGCAAATGCTGTGGTCGCGCCATTCGGTGTTCAGCCGCAGCGGTGCGCAGCTGCGGGTGATGGAGCTGTTTGCGCCGGCGCTGGCCGGGCAGCGCCCGGGGCGGCGCCGACGCTAGGGGCCGGGGTGCCGCCCGGGCCGTTTTGGATGTTTAGCTGTCACTGGCCTGACGACCGAGGAAGATAGTGGTTTTGTCGAGTCATAAATTAGCAGCAGGCCCATAAACGCTCATAAACTCTGTCCGTACCAGAGAGGCGTTAGTAGACCGGCCACGCCGACGAGGCGCAGGCGGGCGGCGTGAGTGGGGCAGTGATGAACACGCGTGACGTGGTGATCTTCAGCGGCGAACGCTTTGTCGTGCCGCAGTGCATTCAACGGATCGACCACCTGTCGACCCATGGCTGGCAGCTTCGCTACGGCGGCACCAAGCTGTTTTCCGACCACAGCCAGGACGGCACGGGCGCCCGCAAAGCCCTAGCTTTGGCCACCAAGGAACTGCTCAAGCGCATTGCCACGCTGCCGGCGCCCTCGCGGCTGCGCCGCACCCCGAGCCGCAAGAAGCAGAGCGACCTGCCCTCCGGCATCTCCGGCCCCATCGTTCGCCAGCGTGCGGGCAGTCGCGTCCGTGATTGCAGTTTCGCGGTCACCCTGCCCCGCTTCGGCGACACGCCACTGGCGCGCAGCGTCTACATCGGCACCGAGAACACCTACACCATCGAGCGTTACCAGGAAGCTCTGGAACGGGCCGTGGCCCTGCGCGAGAAGGCCGAGGCCACCTACCAGCGCGCGGCCACCAAGGACCGCCGCGCCCAGGCGCTGGTGCTCAAGGCCAAGATGAGCGCACTGCTCGGCAAGGGCTGACGGCAGCGGGGGAGCGCCGGCATGAAACCCGCTTGAACCCACGCCGGCACTCGCGGAAGACACAATCAGCACCGCTGGCCTTGCCGCCCCGCCGCCGTTCATGTGTGGTGGATGCGCGCGACGCGGCCCGGCCCGCCAGCGTCCACACCCCATCCGACCCCGTGAAAGCGCCCAGCCATGCCCACTGAAACCGCGTTCAACTGGGGCGTGATCGGCCCGGGCGGTATCGCCAACCGCTTTGCCGGCGCGTTGCCGGCCGTGCCGGGCGCGCGCCTGGCCGCGGTGTTCGCGCGTGATGCCGCCAAGGGCCAGGCCTACGCCGGCCAGTGGCAGCGCGAGGGCGAGGCGCCGGCTCGCGTCACCACGCAGCTCGCCGATCTGCTGGGCAGCGCCGACGTGGACGCCGTCTACATCGCCACGCCACATTCCAACCACGGCGAGTACATCCGCGCCGCGCTGCAAGCCGGCAAGCCCGTGCTGTGCGAGAAGCCGCTGGTGACCACCCGCGCCGAAGCGCAGACGCTGGTGGACCTGGCCCGCGCGCGCGGCGTGTTCCTGATGGAGGCGCTGTGGACGCGCTTCCTGCCCGCCTACGACCTGGCCGGCCGGCTGCTGCGCGACGGCGCCATCGGCGAGCTGCGGGCCATGCAGTCCAGCTTCTGCTTCTCGTCCGCCTACGACCCCGCGCACCGCAACTGGAACCCTGCGCTGGCCGGCGGTTCGCTGTGGGACATCGGCATCTACAACCTCGCCGTCACGCGCTGGGTGCTGCAGCAGTTCAACGGCGGCGTCTGCCCCGAGCCGCTGAGCATGGACGTGGCCGCCACGCTGGCCCCCACGGGCGTGGACGCGTCGGTCACCGCCACGCTGCACTTCCCCGGCGGCGTCACCTCGCAGTTCCGCTGCGGCTTCGAGGGCTCGTCGGTCAACGCCTTCGAGGCGCTGGGCTCCAAGGCTGCGCTGCGCTTTCCGGTGGACTTCTGGGGTTCCGAGGCGGTGGAGCTGGTCACGCGCAAGGCGCCGACCGAGCACCTGGCAGCGCCCCACGTCATCAACGGTTTCGAGGGCGAGATTGCCGAGGCGCAGGCTTGCATCCGGGCCGGCCTGCTGGAAAGCCCGCGCATGCCGCATGCCGAGACGCTCGCCCTGCTGGGCTGGATGGACGCGATCCGCGCACGCTTTCCCGAGGGCTACGGCCTGCCGCGCTGAGGCGGCCGGTCCGGATCAGCGCTCGCCCAGGTAGCGGGCCTCCACCTGGGCCACGGTGCCGTCGCGCACCAGGGCGGCCAGGCCCTGGGTCAGCGCCGCCTGGGCTGCCGGGTTGGGGCGCGCGCGCGAGAACGCCATGAAGGCCGGGCTCTCCGACGGGAACTCGAACGGCTGGCGTTCGAGCTGGTCCGTCAGGCCCTGCTCGCGGATCTCCCAGATGCCTGCATAGTGGCTGATGACGATCAGGTCCACCCGCCCGGACGTGAGCAGGCGCAGCAGCGCGGCGATGTCCTTCACCTGGTCGAAGTTCTCGCCCACCTGCCGGCGGATGGCTTCGGGGTAGAAGTAGCCCGCGCTCAGGCCCAGCCGGTAGCGGTTCAGGTCTTCCAGCCGGCGCAGGTGCACGCCGGCGCCCTTGAGGCTGTAGAAGCGGTAGCGGATGCGCGTCCGGTAGGCCCCCGACCACGCCAGGAAACGGTCGCGGTCGGCGGTGCGTGCCACGGTGGTGGTGAAGTCGGCCACCCCGTGCTCCAGCATGAACAGCGCACGCTTCCACGGCACGATCTGCACCTCCAGCTTTCCCGTGTAGCCGCCGCGTTGCAGTGCCAGGCGGGCCAGCTCGATGTCGATGCCCTCGCCACGCGGGTGGCCGGGCGTGTTGACGAAGGGCGGGTACGGCGTGTTCACCAGCAGCAGTGGTGCGCCATTGCCGGCGGTGGGCTCCGTGGCGGTGGCCCAGGGCGCAGCCAGGGAGGACAGGCCGGCGGCAAGCAAGGCGCGGCGGTCGGTCATGGCTTCATTGCCTCAGTGCCGCCAGGCCAGATCGGCCACCGTGCCGGCAAACACCGCAAAGCCCACCCAGTGGTTGGCGCGGAAGGCGCGGAAGCACCCCTCGCGGCTGCGGTGGCGGATGAGCGCGAAATGCCACACCGCCTGGGCCGCCGCCACGCCGATGCCCAGCAGGTACCAGCGCCCCAGGCCCAGCCGCAGGCCCAGCCCCGCCCACATCGCCAGGTAGGCCGCATAGAAGGCCATGATGCCCACCACGTCCCAGCGGCCCAGTGCGATCGCCGAGGAGCGCACGCCGATCTTCAGGTCGTCATCGCGGTCCACCATGGCGTACTCGGTGTCGTAGGCCAGCACCCAGAACAGGTTGCCCACCAGCAGCGCCCAGGCCGACAGCGGCACCGAGCGCAAATGCCACTCCACCCCGCCCAGTGCGGCAGCAAACGCCATCGGGATGCCGAACGAGAACGCCACGCCCAGCACCGCCTGCGGCATGGCCAACACCCGCTTGGCAAACGGGTAGGCAATCGCCACGGCCAGCGCCGCGAAGCTCAGCAGGATGGCCGGCGGGTTGGTGGTGAGCACCAGGCCGAAGGCCATCAGCGCCAACGCGGCGCCCAGCACCAGGGCCTCCTTCACCGACACGGCGCCGGTGGTCACCGGCCGGGCGGCAGTGCGCTTCACGTGGCGGTCGAAATCACGGTCCGCCACGTCGTTGACGCAGCAGCCGGCCGAGCGCATCAGCACCGTGCCCAGCGTGAAGACGGCCAGCAGGTGCCAGCCGGGGAAGCCGTCGGCGGCGATCCACAGCGCGGCCAAGGTGGGCCACAGCAGCAGCAGCCAGCCGGCCGGGCGGTCCCAGCGGATCAGTTGCAGATAGAGAGCCAGGCGTGAAGGGGCTGGCGCAGGAACAGAACGCATGGGGGCATTCTCGCAACTCCCCGGTGCCAGCTTCCCACCCGCCCCTCCCGGCGCGGCCGTCCGAGCAACGGGGGATGGAGATTCCCGCGCGGAGCTGACGGCCGCTGCGTTTCGGTGCCTGGCTCGCGTCAATCCAGCGCCATCACCCGGTCACCCGGTTGTGGCACGCAGCCGGCTGCCAGCGGTGCGCCGCCCTCGCGCTGCACCACGCCCTGCGGCCCGTGGCAGAGCTCGACGCGCCGGGCCGTGGGCCAGCGCTGCAGCGCGAAGGCTTCCAGGCTGGTGGGCAGGCTGGTTTGCACGGCACCGGTGGCGAGCAGTTCGGCGGGGTGGTCGTCGAAGTGCAGCCAGGGCACGAAGTGGCCGGCCAGCATCAGCCACGGCGCGGCGTGCACGGGCTCGGGCGCGTAGCCCTCGGCGCGCAGCCAGGCCTGGGCATCTGTGCGCGTGGCCGTGCCGGCGGTGGCTGCGGCCAGCAGCTCGGCCACCCACTGGTTGCAGTTCTGGTAACTCGTGCTGAAGGCGTAGGCGTTGGCGCTGTAACGGGCGTTCAGCAGGCCCAGCGCGAGGGGCTTGTCCAGCGCGGCGCGGGCCAGGGGTGCGGCGGCCTCGGGGGGCAGCAGCAGCAGGCTCACAAAGCCCACGTCGGGGTCGTCGCTGCCGAGCACGAAGCCGGCCAGGCCTTGGTCGAACAACCGGGGCTGGCCTTCCTCGCAGGCGTAGTAGAGCTGGCGCACGGCCCAGGGGCTGTCCAGGCCCTCCGGCAGTGCGACGGCCGCGTGGGAGTAGCGCAGGTGGAGGCGGGACAGGTCGGTGCCGGAGCGCGCGATGAGGGCGGCCTGCGCGCCGGAGGTGGCGAGGGCTTCGCGCACGACAGCGGCGAAGCGCAGCAGCCGGTCTTGCTGGGTGGCTGTCACCTGCGCCGGGCGGTCACAAGCCCGGGGCAGGCCCGAGCCCGCCTGGGCGTGGGCGGCCACCAGCGCGAGCGCGGCGGCCGCGAGGGCCCGCCTCAAGGCTTCACGACGCGCGCTGCCAATTCGCGTGCCCAGGCGTCTTCCAGCACCAGGAAGAAGGCCTGGCCCGTGTCGGCATGGGCAAAAGCCACGCCGTAGGCCTGCGGCGTGGCCTGCACCTCGTCGCCCACATGCACGGCGCGGGCGGCCAGGGCCTGCTGCGGCAGCGTCAGCTCGACGGGTTCGGCGCCGTCGCGCGCCAGCGTGAGGCGCAGCTTCTGGCCCTCGGCCTGGGCCACCTCGGTGATGCGGTAGCGGCCTTCGGCGCGCTTCTCGCCGCCACTGCTGCTGCCGGACGAACCTTTGAGGGAGTCCGACACGCTGCCGGACGCGGACGAGCCGGCATCGGCGGCGGAGGACGCCGCTGTCGAAGAGGCCTGGGCGGCTTGCACGGCCAGGGCGAGGGCGGCGATGAGGATGAGGCGCATCGGGGGCTCGAAGGGCAGCGGGGGATGGGGTGGACGATAGCGCGGATGTGTCAGCGCTTTGTTACCGCGTGGCCGTGCCGCGCCAGCGCTTGAGCGTGAGCGCATTGGCCACCACGCTCACGCTGCTGAAGGCCATGGCCGCGCCGGCGATCACGGGGTTCAGCAGGCCCAGCGCTGCCAGCGGAATGCCCACCACGTTGTACGCAAAGGCCCAGAACAGGCCCTGGCGGATCTTGGCGTAGGTGCGGCGGGACACGTCCAGCGCGTCCACCACGAGGCGTGGGTCGCCGCGCATCAGCGTGACACCCGCGGCCTCGGTGGCCACGTCGGCACCGCCGGCCATGGCAAAACCCACGGAGGCGGCGGCCAGCGCCGGGCCGTCGTTCAGGCCGTCGCCCACGAAGGCCACCACGGCACCATCGGCGCGCAGCTGCTGCACGGTGGCGGCCTTGTCGCCCGGCAGCACTTCGGCGTGCACCTCGGTGATGCCCAGCGCCTGGGCCACGCCGGCGGCCGCACCCCGGCTGTCGCCCGTGAGCATGACGGTGCGGATGCCGCGGGCCTGCAGCTGCGCCACGGCAGCGGCGGCGGTGCCTTTGAGGCGGTCGCCAAAGGCCAGCAGGCCCAACAGCTCGGGGCCGGAGATCAACCACGACACGGTGTGCCCGGCCGCCTCCAGCCGCTGCGCCTCGGCGGCCAGCGGGCCGGCGCTCACGCCCTGCTCCTGCGCCAGTCGGGCCGCCTGTGCCGCCTGCTGCATGGTCATGCCGTTGCCAAGCTGCTGGGTCTGCACGTTGATCCCCATCTGACGGCCAGCCATCTGCTGCAGCTGCTGCAGGCGCGCGAGCTGGCGGCGAAGCACG
>JBBIVU010000211.1:0-6114 GCA_037439585.1 Roseateles sp. | reverse complement strand
CACCGCGCAGACCTGGCTGTTCTTCGCCTTCTTCGCCGCCTTCTCGGTCAAGGTGCCGATGTGGCCGGTGCACACCTGGCTGCCCGACGCCCACGTCGAGGCGCCCACGGGCGGCTCCGTCGTGCTGGCGGCCATCATGCTGAAGCTGGGCTGCTACGGCTTCCTGCGCTTCTCGCTGCCCATCGCGCCGGACGCTGCACGTGAATGGGCTTGGCTCATCGTGGCCATGTCGCTGATTGCCGTGGTCTACATCGGCCTTGTGGCCCTGGTACAGAAGGACATGAAGAAGCTGGTGGCGTACTCGTCCATCGCACACATGGGTTTCGTGACCTTGGGCTTTTTCATCTTCAACGAACTGGGCGTCTCCGGCGCCATCGTGCAGATGGTGTCGCACGGCTTCGTGTCTGGTGCCATGTTCCTGTGCATCGGCGTGCTGTACGACCGCGTGCACTCGCGTGAGATCGCGTCCTACGGTGGTGTCGTCAACACCATGCCCAAGTTCGCCGCTTTCGCCGTGTTCTTCGGCATGGCCAACTGCGGCCTGCCTGCCACCGCTGGTTTTGTCGGCGAATGGATGGTGATACTGGGCACCGTGAAAGCGAACTTCTGGCTGGGCAGCATCGCTGCCACGGCGCTGGTGTTCGGTGCGGCTTACACGTTGTGGATGGTCAAACGTGTTTACTTCGGCGACATCGCCAATGATGACGTGCGCGCGCTGACAGACATCAACAGCCGGGAATTCCTGATGCTCGCCGTGTTGGCCGTTGTCACGCTGTACATGGGCCTGTATCCCAAGCCCTTCACTGACGTCATGCACAACTCGGTCGTCGAATTGCTGAAGCACGTTGCGCTCACCAAGATCCCGGCCTGATCCTGAGCTAAAGGCAGAACAATGAACAACATGAACTGGCTCGCGATCTACCCTGAGATCCTGCTGTTGGCGATGGGTTGCGTCGTCGCCCTCGTCGACCTGTGGGTGACCGACGAGCAACGGCGCCCCACGTACTGGCTGACACAACTGACCCTTGCCGTCGTGGCAGGTTTGCACTTCAGCTACTTCGATGCCGGCCTGACCACCTACGCCATGCAGGGCATGGTCGTGGCTGACCCGATGGGCCACCTGTTGGCAGGCTTTGCCTGCGTTGCCACGCTGATCACGCTTGTCTACGCACGGCCCTATGCCGGTGTTCGTGACATGCTGAAGGGCGAGTTGTTCATCCTCAGCCTGTTCTCACTGCTGGGTATCAGCGTCATGCTGTCGGCCAACAATTTCCTGGTCATCTATCTCGGCCTGGAGTTGATGAGCTTGTCGCTGTACGCGCTGGTTGCGCTCCGTCGCGACCATGCGGTGTCCACCGAGGCGGCGATGAAGTACTTCGTGCTGGGTGCGCTGGCCAGCGGTTTCCTGCTTTACGGGCTGTCCATGATGTACGGGGCCACGGGCTCACTGAGCATCCCGACGGTCTTCGAGGTGATCTCCAAGGGCATTCCGAACAAGGGCGTGCTCATTTTCGGCGTCGTGTTTGTCGTCGCCGGCCTGGCGTTCAAGCTGGGCGCCGCACCCTTCCACATGTGGGTGCCTGACGTCTACCAAGGCGCCCCGACAGCCGTCACGCTGCTGATTGGCGGTGCACCGAAGCTGGCGGCTTTTGCCATCACGATCCGCCTGTTGGTGGAAGGCATGATCGGCCTGGCCGTGGACTGGCAGCAGATGCTCATGGTGCTGTCCATCCTGTCGCTGCTGGTGGGCAACGTCGCAGCGATCGCCCAGACCAACCTCAAGCGCATGCTGGCTTACTCCACCATCGCCAACATGGGCTTCATGCTGCTGGGCATGACAGCGGGTGTGGTCAACAACAACACGCTCTCGGCTGCCAATGCCTACAGCTCGGCCATGTTCTATGCCGTCACCTACGTGCTGACGACGCTGGGCACTTTCGGCATGGTCATCCTGTTGTCCCGTCAGGGCCACGAGGCTGAAGAGATCCAGGACCTGGCCGGGCTGGCCAAGCGCAGCCCCTGGTTTGCGCTGGTCATGACACTGTTCATGTTCTCGCTCGCTGGCGTGCCACCGACCGTGGGTTTCTACGCCAAGCTGGCCGTGCTCCAGGCACTCATCTCGACGCACGTGGACGCCTACCTGTACCTTGCCATCTTTGCGGTGGTCGTGTCCCTCGTCGGCGCGTTCTACTACCTGCGTGTCGTCAAGGTCATGTTCTTCGATGAGCCTACGGATACGTCGCACCTCACCGCTCCGGCGGATGTGCGGGTGGTGATGTCGCTCAACGGCGCTGCCGTGCTGGTGTTCGGCCTGCTGCCGGGGGGCTTGATGGCGCTGTGCGCCCAGGCCATCGTGAAGGCACTCGCCACCTGATGGACCAGTCGGTTGCGGTCTGGCTCGTCTTGGTCGCTGCTGTCATTGCGGCCAATCTGCCGTACCTCAACGAACGGCGGTTGCTTGTGGGGCCTCGCCAGACGGCCAAAGGAGCGTGGTGGCGCCTGCTTGAACTTGCGCTCATGGCAGCCCTGACCCTCGGCGTGGGTTGTGTGCTGGAAGCCCGCATCGGCCAGCGCCAACCCCAGGGCTGGGAGTTTTACGCGGCAGGGGTATGCCTGTTCATCACGCTTGGCTTCCCCGGTTTCGTCTGGCGCTATCTGCGCCGCAACCCTCGCCATGGCGACGCCTGAAGATGTGCACCTCGTCGAGCGTTTGCTCGACAGCGCCGAGGTCTACAGCGGCCATTTTTTGCACGTCCTGAAGGACCGTGTGCGCCTACCGAACGGGTGCACGGCCAACCGGGAGTTCATTCGCCACCCCGGCGCTGTCATGGTCATCCCTCTGCTGGATGACGGACGGCTGTTGATGGAGCGCCAGTACCGTCACCCGATGGGACGGGTCATGCTGGAATTTCCGGCAGGCAAGCTGGATGCCGGCGAGAAGCCACTCGCTTGCGGTCAACGCGAACTCGTGGAGGAGACCGGCTACGCGGCGGCCGAATGGGCATATGCCGGCGTCCTGCACAACGCCATCGCCTATTCGGATGAAGGCATCCACATCTACTTTGCGCGGGGCCTCACGCAGGGCTCGCAGCAACTGGACGAGGGCGAGTTTCTCGAACTCGTCATGCACACCCCGGCCGAACTGGACCATCTGGCGGCCTGTGGCGAACTCACCGATGCCAAGACCCTGATCGGCCTGCTCTGGCTGCAGCGCTGGCAGCAGGGCGGCTGGGTGCTCAACTGGCAGGCCGCCTGAGCCCTTATCAGGCCCATCCGCGTCGAGCGGCTGTGCATGACCTCTGGCGAGGTGCGGCGAGCTCGCTAAGCTCGCGGGTTTGAGCCGCCCGCACCTCGCCTTCTGAAGAAAGCCTCACCATGACGCGCGCCACGCCTCTCCTCACCGCCCTGTTGCTGGCTTTGAGCCTGTCCGCCTGCAGCAAGGGTGGCAAGCCTGAGGATGCCCAGGCGGCTTCTGCGAAGCCTGCGGCCCCCCTGTTGCTGGCACCGGAAGACCTTCGTCAGGTGGGGCAGAGCGGTTGGGTCGGTGCGCCTGTCATCACGGGCGCCATCCAACCTGCACGCCGTGCCGACTTGCGTGCCGAGCTGGCAGCCGTCGTGCTGCAGGTGGCCAAGGACAACGGCGAGCGCGTGCGTGCGGGCGACCTCATCATCCGACTGGACCCGACCGCCATCCGTGACAGCCTCACCTCTGCCGATGAAGCCCTGCGGGCCGCCCAGCAGAGTTTCGAGCAGACCGAGCGTGTGCTGTCTCGCCAGCGCACGCTGAACCAGCAGGGCATGATTTCGATGCAGGGCCTCGAAGACGCCGAGGTGCGCCGCAACGCCGCTCAAAGCGAGCTGGCTGCCGCCAAGGCCCGCGTCGTGACGGCGCGTCAGCAGGTCTCGCGCACCGAGGTGAGGGCGCCGTTCGATGGCGTGGTCAGCGAGCGCAAGATCTCAGTCGGCGACACTGTTCAGATCGGCCGCGAGTTGGTCAAGGTCATCGACCCTGGTTCCATGCGTTTTGAAGGTCAGATCTCGGCCGACCGCCTCAGTGAACTGAAGCTGGGTCAGTCCGTGGTCTTCCGCATCAACGGCCTCGGCGATGCCGAGTTCCGGGGCAAGTTGGCGCGCATCGACGCAGCAGCCAACGCGACGACGCGCCAGGTCGAAGTCATCGCCGAATTCAGCGACCGCGCCAAGGCGCCGCAGGTGGCAGGGCTGTATGCCGAGGGGCGCGTCGAGAGTGCCGATCGCCGCGCGCTGGTGCTGGCTGAAGGTTCCGTGCAGCGCCAGGGCGACAGCGCCGTCGTCTGGAAAGTGGCCGGCAACCAGCTCAAGAAGGTGAGCGTCACGCTGGGGGGGCGCGACGATCGCCGTGGGGAGTGGGTCATCGCCTCCGGCCTCGCCCTGGGGGACGAGGTGCTGCGCGCCCCTGCCGGCAACCTCACGGACAACGCACCCGTTCAGCGGGTGGCGGCGGGTGCTGGCGCAGCCTCGGCCGTGCCGGCGCCATCAGCAGCCACCGGCAAGTGAGCAGGAGGCCCGCATGTTCCTCTCCAACTTCAGCATCAGCAGGCCCGTAGCGACTGTCGTCATGGTCATCGGGCTGATGCTGGTGGGCCTGCTGGCGCTGTCCAAGCTCAAGGTCAACCAGTTCCCCGAGGTCGAGCCTCCGGTGCTCGTCGTCAACATCACCTACCCTGGCGCCTCGCCCGAGACGGCGGAGCGCGAGGTGGTCAACCGCATCGAGAAGGCGCTGCAGAGCATTTCCGGCGTGGACCGTTCCAACTCCACGTCCCGTGAAGGCGGTGCCACCATCGTGCTGGTGTTCGACTTCTCGAAGAACATGATCGAGGCCGCCGACGAGGTGCGCAACGCCATCGCCTCAGTGCGCTACAAGCTGCCCACCGAGATGCGCGAGCCCATCATCACGCGGGCCGACCCGGGCGCTCAGCCCATCCTGCAGCTGTCGCTGTCCAGCACCACGCTCACGCACGCCCAGCTCAGCCGCTTGGCCGAAGACAAGCTGGCCGAGCGCTTCCGTGGTGTGTCCGGCGTTTCCATCGTGGGCGTGAACGGCTCGCTCAAGCGCGAACTGTCCATCCTGCTGCGAGCCGGCAAGCTGCGCGAATTCGGGGTCTCCGTCACTGAAGTGCTCAACGCCGTGCGTGCTCAAAACACGACGGCGCCGGTGGGCAAGGTGCGCGGTTCGCTGGAAGACCAGAGCATCCGCCTGCTGGGCCGGCTGGAGTCGCCCGCCGAGTTCGAGCAGATGATCATCAAACGCTCGACTGTCAACGGTGTGGGCACGGTCACCCGCTTGGGCCAGGTGGCCGAGGTGAAGGACGGCTTCGCAGAGATGACCGGTTATTCGCTGCGCAACGGCCGCCCCAACGTGGGTATCTCCATCACCCGCTCGCGCGACGCGTCCACCGTCAGCGTGGCCAACGACACACGCAAGCTGGTCAAGGAGATCGAGAAGGAGTTGCCCCAGGGCACGACGCTGGAGATCACGCAGGACGGCGGCAAGGACGCCGAGAACAGCCTGCACAACGTGACTGACGCTCTGGTCTTTGGCGCTGCCCTGACCATCTTCGTTGTCTACGCCTTCCTGAACAGCTGGCGCTCCACGCTCATCACGGCGCTGTCGCTGCCCACCTCAGTGCTGGCTGCTTTCATTGCCGTGTGGCTGATGGGTTTTTCGCTCAACTTCATGAGCCTGTTGGGCCTGTCGCTGGCCATTGGCGTGCTCATCGACGACGCCATCGTGGTGCGGGAAAACATCGTGCGCCACATGGAGCGCGGCAGCGATCGTGTCACGGCGGCGCGCGAAGGTACGGCCGAGATCGGCCTGGCCGTGGCGGCCACCACCTTCGCCATCGTGGCGGTGTTCGTGCCGGTCGCCTTCATGGGCAATGGCCCGGGCCAGTGGTTCAAGCCTTTTGCACTCACTGTGGTGGCCTCGGTCATCGTGTCGCTGTTGATCAGCTTCACGCTGGACCCGATGCTGTCGGCCTACTGGGGCGACCCGCCGGGATACCACGAGCAGCCCAAGACCGGCTTCAGCAAGCTGCTGGAGCGCTTCAACCATTGGTTCGACGGCGTGGCCAA
>JBBIVU010000210.1:0-6132 GCA_037439585.1 Roseateles sp. | reverse complement strand
TGGCCGAGCCGCTGGCCTTGCTCGGCCCGGTGCCCCCGCGCGCCGAGCAACGCCGCCGCGCCGAGGCCTGGCTGGAACGCGTGGGCCTGGGCGCTGCGGTGGCGGAGCGCTTCCCGCACCAGTTCTCGGGCGGCCAGCGCCAGCGCCTGGCCATCGCCCGGGCGCTGATCGTGGAGCCGGCGCTGCTGGTGCTGGACGAGGCCGTCTCGGCGCTGGACGTGAGCGTGCGCGGCCAGGTCCTGGCGCTGCTGGAGCAGCTGTGCCAGGCGCAGGGCAGCGCGCTGCTGTTCGTCACGCACGACCTGGGCGTGGTGCGCGCGGCCACCGACCGGCTCTACGTGATGCAGGCGGGCCGCCTCATCGAGACCGGGCCCACCGCCGCCGTGTTCGCCCAGCCGCGCGAGGCCTACACGGCCGAGCTGCTGGCCGCCACGCCCGACCTCGCACGAACCATCGCGAACCGAGCTCAGCCGGCTGCGTGAACCGCTCGGGCAATGGCCCGGGCCAGGCAGTCCGCCGCTGCAGAGCCCAGCCGGCCCAGACCCACCGCGCGGGCGTTGCCCTCGCCCAGCGGGGCAGCACCTGAGGCGACGGCAAACACCGTGTCGCCATCGAACGGCGTGTGGGCCGGCCGCACGGCGCGGGCGATGCCGTCCTGCGCCATCATGGCCAGCCGCTTGCACTCGGCAGTGCTCAGGTCGGCCGTGCAGGCCACGATGGCCAGCGTGGTGTTGGCCCCGGCCTGCGTGCGGCCCAGGTCGGCCAGGCGGGAGAGGTCGGGCAGCGGGTCGATGACCGGCGCATGGGCGCTCGGGCGGTGGCCGCCGAACTCGCCGTCGATCTCGAACGGCCAGGCCCAGAAGCTCTCGCCATCCGGCATGTGAACCGACCCGATGGGGTTGGCCGCCACCAGCGCGCCAACGATCAAGCCGCCGCCCAGATCCAGCGACGCCGAGCCGATGCCGCCCGGCCGGTAGCCCGCCATCGCGCCCCGCCCCGCGCCCACGCGGCCCAGCGCGAATTCGCGCGCGGCCGCATCCACCGCCTCTACGCCCCAGCGGCGGTAGGGCGGCTCCAGGCCCCAGGCCTTGTCGCCGCCATTGCCCAGGTCGTGCAGCACGGCAGCAGGCACCACGGGAATGGCCGGCGAGCCGGGCTTGAGCTTCAGGCCCCGCCCCTGGTGCGACAGGGCGGCCACGGCACCGTCCGCCACCGCGAGGCCGAACACCGAGCCGCCAGCCAGTGCGATGGCGTGCACGCGGCCCACCAGGTTTTCGGGCGCCAGCGCCTCGGTTTCGCGCGTGCCGGGGCCTCCGCCGCGCACGTCCACCGCGGCAGCCCAGAAGCCGTCCGTCAACAGCACGGTGGCACCGGAGCGCACGGCTTCGTCGGTGACGTGGCCGACGGTGAGGCCGGGCACATCGGTGATCAGGTTGAGCGGGCCGGGGCGGAGTGCAGTCATGACGAAGGAAGTCGGGCCACGAAGGCGGCGACATCGGCCGCCGAGCGCGCTGGAATCTCGCGCTGCGGCAGGTGGCCAATGCCCGGATAAACGATCAGCTCCGCCCCGGCGATGGCCGCCGCAAAACGGCGCCCATGCTCCACCGGCAGGATGGGGTCCACCTCGCCGTGCAGCACGAGGGTGGGTAGATGCAGGCCGGCGAGCAAGTCGGCGGTGACCGGGGCCTGAGCGCCCGGGGCCACCGACATCAGGATGGGGCGGTGGCCAGGATAGCGCTGGTACAGCGCCCAGCGGTCCACCAGGTCGTCGGTGATGAGCGCCTTGTCGCCCACCTGGGCGCTGAGGCCCTGGCGGATGAGTGGGCGGTTGTCGATGCGGGCCAGCACGGCGCGGCCCAGCGGGTGCGCCAGGATGCGAAAGGCCAGCGACGGCGTGCTGGCCGGCATGGGCCAGCCGGCGGCGTCCACCAGCACCAGGCCCCGCAGCGCCTGCGGGCCCAGCAGCGCGGCCTGCCACGCCACACCGCCGCCCATGGAGTTGCCCGCCAGCACGAAGGGCGGCAGCTGCAGGCGCTGCGCGAACGCCAGCACCAGCCGCGCCAGCGCTTCACGGTGCAGCACCGTGCCCTCGGGCGCCGCGGTGAGGCCGTGGCCAGGCAGGTCCAGGCTGATGACGCGGTGGCCCGCCTGGAGCGCCGCAGCCCAGCCCTCCCAGGTGGCGTAGGCGTCGCCGTAGCCGTGCAGCAGCACCAGCACGGGGGCGGTGGCCGGCCCCTCGTCGCGGTAGTGCAGGCGCAGGCCGGGGCTCAGCTCCAGGTAGCGATCGGCCGGCGTGGCCCAACGGGCCTCCAGCTCGGCCGCAGGCAGGTCGGGCGCGCGCAGCCACAGGAAGGTGGCCAGCGCCACGGCGATGAGGATGATGAGAAGAGCCATCAACGGCAGCACGAGAAACTTGAACAGCAAGGCGGGCTCCGGTCCAGGGGCAGCAAAGCCGGCGAGCCTAGGGCTCAGGACAGTGTGCCGCCAAACGCCCTTTTCGAGGCTGCTTACTCGCTGGGCGGCGGGAGCGGTCAGCCCCCGAATTGCACGGCTCGAACCGCCCAGTTCCTGCCTCCCGGGGCCGGGAGCGCCGCAGAGAATCTGCAGCATGACGGGAGTTGCTGCAATGAAGATGGATGTGCTGGGCATGAGCCACGCGGTCAATGTGCTGCGCGCTGCGGCCCCCGAGGTGGGGGTTTCACTCCACAACTGGGCCCAGTGGGCTCAGGAGCCGGGGTTTCAGCCGGTCGGTGCATTCCGCGGGGCCAGCGGCCCCATCGCACTGCGCGCCCACATCATCACGACCCAAGAAGACTGCCGTGCCCTGGTGCAGACCGTGGACGGCCGCACCACGGTGGCTGCCACGCCCGGCCTGATCGAGCTGGTCGATCGCATCGACCCCGACGCGGTGCTGCTGTCCTTCCTCGGTGGCAACGAGCATTCCGTGCTGTCCCTGCTCAATCCGGCCGTGCCTTTCGACTTCGTCTGGCCGGCTGGCAACGAAGCACCCTTGCTGCCGGACCGGCAGCCGGTGTCGGTGGCGGTCGTCGAGGCGCAGTTGCTGGCGTCCATCCAGAACACGCTGGCGCAGCTCACGATGATCCGGGCCCGGCATCCCGGGCTGCGCATCGTGCACGTGGCTCCTCCACCGCCCCAAGCCAACGAGGCCAGCATGCGCGATGCGCCAGAGGTGTTTGGCGACCTGATCGCGCGCGTCGGCGTCATGCCGTTGAGCATCCGGCTCAAATACTACGGCCTGTACCGGGAGCTGTTCCAGCGGCACCTGGCGCCACTGCGCATCGAATGCCTGGGGCCACCCGCCGGCAGCCAGGACGCGCAAGGCGCCTTGCGCGATGGCCTGGCCCAGGGCTGCACCCACGGCAACGAGGCTTACGGCGCCATGGTGCTGGAGCAGTTGCGCGCGTTGGCCTGAGTTCGAGGAAATCCCATGCACCCGTACCAACAGCAACCCGACCGTGCCTTCTGGCGCCGTGCCGTCAGCGAGACGGCCTGGCGCGACCTGGACCTCGTCGGCCCGCCCAAGTTCCAGCTGACCCCCGAGGCCCGCGTGGCCACCGCCGGCAGTTGCTTCGCGCAGCACATCGCCCGCCACATGCGGCTGCGTGGCATGCAGCCCATGCTCGTCGAGCAGCCCCACCCGCTGGAGCAGGCCGCCGGCCGCGACGGCAGCGACTACCAGACCTTCTCAGCCCGCTTTGGCAACCTCTACAGCCCCCGGCAGGCCCTGGAGTTGGTGGAGCAGGCTCTGGGTGTGCGAGCCCCCATCGACGACTGCGCCGAAGAAGACGGGCGTGTGTACGACCTGCTGCGCCCCAACGCCGTGAAGGGCGGCTTCGACAACCTCGCCCATGCCCGGGCCGACCGCAGCTTCCACCTGGGCCGCGTGCGGCACATGTTCGAGACCTGCGACGTCTTCGTGTTCACGCTGGGCCTCACCGAGACCTGGTACCACGCCGAGCGTGGCCACACCTACCCGGTCTGCCCCGGCACGGCCAAGGGGCAGTACGACGCGGCGCTGCACCGCTTCCGCAACCTCACGCACGCCGAGGTGCTGGCCGACCTGCAACGCCTGCTGAGCCTGGTGCGGGGGGTGAACCCCGGCGTGCGCTTCATCCTGACCGTCTCGCCGGTGCCGCTCGTGGCCACCTACTCGGGCGAGCAGGTGCTGGTGGCGTCCAGCTACTCCAAATCCACGCTGCGCTCGGCCTGCGGCGAGCTTGCAGCGGCGGACGACGGGGTGCTGTACTTTCCGTCGTTCGAGATCGTCAGCCATGTCGCATCGTTCGGCCAGTACCTGCAGGGCGACCTGCGCGAGGTGACCGAGCGGGGCGTGTCCCACGTGATGGCCTGCTTCTTCGATGCGCTCTACCCGAGCCTGTCGGGCCGGCCGGTCGACGCGCAGCCGGCAGCAGCGGCGCCCCCGACGGCGGCCCCGGCGCCGGGGCCTGACCTCGCCCACCTGCTGCAAGCGGAATGCGAAGAGATCTTCAACGACCTGCCGGGCCGCTGACCCCACCCTGACCGGTGCCAGGGCCGGTCAGTAGACCTCGGGCACGATGAGTTCGTCGGCCACCGGGTGGCGGATGTAGTCCTCGCGGCGCTCGCGGGCCGGCAGGTCGATGTCGGCGTGCTCGACCTCCTCGTAGGGCATCTGCGACAGCAGGTGGTGGATGCAGTTCAGCCGCGCCCGCTTCTTGTCGTCGGCCGGCACCACCCACCAGGGCGACTCGGGGATATGCGTGCGCTCCAGCATCACCTCCTTGGCCTTGGTGTACTCCTCCCAGCGGCGGCGCGACTCCAGGTCCATCGGGCTCAGCTTCCACTGCTTCAGCGGGTCGTGGATGCGGCCCAGGAAGCGCACGCGCTGCTCGTCGTCGCTGATGGAGAACCAGTACTTGATGAGCTGGATGCCCGAGCGCTGCAGCATGCGCTCGAACTCTGGCGCCGAGCGGAAGAACTCCTCGTACTGCTCGTCGGTGCAAAAGCCCATCACCCGCTCCACGCCGGCGCGGTTGTACCAACTGCGGTCGAACAGCACGATCTCGCCCGCCGCTGGCAGGTGCGACACGTAGCGCTGGAAGTACCACTGCGTGCGCTCGCGGTCGTTGGGCGCCGGCAGCGCGGCCACGCGGCACACGCGCGGGTTCAGGCGCTGGGTGATGCGCTTGATCACACCGCCCTTGCCGGCCGCATCGCGCCCCTCGAACAGGATGACGACCTTGTGCCCGGTGTGCACCACCCAGTCCTGCAGTTTCACCAGCTCGCTCTGCAGGCGGATGAGCTCCCGGAAGTAGCGATGGCGTTCGCTGCGCGCGACGCCGCCCGGGTCGTCGGCCAGGGCGCCGCAGTCACGGTCTTCGAGCTCGAGCTCCAGCTCTTCGTCGAAGTCGTCCTGCAGGTCGCGGTGAATGCGCTTCACCAGGTCATCGTCAATCGGGCTCAAAGGCAACTCTCCTGGCCGCGACAGCGGCTCTGCCACGAGCTTGGCCTGCAGCAGTGGCAGGCCTGTGACAAGCCCGGGGCTTGACGGCACCGATTACAGTCGTAATCATTCGCCATCGTTTACATACGTAATCAATGACCAAGCCACCCCCCCCCATCAGCGACGCCGAGGTGCGCGTGATGCGCCTGCTCTGGCAACGCGCCCCGCAGGCTGCCGACGAGATCGCCGCCGTGCTCGCCCCGCAGCACGGCTGGCAGGTCGCCACCGTGAAGACGCTGCTCAACCGCCTGCTCAAGAAGGGCGCGGTGACGGCCGAACGCGACGGCCGGCGCTTCCTCTACGCCCCGGCCGTGCCCGAAGACGCCTGGGTGGCCGACACCGGCCTGTCCCTCATCGACCGCCTCTTCGGCGGCCGCCTGGCACCGCTGGTGGCGCAGTTCGCGTCGGAGCGCCAGCTCAGTGCGGATGACATCGCGGCGCTGAAGGCGCTGCTGAAGGAGCAGGAACGTGGCTGAACTCGACCTGCTGATGCCGGCGCTGCTGCGCCAGGCCGCGCTGCTGAGCGCCGGCGTGGTGCTGCTGGCCCTGCTGCGCCCGCTGCTGCGGCGCGCTGGCCCCCGGCTGACCTACGCCGCCTGGAGCCTGCTGCCCCTGCTGCTGCTCACACC
>JBBIVU010000209.1:0-6170 GCA_037439585.1 Roseateles sp. | reverse complement strand
CAGGGCCGGCAAGGCCTTCGCGGCCTCCAGCACGGCCAGCGCCAGCGGGTGGCTGCTGCTGCGCTGCAGGGCGGCGGCCAGCTGCAGCAGCTCGTCGCGGCTGTGCCCGGCGGCGGGCTGCACGGCGGTCAGCGTGGGCTGGCCCACGGTGAGGGTGCCGGTTTTGTCGAACGCGACGATGGTGACGGCGTGCGCCAGCTCCAGCGCCTCGGCGTCCTTGATGAGGATGCCCTGGCGCGCGGCCACGCCGGTGCCGGCCATCAGCGTGGTGGGCGTGGCCAGGCCCAGCGCGCAGGGGCAGGCAATGACAAGCACGGCCACCGCGTTGACCAGCGCGGCCTCGGCATTGCCGTTGTGCCACCACCAGCCCACCAACGTGAGCGCCGCACAGGCCAGCACCACGGGCACGAAGACGGCGCTCACCCGGTCCACCACGCGCTGGATGGGCGCCTTGGCCGCCTGGGCCGACTCCACCATGCGGATGATGCGGGCCACCGCCGTCTCGGCGCCGATGGCGGTGGTGCGCACGGTGAGCGCGCCCTCGGCGTTGATGGCGCCGCCCGTCACGCGCTCCCCCACGGCCTTGGCCACGGGCAGGCTTTCGCCGGTGATGAGCGATTCGTCCACATGGCTGCGGCCGGCGGTGATCTCGCCGTCCACGGGGATGCGGTCGCCCGGGCGCACCACCACCACGTCGCCCACTCGCACCTCGGCCACGGGCACCTCGGCCTCCACCTCGCCGCGCAGCACGCGGGCGGTGCTGGGCCGCAGCGCGTTGAGCGCGCGGATGGCGTCGGTCGTCTGGCGCTTGGCGCGCTGCTCCAGCCACTTGCCCAGCAGCACCAGCGTGATGACGGCGGCCGAGCCCTCGAAGTACAGGTGCGCGTGGCTGGGGTGGCGCAGCAGCAGGTAGACGGACTGCCCGTAGGCCGCCGAGGTGCCCAGCGCCACCAGCAGGTCCATGTTGCCGCTGCCGGCCCGCGCGGCATGCCAGCCGGCCCGGTAGAAGCGCGCGCCCAGCACGAACTGCACCGGCGTGGCCAGCAGCCACTGCAGCCAGCCCGGCAGCATCCACATCGCGCCGAACAGGCCGCCCAGCATGGGCAGCATCAGCGGCAGCGTCAGCACGGCACCGGCCGCCACCGGCCACCACGCCGGCAGGCCGGCAGGTGGCGCCTCGGGGGCGGGCGGCGCGGTTTCGTCCACCACCGTGGCGGGGTAGCCGGCTTTGTCCAGCGCCGCCTGCAGCGCGGCCGTGGGCACGTTGGGCAGGGCCTGCACGGTGGCCTTTTCGGTGGCCAGGTTCACGCTGGCGGCCTGCACGCCGGGCACGGCCTGCAGGGCTTTCTCCACGCGGCGCACGCAGGAGGCGCAGGTCATGCCGCTGACCTGCAGGGTCACGTCGTGAAGGGCAGAGGGGCTCATGGGGGGGGCGGGGCACGGGGTTCACACCCCACATCATGGCAAGGCGGCACCGGTGGGGGCTTGATGCAGGCCAAGCCGCGGGCTTCAAGGGGGGCAAAGCCCATCGCACGGGCGGCCTGGGCCCGATAAGCTCGGCCACCTTGTCCAAGCTTGGAAGCCCTTCATGAAGCGTTTCGCCCTCGTCGGGCTGCTGGTGCTGGCCCCGTTCGTCGCCTCGGCCCAGCTCGCCCCGCCTGCCACACCCCCCGCCCCGGCGGCCTCGGCTCCCATGCTCAAGCCCGTGGGCGGCAGCCTGCTGTTCTGGACTTTCGAGCAGCAGCAGGCGGGCTACCCGCACATGGAAGACTTCTTCCCCACGCGGCTCATCCGGCGCAGCACGGCGGTGTCCCCGCTGCCGGTGGCCGCCACGCCGCTGGACCTCACCTTCCAGGTGGCCGGCCAGACCTGGACCATCGACGACTACATGACCCGCAACCGCGCCGCCGGCCTGCTGGTGCTGAAAGACGGCCAGGTGGTGCTGGAGCGCTACGGCCTGGGCCAGACGCCGCAGATGCGCTGGACGAGCTTCTCGGTGGCCAAGTCGTTCTCGTCCACGCTGGTGGGCGCGGCCGTGCGGGACGGGCGCATCCAGAGCATCGAAGACCCCATCACCACCTACCTGCCGGGCCTGAAGGGCTCGGCCTATGAGGGCGTCACCATCCGGCAGGTGCTCAACATGACCTCCGGTGTGCGCTGGAGCGAGGACTACACCGACCCCAACTCCGACGTCGCCCGCTTCGGCAACGAGCCCTCGGTCAACGGCTCGGACCCGGTGGTGACCTACATGGCCCGCCTGCCGCGCGAGGCCGCGCCCGGCACCAAGTGGGTCTACAAAACCGGCGAGACCAACCTCGTGGGCTCGCTGGTGCGGGCGGCCACCGGCAAGACGATGTCCGACTACCTCGCCGAGAAGGTGTGGCAGCCCCTTGGCATGGAGGGCGACGCCTACTGGATGCTGGACCGCTCGGGCGCCGAAGTGGCGGGCTGCTGCCTCTCCGCCACGCTGCGCGACTACGGGCGCTTCGCCCGCTTCTTCATGCGCGGCGCGCGCCTGCCCAACGGCCAGCCGGTGGTGCCCGACGGCTGGGTGGCGCAGGCCACCACCTCCACCCGCGAAGCCACCGAAGCCCTGCAGGGCCGCGGCGGCTATGGCCTGCAGTGGTGGACGACGACGGGCGCTGCCTACCGCGCCTCCGGCATCTTCGGCCAGGGCATGTGGATCGACCCCGAGCGGGACCTCGTCGTCATCACGCACAGCGCCTGGCGCGGTGCCACGGATGGGCCGTCGGCCCAGGTCCGGCAGGCACTGATCGACGCCATCACCGCCCACTACCGAACGAAGTGACCCCCATGCACCTCCCGCGCCGCCTGTTTGTCGTTGCCGTCCTCGCCGCCAGCGGCGCCGCTGCCCTTGCGCCGGCAGCGGCCCGTGCCGAGCCGGCCTACTTCCCGCCGCGCGGCGACTGGCAGCGTGCCGACCCCGCCACCGTGGGCCTGGACCCCGCCCGGCTGGCCGACGCCGTTGCCTACGCCCAGGCCCACGAGAACCCGGCGCCGCGCGACCAGGCCCTGGCCCTGGCGCAGACCTTCGGCAAAGCCGAGCCCTACTTTGGCGGCCAGATCGGCCCCACGCGCGAGCGTGCTGCCCTCAACGGCCTCGTCATCCGGCGCGGCAAGGTGGTGGCCGAGTGGGGCGACACCCGGCGCGTGGACATGAGCCACAGCATCACCAAGACCTTCCTCTCCACGGTGGTGGGCCTGGCCTGGCAGCAGGGCCTCATCCAAAGCACCGACGACCGCGTGGCCGACGCCATGCCGCCGGGCGTGGACCTCTTCACCGCACCCAAGAACGCCCCCATCACCTGGGAGCACCTGCTGCGGCAAACCAGCGACTGGCAGGGCACCTTGTGGGGCAAGCCCGACTGGGCCGACCGCCCCGTGGGCAAGACGCTGAACGACTGGCCCAACCGCCCGGTGTACGCACCCGGCACGCACTACAAGTACAACGACGTGCGCGTGAACGTGCTGGCCCTGGCCGCCCTGCAGGTGTGGCGCCGCCCGCTGCCCGAGGTGCTGCGCGAGCAGGTGATGGACCCCATCGGCGCCAGCAGCCGCTGGCGCTGGCACGGCTACGACAACAGCTGGGTGGAGCTGGACGGTCAGCGCGTGCAGAGCGTCAGCGGCGGCGGCCACTGGGGCGGCGGCCTGTTCATCGACGCCTGGGACATGGCGCGCTTCGGCTACCTCTTCCTGCGCCAGGGCCAGTGGGCCGGCCGCCAGATCGTCAGCCGCGACTGGATCGCCAAAGCCCGCCAGCCCGGCGCGGACAACGCCGAATACGGCTATTGCAACTGGTTCCTCAACACCGGCCGCAAGGCCCTGCCGTCAGTGCCCGAGAGCAGCGTCACGTTCCGGGGCAACGGGCAGAACATCATCTACATCGACGGGGAGAACGACCTGCTGGTGGTGGTGCGCTGGATCGACAACGGAGCGGCGTTGGATGGATTCTTGGGGAGGGTGGTGGGGGCGGTGAAGGGGTGAGGGCGCGAGCGTTGGGCCGGGGCCTGGAGCAAAACGCAGTTGTTTGGGCAGGGTCCGACGGAACACCGCAGCTGGTGCTGCTGCGTTGAGCGGTCCGGGGCTCAATCCAAAAACGTCCACGTCTCCGCCCCATCAAACCGCCGCACCCGCACGCCAGCCACCACCTGCGGATCGAAGTTGTTGAGGTTCACGCCATGCCGCGCGCCGGGCTCGGGTTCGAGGGGCTCCCAGTGCGTCACGCAGCCGCAGTGGATGCAGCGGATGTTGCGCAGGGTCTTGTCGCCCCAGATGTAGTCGGTGGTGTGCTCGGGGTGGCCGTCGACCTGCACCGAGCCGAACGGGTAGTACGCCCACAGGCCGTTGAGGCGGCGGCAGATGGAGCAGTTGCACCGGGTGGCCTGGTCGGGCAGCGAGGGCAGCGTCAGGCGCACCGCGCCGCAGTGGCAGCTGCCCTGGCGCAGCGCCAGGCCCTGTCGTTCGCGCAGTTCGGCCAGGCCCGCCAGGGCGCCCTCGGTCGTGGCGGCCCGGGGGTCGTGCAACTGGCGGCGCAAGGCGAGGGCCTCCTCAAAGCGCGACTGCGCCTCGTCGAGCCGGCCTTGTTCCGCCAGGCTGCGGCCCCAGTGCTGCAGCACGAAGCCTTGCAGGCGCCTCCAGCCTCCGGCCTGCGCCAGATCCAGCGCCTTGGCAAACGCAGTGTTGGCCTCGGCGCGCTGGCCGCTGTACTGCAGCGCGGTGGCGTAGGCGTTCCAGAACCAGCCCGCCGGCTCATGCGTTGCCAGCGCGCGGGTCCGGTCGAGCTGTGCTTGCAGCAAGGCCAGGGCTTCATGCTCGCAGCGTGCGGCGGTCAGAAGGCTGGCCAGATCGGCGGTGTGGTCGACGATGCGCAGGTCATCACCGGCTTGCAGCGCTTGCGTGAGCTGCTCCCGGTGCTCGGCAATCGAGGTTTGCAGGGCTGCGGCGTCGGGGGCGGTGAATCGCTGGAATTCCATGGCGGCCGACGATAGCCCTTGTGGCGGTGTCGGTGCTGCTGGCAGAACTGCCCAGTCAGCATGCCAGCGCAGCGCCCCCGCCAGCAGCGGCCACAGCGCCTGGTGCGAACTGCGGAACCAGGCCATGTGGCCTATGCCCTTCAGCCCGTGGTCTGCCGGCCGGACGCACTGCACTTGCCGGGGCGCGGCGGGCAGGGTGCGGATGAAGTCGTCCACCGTGGCGCGGTTGGCGATGTCGTCGTCGGTGGCGTAGAACACCGTGACCGGTGTGCGCACCTGGGCGTGGAAGTCCAGCGCGGGCTGGTGGCGCACGGCGTTGGTGGCGTAGCCGCCGGCCGCGCACCACTGCCCCCACTGGCGGCCCACCGTGGCGGGCAGGTTCTCGCCCAGGCCGAAGCGGGCCGTGGGTGCGTAGCCCTTCAGCCGCGTGCCCAGCGGCAGCAGGCCGCGCATCACCGTGGTGGCCTTCAGGCGGTAGCCCAGGCGCATGCGGCGAAACCAGCCGGTGGACGCTGCCACACCCACCAGCCGCCGCACTCGTGCGTGGTTGGCCAGCAGGCCGATCATCTGGCCGCCGGCACTGTGGCCGATGAGGGCCACCTGCGCCTGGCCTGTGCGCGCGGCCAGCCATTCGATGGCGGCGGCCTGGTCCTGCTGGCCCCACTCGGCCAGCGTGGCGCGGCAGTCCTGCAGGCGGCCGTGCAGCGACAGGCCGATGCCCCGGTAGTCGAACACCAGCACATCGTGCCCCTGGGCCGCCAGCCAGGCCGCGAAGCGGAAATAGAACTGCTGCTTGATGCCCGTGGCCGGGCTGATGAGCACCGGTGTGCCGGCGCCCGGCGCGGCAAAGAAGTGGCCGTGCAGGGGCGTGCCGTCCTGGCAGCGCAGCTCGACGGGTTCGCCCGCCACGGGGGTCTCGGGAGTGGGGACCATGGGGTTCATTCCTCTTGGGGCAGGGTTCGGTCCAGGGTGCGCACGTGGGACAGCCAGCGGCCCACGACGGCGATTTCTTCGGGCGTGAACCCGTCGGTCAGCCGGGTGTTGATGCGCTGGGTGGCCTGCTGCAGCACCGGCAGCAGCGCCTGCCCTGGCGGGCGCAGCCACACGCGCTGGGCGCGGGCGTCGGTGGGGCAGGCGCGGCGCTCGGCCAGGCCGGCGGCTTCCATGCGCTGCACC
>JBBIVU010000208.1:0-6172 GCA_037439585.1 Roseateles sp. | reverse complement strand
GCGTGCTGGCGCTGCGGCGGCTGGCGCTGGCCCGTGGCGGCGGCGTGTGGCTGCGCGGGCGCAACGGCTCAGGCAAGACGACGCTGCTGCGCGCGCTGGCCGGTCTGCTGGAGCCGGCCGGTGGCCAGCTCTGGCATGCCGCCGATGCGCCGCTGCTCTACGTGGGCCACACGCTGGCCGTGAAGGACGACCTCGGTGTGGCAGAGAACCTGGAGTGCCTCGCCGAGTTGGGCGCCCTGGACGCCCGCCCCCAGGCCGTGCAGGCGGCGCTGGTGCGTTGGCAGTTGTGGGAGCGCCGCCGCCAGCCTGCGCGCCGGCTCTCGCAAGGGTTGCGCCGCCGTGTCAGCCTGGCCCGGCTGGACCTTGCTGCGGAGCGGCCGCTGTGGCTGCTGGACGAGCCGTTCGACGCGCTCGATGATGAGGGCCAGGACCTCCTGGCCTCCGTGTTGATGCGTCACCGCCTGCGTCAGGGCGCCTGGGTGCTCAGCAGCCATCAGGGCCTGCCGGTGCAGGTCAGTGGCGTTGACACCTTGTGGCTGGACGCGGCTACTGCTGCATGAGCCACGTGATGACCCGTGTCACTGCGGTCCGGTCCGACGCCGGCCCCCGCGATGCCCTGCGTGCGGCCCGCGCCATCTGGCGGCGCGACTGGCGCCTGGCGCAGCGGCGCCGTGGCGAGGCGCTGTTGCCACTGGGGTTCTTTCTCGTCAGTGCCGCCCTGCAGCCGCTGGGTTTGAGTCCGGAGCCCGCGCTGCTGCGCCAGGTGGCGCCGGGGTTGATCTGGTCGGCCGCGTTGCTGGCGGCGCTGCTGCCGCTGCCCGCGCGGTTCGCGCAAGACCAGGCCGATGGCAGCCTCGACCAGATGTGCCTCGGTGCCGCGCCGCTGTGGCTTGTCGCCGCAGCCAAGGTGGCTGGCCACTGGTGCTGGGCCGGAGCGCCGCTGGTGCTGCTGTCACCGCTGCTGGGCGTGCTCTACGGACTGGACGGCGACGCCATCGCCACGCTGGCCGCGGGTCTGCTGCTGGGCACGCCGGTGCTCAGCCTGCTGGGCGGCGTGGGCGCGGCGCTGACCGTGGGCCTGCGCCAGGCGGCTGCGTTGATCCTGCTCATCGTCCTGCCCCTGGCGGTGCCCGTGCTGGTGTTCGGCAGCAGCGCTGTGCAGGCCACGCAGGCGGGCCAACCGGCGCTGGCGCCGCTGGGGCTGATCGCGGCACAGCTGCTGGTCATGGCCTGGCTGGCCCCTTTCCTGATCGCCAAGGCGCTGCGCCTGGCTTGCGAGTGATCCATGTCTGCCCTGCCTCCCTCTACCATTCCCGCGTCTCGCTGGCGTGCCTTCGCGCTGGCGTCACCGGCCGCTTTTTGCCGCGTGCTGTCGCGCGTGATCCCGGCGCTGTGGGTGCTCAGCGTCTTGCTGGCCTTTGCCGCGCTGTACGTGGGCTTCGTCGTCGCACCTACCGACGCCACCCAAGGTGAGGCATACCGCATCATCTACATCCACGTGCCCGCAGCCTGGCTGTCCATGGTGCTCTACGTCGCCATGGCCTTCTGGGCCGTGCTGGGTTGGGCTTGGAAGGTGCGCATGGCCTCGATGCTGGCCCAGGCCATTGCACCCACCGGTGCACTGTTCACGGTTCTGGCCCTGTGGACCGGCGCCTGCTGGGGCAAGCCCACCTGGGGCACCTGGTGGGTGTGGGATGCGCGGCTGACCAGCGAACTCATCCTGCTGTTCCTCTACGCCGGGTTCATGGCGCTGGCTTCCAGCTTCGAGGAGCCGCGCCGTGCCGATGCCGCGTCCGCGCTGCTGGCGCTGGTGGGGGTGGTCAACGTGCCGGTCATCTACTTCTCGGTGCGCTGGTGGAACACGCTGCACCAGGGGGCCTCGGTCAGCATGACTGCGGCCCCCAAGATGGCCTCGACGATGTTGACGGCCATGCTGCTGATGACCTTGGCCTGCTGGGCCTATGCTTTTGCAGCCGTGTTTGCACGCGCCATCGCCGTCGCCGTTGAGCGCGACCTCGACCGCCACTGGGTGGCCGAGTTTTTCGATTCGGAGCCCCGCCGATGAATGTGTCTTCCTTTGCCGAACTGCTGCATTTGCACGGTTACGGCGTTTATGTATGGCCCGCCTACGCCGTCATGCTGGCGGGCCTGCTGCTGGAGCCTTGGCTGATCCGCCGTCGCCTGGCTCGTGCGCAGTGGGCAGCGAGAGAACAGTGGGGTGCGACGCGGCTTGGTGAGGGCGACAGCCCTGCGTGGAGTCATACCGTGGCACCCGAGGAGCTGCGATGAAAATTCGTCACTGGAAACTGGCCGCTGCCGGCGGCCTGCTGTTGACGCTGGGGATCGTCACCGCCCTGGTGCTGCGTGCCTTCAACAGCAATCTCGTGTTCTTCTATACGCCCACCCAGGTCAGCGCCGGTGAGGCCCCGAACGGACGCACCTTCCGCGTGGGGGGCATGGTGGAGGCAGGCAGCGTGCAGCGCGACGGCGTGAAGGTGAGCTTCCGCGTCACCGACACGGCGCAGACGATGACCGTGGCCTACGAGGGCATCCTTCCCGACCTGTTCAAGGAGGGCAAGGGCGTGGTGGCCCAAGGCCGCCTGGTGGATGGCCGCTTCGTCGCACAGGAAGTGCTGGCCAAGCACGACGAGAACTACATGCCGCCCGAAGCCGCGGCGGCGATGAAGGCCGCTTCGGCCGCGCGTGGAGGCCGCACATGACGGCGGAACTCGGCCACCTGGCCCTGTGGCTGGCGCTGGGCGCCTGCCTGCTGCAGTCTGTGGTGCCGCTGTGGGCGTTGCGCCGGCACAGGCCCGAGTGGCTGGCACTGACCCGGCCCATGGCCCACGCCACGGCAGCGCTGGTGGCCCTCGCCTTCATTTGCCTCACGCTGTGCTTCGTGCAGGACGACTTCTCGGTGCTCTACGTGGCCGATCACAGCAACACCGCGCTGCCGCTGGCCTACAAGGTGGCCGGCGTGTGGGGCGGCCACGAGGGCTCGTTGCTGCTGTGGCTGCTGATGCTGCAGGTCTGGACGGTCGCCGTGTCGCTGGCCAGCGGTCGCCTGCCCGAGCCGCTGGTGGTCCGCCTGCTGAGCGTGCTGGCCTGGGTGGCGCTGGGCTTCCTGCTGTTCATGCTGCTGACCTCCAACCCCTTCGAGCGCCTGTGGCCCGCGCCGCCGGACGGGCGCGACCTGAACCCGCTGCTGCAGGACCCCGGCATGGTCATCCACCCGCCCATGCTCTACATGGGCTACGTGGGCTTCTCGGTGGCCTTCGCCTTCGCCATCGCGGCGCTGCTCAGCGGCGAGCTGGACGCGCAGTGGGCACGCTGGACGCGGCCGTGGACGACGGCCGCCTGGGTGTTCCTGACGCTGGGCATCGCGCTGGGCAGCGGCTGGGCCTACTACGAGCTGGGCTGGGGGGGCTGGTGGTTCTGGGACCCGGTGGAGAACGCGTCCTTCATGCCGTGGCTGGTGGGCACGGCGCTGATGCACTCGCTGGCCGTCACCGAGAAGCGCGGCGCGTTCAAGTCCTGGACGGTGCTGATGGCCATCCTGGCGTTCTCGCTCTCGCTGCTGGGCACCTTCCTCGTGCGCTCGGGCGTGCTGAGTTCGGTGCACGCCTTCGCGTCCGACCCCAAGCGCGGCCTCTTCATCCTCGCGCTGCTGGGCCTCACGGTGGGCGGGGCGCTCGGCCTGTACGCCTGGCGGGCCGCCCGGGTGGGCCTGGGCGCGCGCTTCGCGATGCTGTCGCGCGAGACGCTGCTGCTCGTCAACAACGTGGTGCTGCTGGCCGCGGCTGGTGCCGTGCTGCTGGGTACGCTGTACCCGCTGGTGCTGGACGCGCTGGGCCTGGGCAAGATCTCGGTGGGCGTGCCTTACTTCGAGGCCGTGTTCGCGCCGCTCATGGCGCCCGTGCTGTTCCTGATGGCCCTGGGGCCGCTGACGCGCTGGAAGCAGGCCGACACCGCACCGCTGGTGCGCCGCCTGCGCTGGGCGCTGGCCGTGGCTGTGGCGGCAGGTGTGCTGAGCAGCTGGGCCGCAGGCCGCGTTGGCGCCGCTGCAGCCGCCGGCTTGGCAACGGCCTGGTGGATCCTGCTCAATCTGGCTTCCGACCTGTGGCCGCCGCACGGCGGCTGGCGCCGGTTGCCGCAGCACCTGGTGCTGGTGGGGCGCGCCCATTGGGGCATGACGTTGGCCCATGCCGGTGTGGCCGTGTTCATCATTGGCGTGACGATGGTGAAGGGCTACGAGATCGAGAAGGACGTGCGCATGCACGTCGGCGAAACCGTCACGCTGGCCGGCTACGAGTTCCGCTTCGAGGGCACGCGCGACTTGAACGGCCCCAACTACCAGGCCGTGCAGGCCGGTGTCAGCATCACGCGCGACGGCGCACCGGTGGCCTTCCTGACGCCCGAGAAGCGCGTCTACCGCGTGCAGCAGAACCCGATGACCGAAGCGGCCATCGACACCGGCCTCACCCGCGACCTCTACGTTGCGCTGGGCGAGCCGCTGAACGATGGCGGCTGGACGCTGCGCGCCTACGTCAAGCCCTTCGTGGACTGGATCTGGGGTGGCTGCCTGTTGATGGCGCTGGGCGGCGCTCTGGCCGCCAGTGATGCACGCTACCGGCGCCGGCAGCGTGCCGCCGAGCCGGCGCCAGCCGCCGTGCCGCAGGAGGTGGCGGCATGAGCGCGAAGCGACGCAGCCTGTGGCCGGTGCTGCTGCCGCTGGCGGCCTTCGTGGCGCTGGTGGCAGTGCTGGCCGTGGGGCTGAACCGCGACCCGCGCGAAGTGCCCAGCCCGCTGATCGGCAAGCCCGCGCCGCCGCTGCAGTTGCCCCAGTTGGACAACCCGGTCGAGCGCGTTTCCGGCGAGGCGCTGAAGGGCAAGGTCTGGATGCTCAACGTCTGGGCCAGCTGGTGCGGCGCCTGCCGCGAGGAGCACCCGCTGCTCGTGGCCTTCGCGAAAGGCCAGCCCGTGCCCGTTTACGGCCTGGACTACAAGGACACACGACCTGCCGGCCAGGACTGGTTGCGTCGCCTGGGCAACCCCTACGTGGCTTCGGCTTTCGACGAGGACGGCCGTGCGGGGCTGGACTGGGGCGTGTACGGCGTCCCGGAAACCTTCATCATCGACGCCCGCGGCGTCGTGCGGCACAAGCACATCGGGCCCATCACCCCGGAGGCGCTGAAGGACCGCATCGAGCCGCTGCTGGCGAAGTTGCAGGCTGAAGCCGCAGGAGGTGCACGATGAAACTGCCCCGCTTGGCGCCCGCTGTCCCCCGACTCGCCTGGCTGGATCAGTCCTGGTTGCGCATGGCTGGCATCGCGCTGCTGGCGCTGGCTGGCCTGGTGCTGCAGGCCGAGGCCCAGGAGGCGCGCCCCACGGCCGACGAACCGGCGCTGGAGGCTCGCGTGCTGGCCGTCACCGGCGAGCTGCGCTGCCTGGTGTGCCAGAACCAGACCGTGGCCGACTCGCACGCCGCACTGGCCATCGACCTGCGCAACCAGGTGCGCGACATGCTGCGCCAGGGCGCCAGCGACGACGAGGTGCTGCGCTACATGACCGACCGCTACGGCGATTTCGTCCGCTACCGCCCGCCTTTGCAGGCCAGCACGGTCCTGCTGTGGGCCGGCCCCGCCCTGCTCGTCGTTGGGGGCCTGGCTGGCCTGTTGTGGCATTTGCGCCGCCGCCAGCAGTGGGCCGAGGACGACTTCGAGCCTGATCCTGAGACTTCCGAGACCCCCCATGTCCGCTGAACTCCAACGTGTGCTCGAACAGATCGAGCAGATTGAACAAGCCCACCGCCAGGGCACGCTCTCCGCAGACCTCTACGCTGAAGCCCGACAACGCCTGAACGCGGCGTTGATGGCCTGCGTCGGTGGTGCGGCTGCAGCCCCGACTGCTGCTGCGGCGCCCCGCGGCCGACCGGCCTGGGCATCGCGGCGCAGTGCCATGCTGGCCGCCGCCATCGTGATGCTGGGCGGCGCGGGCTATGCGTGGAAGGGCAGCCCGCGCCTGGGTCCTGCTGCGCCAGCAGGCTGGGGCAGCGCCCCCGGCCCGCAGTCCGCCGCGGCCGGGGCGCATCGTCAAGGTGATCGATTCGCTGTTGCCGGACGAGCGGCATCTGGCTTTGCGCGACACCCCGGCTTTCATCGAAGTGGCGCAC
>JBBIVU010000207.1:0-6296 GCA_037439585.1 Roseateles sp. | reverse complement strand
TTCAGGGCCGGGTTGCGCGTCAGCGCCATGAAGAGGTCCACCAGGCTGGGGCGCACGCGCTGGCCCAGGCGGGTGATGTGCTCGGGCGGCGCGCCGTCAAACAGCGACGTCGTGCGGCCTTGCTCGCGGTAGCGCAGCAGGGGGTGGGCGGCAGCCATCGCGTCGGCTGCGGTCGGGTCGTGGTTCAGCGCCACGAAGCGGCGGTCGATGTCCTCCAGGCTGATGGCCAGCGCCACGCGGCCTTCGTCCAGCATGATCACGTCGCTCAGCAGTGCCTCCACCTCCTCCACCTGGTGCGTGGAGATCAGCACGCTGCGCTCGCCATCGCACCACTCGTCAATCAGCATCTCGTAGAAGCTCTTGCGCGACACCACGTCCAGCCCCAGCGTGGGTTCGTCCAGGACCATCAGCCTCGCGTCGATGGCGGCAATCAGCGCCAGGTGCGTCTGTGCCACCATGCCCTTGGAGAGGTTTTTCACCTTGTCGCCTTCGCTCACGCTGGTGCGCTTGAGCAGCGCCCGGGCCCGGTCTGCGCTGAACTTGGGCTGCAGCCGGCTCATCAGGGTGATCAACTCGTGCACCCTGGCCCAGCGCGGGAGCACCGCCACGTCGGGGATGTAGCTCAGCTGCTCCAGCAGCTTCTGGCGGGCGTGCGCGGGGTTCAGGCCCAGCACCGTCACCTCGCCCTGCATGGGCAGCAGGCCGACGAGCGCCTTCATCAGCGAGGTCTTGCCTGCACCGTTGTGCCCCAGCAGCCCCACCACGCGACCGGGCGCCACGGCGAGGGAGATGTCGCTCAGCGCCGCCTTCTTGCCGTAATGCAGCGAGGCGCTCTTCACTTCGATGAGGTTCATGTGGTCTCCCAGTTCAGATCCTTGGCGCTCAGCCCCAACCGCTGCAGCCGGGCCCGCAAAGCGGGCCAGTCGCGCTGCAAAAAGCGCTCGCGCTCCTGGTGGCGCAGCCGCTCGCGGGCACCGGCTGTCACGTACATGCCCAGCCCGCGGCGCGACTCGATCAGCCCGTGCTCGCTCAGCGCCTGCAGCGCCCGCGTCACGGTCAGCGGGTTGATCATGTACCGGCTTGCCAGGAGGCGCACCGAGGGCAGGGCCTCGCCTTCCGAGGGGTGGCCGTCCAGCAATTGCACGGCCAAACGGTCGGCCAGCTGCTGGTAGATCGGCGCCTGGTCATTCCAGGTGGCAGTCATGGGCGCTCCGGGGTGTGTTGCTGATGTAGCGAACCATATCGCCGTGACCCGCCCGGGCCCAGGCGGGCGCGACAGACTGCAGATTTCTGGGCATGGGCGGTTTGGAGGGGGGTGGTTGGCTTCATTCAGATCCGCCGCGCGTCCGCGCAAGGCCGAGCTGAGCGGACCTCGCTTGGCGGGGTAGACGCCTCGATGCGTGGCGCCGTCGGGCGCGGGCGCGTTGCAGCCTGAGCAGGCACTATCGATGCCCGCAGGGTATCGATCCAGTCTCAAGCCGTCTTGGACGCCTGCGCGGGCCATCCTTACGATGCCCACCGATGTCGCGTTGAACGACACCTGCCGCGCATCGGCACGGTAACCTGCCAGGAGACACACCATGATCGACAAACGGGTCGCGTCCGCCGAAGCGGCGCTGGCTGATGTGCACGATGGCGCCACGGTGATGATCGGCGGGTTCGGCACAGCCGGCCTGCCCCATGAACTCGTCGACGCCCTGATCAGCGGCGGCGCTGGCGACCTCGTCATCGTCAACAACAACGCCGGCAACGGCGACACGGGCCTCGCCGCGCTGCTGGCCTCGGGGCGTGTGCGCAAGATCATCTGCTCCTTCCCGCGCCAGGCCGACAGCCATCACTTCGACGCCCTCTATCGCGCCGGCCGCATCGAGCTGGAGCTGGTGCCGCAAGGCAACCTGGCCGAGCGCATCCGTGCCGCGGGTGCGGGCATCGGCGGCTTCTTCACGCCCACCGGCTATGGCACGGCGTTGGCCGAAGGCAAGGAGACCCGCGAGATCGACGGCCGCATGTACGTGCTGGAGTACCCGATCAAGGCCGACTTTGCCCTCATCAAGGCCGAGCGCGGCGACCGCTGGGGCAACCTGACCTACCGCATGACGGCGCGCAACTTCGGCCCCGTCATGGCCATGGCCGCCACCACCACCATCGCCAGCGTGCACGAGATCGTGGAACTGGGTGCGCTGGACCCCGAGACCGTCATCACGCCGGGCCTGTTCGTGCAGCGCGTCGTGCTCGTGCCGCGCGCCGTCACGCGCGGCGGCGGTTTCAAGCAGGCAGCCTGAAGGAGACCCCATGACTGAACTTCTGAACGGCGTGCGCCGCTGGACCCGCGACGAAATGGCCGCCCGCGTGGCTGCCGACATCCCCGACGGCGCCGTGGTGAACCTCGGCATCGGCCTGCCCACGGCCGTGGCCAACCACCTGGGTACCGGCAAGGAGGTGGTGCTCCACTCCGAGAATGGCGTCATCGGCATGGGCCCGGCGCCCCGAGCCGGTGAGGAGGACTACGACCTCATCAACGCCGGCAAGCAGCCGGTGACGCTGCTGCCGGGTGGCTGCTTTTTCCACCACGCCGACAGCTTCGCGATGATGCGCGGTGGTCACCTGGACTTCTGCGTGCTCGGCGCCTTCCAGGTGTCGGCCACCGGCGACCTGGCCAACTGGCACACCGGTGCGCCGGACGCCATCCCCGCCGTCGGCGGCGCGATGGACCTGGCCATCGGCGCCAAGAAGACCTTCGTGATGATGGACTACCTCACCAAGGCCGGCGAGGCCAAGCTGGTGTCCACCTGCACCTACCCGCTGACCGGCATGGCCTGCGTGAGTCGCCTCTACAGCGACCTGGCACTGATTGAGCTCACGCCGCAAGGCCCGGTCGTTGTGGCGCTGGCCCCGGGCCTCACGCTCGCAGCCCTGCAAGCGCTGACCCCGGGCGTGCGCCTGCTCGCTTCCGACACCCTGAAGGACGCCGCATGACCCGCCACGCCTACCTCTGCGACGCCCTGCGCACGCCCTTCGGCCGCTATGGCGGCAGCCTCGCCAGCGTGCGCGCCGACGACTTGGGCGCCGTGCCGCTGCGCGCGCTGATTGCACGCCACCCGCAGCTGGACTGGGAAGCGGTGAGCGACGTGATCTACGGCTGCGCCAACCAGGCCGGTGAAGACAACCGCAACGTGGCCCGCATGTCGGCGCTGCTGGCCGGTCTGCCGATGGCGGTGCCGGGCTCGACGGTCAACCGGTTGTGCGGTTCGGGCATGGATGCCGTGGGCAGCGCTGCCCGCGCCATCAAGAGCGGCGAAGCCGGCCTGATGATCGCCGGCGGCGTGGAGAGCATGAGCCGCGCGCCCTTTGTCATGCCCAAGGCCGAGAGCGCCTTCAGCCGCAGCAATGCGGTGTACGACACCACCATCGGCTGGCGCTTCGTCAACAAGCTGATGAAGGCGCAGTACGGCGTGGACGCCATGCCCGAAACGGCCGAGAACGTGGCCGCCGACTTCCGCATCAGCCGCGAAGACCAGGACCTGATGGCCCTGGCCTCGCAGCGCAAGGCCGTGGCCGCCCAGCAGGCGGGCGTGTTCGACAGCGAGATCACGCCGGTCACGGTGCCGCAGAAGAAGGGCGAGGTGCTGGTCGTGTCGAGGGACGAACACCCGCGCGACACCTCGCTGGAGGTGCTGGCCAAGCTCAAGCCCGTGGTGCGGCCGGAGGGCACGGTCACGGCCGGCAATGCCTCCGGCGTGAACGACGGCGCTTGCGCACTGCTGCTGGCCGACGAGGCCAGCGCCACGCGCCACGGCCTCACGCCGCGCGCCCGTGTCGTGGCCATGGCCACCGCCGGTGTGGCGCCGCGCATCATGGGCATCGGCCCAGCGCCCGCCTCGCTCAAGGTGCTGGCCCAGGCAGGCCTCGCGCTGGACCAGATGGACGTCATCGAGCTGAACGAGGCGTTCGCCGCGCAAGGTCTGGCCGTGCTGCGCCAACTCGGCCTGCGCGACGACGACCCGCGCGTGAACCCGAACGGCGGCGCGATTGCGCTGGGCCACCCGCTGGGTGCGAGCGGTGCGCGGCTGGTGATGACCGCGGTGAACCAGCTCCATCGCAGCGGGGGCCGCTATGCGCTGTGCACGATGTGCATTGGCGTGGGCCAGGGCATCGCGGTCATCATGGAGCGGGTGTGAGCCCGCTCGACCTGCATCACGAACTCGCGCTGCCCACGGGTGGTACGCCCTCCGGCCTCACGCTGATGCTCAGCCCCGCGCTGGGCTGTGACCTGCGCATGTGGGACGACCTCACCGCCCATCTGTGCGCGCAGGGCCACCGCGTGCTGCGGTACGACCAGCGCGGCCACGGCCGCAGCCCGGCACCCGCAGGGCCCTGCACGATGGCGATGCTGGCCGACGACGCGGCCGCGCTGATCAGCCGCCTGGGCGTGGGGCCGGTCGTGTGGGTGGGCCTTTCCATGGGCGGCATGGTGGGCCAGGAGCTGGCGCTGCGTCACCCCTGCGCCGTGCGCGCGGTGGTGCTGGCGAACACCACCTCCGGCTACCCGCCGGAGGCCCAGGCCGGTTGGGCGCAGCGCATCGAGGGCATCCGCCAAGGCGGGCTGGAAGCGATCGTCGACGGCGCGCTGCAGCGCTGGTTCCATGAGGGCTTCCGCGCCGAGCACCCCGACACCGTCGCCCTGTGGCGCGGCCGCGTGCTGCAGTGCAACGCGGCGGGCTACATCGCCTGCTGCGAGGCCATCAGCCAGATCGACACCACGCAGAAGCTGCCCGCCCTCATGGTGCCGGCGCTGGTGATCGCCGGCGCGCTGGATGCCGGCACGCCCCCCGCCATGGCCGAGCGCATCGCGCAGGCCATCCCCGGGGCGCAGCTGGTGGTGCTGCCGGGGGCTTCGCACCTCAGCGTGCTGGAGCAGCCGGCGGCCTTCGCTGCCTGCCTGGATGCATGGCTGGCCACGCTGCCGGGTGGCGCACGTGCGCCGCGCGGCTGATCACGTTGTTCCTGGGCTCGTCTCTCAACGAGGCCGTGGGCGCTTGCCTGACCGCAGCCGCGCCACCGGCAGCTTTGACCGCCTCATGCGCCGCCTGCCGCCTGCCATTGCCAGCGGCATCCTGTTCCAGTGAGGCAGGCGGGCGTTCAAGACCTCGGAGGCCTCGCCGGTGCTGGGGCTGGCGCTGGTGGCTGACTTGATAGCTTGCACGCGAGCAGCCAGGTGGGGCTGCTTGAAGCAGCCAGTCGTCAATGGCCGCTCACGGCCGCAAGTCGACATGAGCCGCCGTCAACCCTTTGTCCCTTCGGCCGTCTCCCTCGCTGCCCGCTGCTCGGCATAGATGACGTCGATCAACTCCCGCAGCAGCGTGATGTCGCCCGACTGGTCCTGCAACCGCGTGCTCATGATGATGGGCGAGGTGGCTTGGGGTTCGGCCAGCGGGCGGTAGACAACCTCGTCGGGCCGCAGGCGGTGCACGCTGGCCGGCACCACGCACAGGCCCATGCCGGAGGCGACCAGGCCGAGCGCGGTCTGCATCTCCTGCACCTCCAGCACGCTGGCCGGTTCCAGCGCCAGGTCGCGCAGCAGGGACAGTACCTGGTCGGCGTAGCTGGGCCGGGGCGTGCGGGGGTAGACGAGCAGCGGGTGGGCGGCCACGTCGGGCAGGGTCAGCGGGCCGTCGGTGGCCGCCAGCTCATGCTCGGCGGGAATGGCCACCACCAGCCGTTCCTCCCGAAGGATCTCGCGCTTGATGGACGGGTCGTCCAGCCGCACGCGGCCGAAGCCCACGTCGATGCGGCCGGCCTTGAGTGCCTCGATCTGGTCGACGGTGCTCATCTCGGTCAGCGCCAGTTCCGTGTGCGGGTTGGCTGCGCGGAACTTGCGCACCAGCAGCGGCAGCGCGCCGTACATGGTGGACGCCACGAAGCCGATCACCAGCCGCCGCTCCAGCTGCGCCACGCGCTTGGTGGAGCGCACGGCCTGCGCCGCCTGTTCCAGCAGCCGCGTGGCATGGCCGTAAAAGAAGCGGCCGGCGTCGGTGAGCTTCAGCGGCCGCGAGCCGCGCTCAAAAAGGGGCGTGCCCAGTTCCTCCTCCAGGTCCTGGATCTGCCGGCTCAGCGGCGGCTGGGAGATGTGCAGCCGCTCGGCGGCACGGGTGAAGTTCTGCTCGTCAGCCACGGCGACGAAGTACTTGAGGTGGCGGAAGTCCATGACTGTTGATCCGACGGTTGGGCGCACAGCGCTGGTGAACGGTGTGGTGATGCATGTGGAAGCGGCACGGTGCGCAGAGGCGATGTCTTGG
>JBBIVU010000206.1:0-6296 GCA_037439585.1 Roseateles sp. | reverse complement strand
CAGCTCATGCGGCGAAGCGTAACGTCTGCCGCGCCTGGGCTGTTCTGGTGCACGCGGCCGGTCGTGGGGCTGCCAACGCGCCAAGACTGTGCACATGACTTGCATACAAGGCAGATGAGCGCTGGCACGGAAGCTGCGCAGGGGATGGCATGGGCATCTCCGCCACCGACATCAGCCAACGCATCGTGGAAGCGGTGCTCGCCCAGAAGCTGGCGCCCGGGGCGCGCCTGGGCGAGCAGCAGCTGGCGATGCTGTTCGACTGCAGCCGCACCATCGTGCGCGAAGCGCTGACGCGGCTGGCGGCGCGCGGCATCGTGACGGTCAGCGCGCGGCGCGGCTGGTACCTCATCGCCCCCTCGCTGGACGAAGCCCGCGAAGCCTTCGAGGCGCGCCGCGTCATCGAACTGGGCCTGCTGCGCAGCGAGACACCGCTGGGCCGGCCCGCCCTGGCACGGCTGCAGGAGCATCTGCAGCAGGAGCAGGCCGCGCTGCGCGGCAACGACGTGGGCACGCGCAGCTTCCTGCTCGGCGATTTCCACGTGTGCCTGGCCGAGTGCCTGGGCAACAGCCTGCTGGCCGACACCCTGCGCGACTTCACCGCGCGCACCACCCTCATCGCCATGCTGTACCAGTCGTCGCACGACGCTGCAGCGTCCTGCCAGGAGCACGTGGCCATCGTGGCGGCGCTGGAGCGGGGCGACCGCACCCAGGCCGAGGCGCTGATGGCCCAGCACCTGGCCCACGTGCAGGCCGCCTTGCGCCTGCCGGCCCTGAACGACCCGCTGGACCAGCTGCGCGAGGCGCTGGCGCCCCTGCCAGCCGCCTCCGCGCCCACCACCGCTGGCGACCCCAGCGACCTCACCGATCCCGCCGACCCGGCCCACGCCACCTACCTAGGAGCCCTGCTATGACCCCGACCTTCTCCCGCCGTCTCATCGTTGCCGGCCTGAGCCTGCTCGCGCTGGGCGCCGCCCAGGCCCAGACGGCACTGGACGGCATCACCAAGAGCAAGACGGTCAAGATCGCCATCCCGACCGACTACCCGCCCTATGGCTTCGTCGGCCCGGACATGGCGCCGCAGGGCCTGGACGTGGCGGTGGCCCAGCTCATCGCCGCCAAGCTCGGTGCGAAGGCCGAGCTGGTGCCCGTGACGAGCGCCAACCGCATTGCCTACCTGCAGACGAAGAAGGCCGACCTCGTCATCTCGACCCTGGGCAAGAACCCCGAGCGCGAGAAGGTCATCAACTTCAGCGCCGCTTACGCGCCGTTCTACCAAGCCGTGTTCGCACCCAAGAGCCTGTCCATCAAGGCGTGGGCCGACCTGGCCGGCAAGACCGTGGCCGTGACCCGCGGTGCCATGGAAGACCAGGAGCTGGCCAAGGTCGCCCCGCCCACGCTGGAGTTCCGCCGCTTCGAAGACAACAACGCCACCATCGCCGCGTTTGCTGCCGGGCAGACCCAGCTGCTGGCCACCAGCGCGGCCGTGGCGGGCAACCTGATGCAGCGCAACCCGGGTCTGAACGTGGAATACAAGCTGCTGCTCAAGGACAGCCCCTGCTTCGTGGGCGTGGCCAAGGGGGAGGACGCGCTGCTGACCAAGGTCAACGAGATCATCGCAGCGGCCAAGGCGGCGGGCGAGTTGGAGGCCCTCTCCAAGAAGTGGCTCGGCCGCGGCACCGGCGACCTGCCCCTGTGACCTGAGCGGGCCGTGGCCATGATCAGCTTCGACTTCCTCGCGGTGTTGGCCGAGTGGCCGCTGCTGCTCAAGGGCCTGGCCTGGACGCTGGGGCTCACCGCCATCGCCACGCCGCTGGGCCTGCTCATCGCCACGGGCGCGGCCTGGGCGCGGGCCTGCGGGCCGGCATGGCTGCGGGCGGCGCTGGGCGTCTACGTGGAACTGCTGCGCAACACGCCCTTCATCGTGCAGCTCTTCTTCATCTTCTTCGGCCTGCCTGCGGCGGGCGTGAAGCTCTCGCCCGAGCTGGCCTCGGTCATCGCGATGACACTCAACCTCGGCGCCTACGGCTGCGAGATCCTGCGCGCCGGCATCCAGGCCACGCCGCGCGGCCAGTGGGAGGCGGCGCAGAGCCTGGCGCTGAGCCCCGTGCAGGTGTTCACGCGCGTGGTGCTGCCGCCGGCCGTGCAGCGCGTGTGGCCGGCCATGACGAGCCAGATCATCATCGTCATGCTCGGCTCGGCGGTCTGTGGGCAGATCTCTACCGAGGAGCTGAGCTACGCGGCCAACCTGATCCAGAGCCGCAACTTCCGCGCCTTCGAGGCCTTCATCCTCGCGACGCTGACCTACCTGACGCTGGCCATGCTCACGCGCCGGTTGCTGATGTGGGCCGGCCCGCGCTTCATCTTCGGGAGGCGGCCGGCATGATCGAGTTCACCCTCTGGGACATTGTCCGCAACCTGCTGCTGGCCCTGCGCTGGACGGTGGCGCTGTCGCTGATCGCCTTCATCGGCGGTGGGCTGGTGGGCGGCCTGCTGCTGACGCTGCGGTTGCGCTTCGGTGCGGGCATGCAGCGTGCCATCGGCGTGTATGTGCAGCTCTTCCAGGGCACACCGCTGCTGATGCAGCTGTTCCTGGCCTATTTCGGCCTGGCCCTGCTGGGCCTGGAGGTGTCGGCCTGGGCGGCGGCGCTGGCGCTCACGCTCTACACCAGCGCCTATCTCGTCGAGATCTGGCGCGGCTGCGTGGAGGCAGTGCCGCGCGGTCAGTGGGAGGCAGCCAAGAGTCTGGCGCTGAGCTTCGGCGAGCAACTGCGTCACGTCGTTGTGCCCCAGGCCGCCCGGCTGGCCATTGCACCCACCGTGGGCTTTCTGGTGCAGGTCATCAAGGGCACGGCGCTGGCCTCGGTGATCGGCTTCGTCGAGCTCACCAAGGCCGGCAGCATGATCGCCAACGCGAGCTTCAAGCCCTTTCTCGTTTTCGGCTGCGTCGCACTGCTGTATTTCGCGCTGTGCTTCCCCGTCAGCCTCGTTGCCCAACACCTGGAGCGCCGCACCCATGCACGCTGAAGTCCACGCCGACCCCATCGTCCGCATCACCGCGCTGCGCAAGTCCTTTGGCACGAACGAGGTGCTCAAGGGCATCGACCTCGACGTGCACCGAGGCGAAGTCGTCGCCATCATCGGCAAGAGTGGCTCGGGCAAGAGCACGCTGCTGCGCTGCGTGAACGGGCTGGAGCAGTTCCAGGACGGGTCGCTCACCGTCAACGGCAAGCCGCTGCTGTACGACAGCGCCCTGGCCATGCGCGCCCTGCGCCAGCAGGTGGGCATGATCTTCCAGGGCTTCAACCTGTTCCCCCACTTGAGCGTCGGGCGCAACGTGATGCTGGCCCCCACGTTGGTCAAGAAGTGCAGCCCCTCACAGGCCGAAGCCCAGGCCCGCCAGCTCCTCGGCCGCGTGGGCCTGGCCGAGAAGTTCGACGCCATGCCGGACCAGCTCTCCGGCGGCCAGCAGCAGCGCGTGGCCATCGCCCGGGCGCTGGCCATGGAACCGGCCGTGCTGCTGTGTGACGAGATCACCTCGGCCCTGGACCCGGAGCTGGTGGGCGAGGTGCTGCGCGTCGTGGAAGCGCTCGCCGAAGAAGGCATGACGCTGCTGATGGTCACGCACGAGATGAACTTCGCCCGCAAGGTGGCCGACCGCGTCATCTTCATGCACCAGGGCCGGGTGCATGAGATCGGCCCACCGGCGGCGCTGTTCAGCGCGCCCCGCACGCCCGAGCTGAAACAGTTCCTGTCGTCCCTGAGCGACTGAGCTGCGGCCGCCGGGACTTCAGCCCTTGGCCATCGCCGCCTTGTAGATGGACTGGCGCGGCTGGGCCATCAGCCGGCACAGCATGGGTTCGAAGAAGGCCAGCGGCAGGGCCTCGGCAGCGGGGTCGAAGGCGGGGTTGTCATAGCGTTCGACGAACTCGGCCGTGCGCTCGAAGTGCGGGTGGCCGCGGAACTGCTCGCGCATGTCGCGGTTCAGTCCGATGTGGTGGAAGAAGTTGTAGCCCTGGAAGATGCCGTGCTGCTGCACCATCCACAGGTTGGCCTCGCTGACGAAGGGCTTGAGGATGGCGGCGGCGATGTCCGGGTGGTTGTAGCTGCCCAGCGTGTCGCCGATGTCGTGCAGCAGCGCGCAGCAGACGTATTCCTCGTCGCGCCCGTCGCGGTGCGCGAGGGTGGCGGTCTGCAGGCAGTGGGTGAGCCGGTCCACCGGGAAGCCGCCAAAGTCGCCGTCCAGCAGGCGCAGGTGGGCGAGCACGCGGTCAGGCAGGGCGCGGGACATCTTGACGGCCTCGGGCACGATCAGGGCCCAGTCGTCGCGGGTGCTCTGGTCCATGCGGGTGAAGGTGGCGCGTGCGGTCATGTCAGTCTCCAGGCGTGCCTCTGCGGGCGGGGCGGCTCATTCTGGAGGGTGCGGGCGCCAGGGCGTGTCACGTCCGGCACGGTGCCCTGGTCAGAGCAGCGCGGGCCGGCTGTCGCCCGGTGGCAGGGCCGGCAGCATCAGGGTGATGACGGCGCCGCCGCCCTTGCGGTTGGCAGCCCAGATGCGGCCGCCATGGGCCTGGGCAATGCGCCGGCAGATGGCCAGGCCCAGCCCCGTGCCGCCAGCGGCCGTGGTGGTGGTGCTGGACTGCACGAAGGCTTCGAAGATGCGCTCCAGCTCGTCCGGCGGGATGCCGGGGCCGCGGTCAGCCACCTCCACGCGGACCTCGCCGGTGCCATCCCGGCGGGCGGTCAGCTCGATGTGGCCGCCCATGGGCGAGAAGCGGATGGCGTTGGCCAACAGGTTGCGCAGCAGTTGCTGCAGCCGCAGCGGGTCGGCCAGCACGTTCAGGTCTTCGCTGCCGAGCTGCGCATCCAGCATCAGGTTGCGCGCGCTGAGCAGTGGGGCCAGTTCGCGCACGATCTCCAGTGCCAGCGGGCGCAGGTCCAGCCTCAGCGGCTGGATCGGCTCGATGCCGCGTTCGATCTTGCTCAGGTCCAGCAGGTCGTTGACGAGGCTGAGCATGCGCTGGCCGGCACGGTGCACGTCGGTGAACAGCTCGGCCTGGCGCGGGTGATCACCGCTGCGCAGTGCACCGATCTCAGAAAAGCCCAGGATGGACTGCAGCGGCGTGCGCAGTTCGTGGCTGACGTTGGCGATGAACTCCGACTTGGCCTGTGATGCGCTCAGCGCCGCATCCCGCGCGGCGCGGGCGGCGCGGTCGGCCTCGCGGAAGTTGCTGATGTCCATGAAGCACACCACGATGCCCATCGGCCGCCCATGGGCATCGGGGAAGGTGGACTTGCTGACCAGCAGGTCACGCGGGCGGCCGTCCTTGCCGTGCCAGGTGGTCTCGTAGCTCATCTCGCCGCCGCGCGCCAGCAACTCGGCATCGCGGGCGTTGTGAACGGCGGCCTCATCGGCGGGCAGGTAGCTGGCCGCCTTGCGGCCCAGCACGGCATCGCGTTGCCGGCCGGTGAACTGCTCCCACGCGCGGTTGACGTCAAGGTAGCGGTTCTCGGTGTCCAGCACCGACATCGGCAACGGGCTGCTGGTGAGCAGCGAGCGTGCCAGGCCCAGCTGCGCGCTCAACTCGGCCTGCGCACGCACCAGGTTGCTCACGTCGGTGGCGCTGCCCACCCATTCCAGCAGCTCCGGCTGGCGCCGCAGGGGGACCAGGTGGATCTCGTAGCTGCGCGCAGCCCCCTCGGGCGAGAGCCAGTCGGCTCGTGCCTGGCGCGGCCCGGGGGAGGCGGCCTTGTCGGGATCGAACAGCGCGGCCACGGCCGGCGAGTTGCCAAACATCTCCTGCAAAGGCCGGCCCAGCATCTCTGACGCTGCCTGGCCACTGAGCCGCGCGAAGCCGTCGTTGATGAAGGTCACGCGGCCACTCGCATCGGTGCGGAACAGCAGGTCCTTCACGCTGCCGAAGATGGCGCTGAGCTCGTGCTCACGTTCCACCACCAGGCGTTGTGCCTGGTCGAGCTGGGCCAGGGAGCGCTCGCGCTCGCGCAGCGCCGCCGCGCCGGTGGACGACAGCAGCAGCAGTGCAGCTGCAATGGCCAGCGTCGGCAAGCCGATGTCGATGGCAGCGGCCTGCCACTGGCTGCCCAACTCGTCACGGGGAATTTCCACCAGCATGGCCAGCGGCCGCGACCGCAGGGCCCTGTAGGCACCGAGCTGCTCGGCGCTCCGCAGGCCGGGGCCGGTCCAGTCGCCGTTCGCTCGGCCGTCGCGCACCAGGGCCAGCGGGCCCTCAGGCGCCAGCAGCGCGGGCAGCCGCTCGCCGGCGACGTGGCCGCTGCTT
>JBBIVU010000205.1:0-6300 GCA_037439585.1 Roseateles sp. | reverse complement strand
GGGCTGAAACGCACCTGGCTGGCTGACGGCAAGCCTGCGAGGTGTCGGCGGGCCACAACACCCACCGGTGCGGCCCCTTCGCCCCGGGGCAAACTCCGCGGCCATCGAAGATCTTCACGGAGCCGTCATGTCTGCCCACCGCCTGTTGCCGACCGCCCTGGCCGCCCTCAGCCTTTTCGGGACCGCCACTGCCCTGGCCCAGGAGGCCAGCAGCCTCGAGCGCGTGACCGTTGTCGGTTCTCGCAAAACCCTGCCTGCCGCCTCGGCCACCGACACGCTGGTGCCCGTCGACATCTACTCGATGAGCAAGGCCGCAGAAGGCGGGGGCCAGTTCGACCTGGCGCAGACGCTCCAGTACCTGTCGCCGTCCTTCAACTCCACGCGCCAGACCGGCGCGGACGGTGCCGACCTGATCGATTCCGCTGCGCTGCGCGGTCTGGGGTCGGACCAGACCCTGGTGCTGGTGAACGGCAAGCGCCGCCACACCGTCGCCCTGGTGAGCCTGTTCGGCGCACGCAACCGCGGTGCCACCGGCACGGACATGAATTCGATCCCGCTGCTCGCCATCGAGAACGTGCAGGTGCTGCGCGACGGTGCAGCAGCCCAGTACGGCTCGGACGCGATTGCCGGCGTCATCAACATCCAGCTGAAGAAAAAGAAGGGTTGCGAGGCCGTGGCGGGCTACGGCCAGTACTCGGCGGGTGACGGCAAGAACTGGCTGGCGTCGGCCTACTGCGGTGTCGACCTGGCCGGCGGCACGCTGGGCATCACCGGCGAATGGCAGGACCGCGGGCGCTCCAACCGTGCCCGCCCCGAGGACTTCCCCCGGATCATTGGCGACACCAAAGTCCAGAACAAGACCGTTTACCTGAACGGCGAGTTCCCGGTTTCCGGCGTGGACAGGCTCTATGTCACGCTCGGGGCGCAGGACCGCGATGCGTCCTCGGCCGCTTATGGCCGGGGTGGCGTGGGGTCGGATGACATCCCCGTGCGCAACTCGGCGGCGATGTACCCCGATGGCTTCGTGCCTTTCATCAACGGCAAGGTGGAGGACCGCTCCCTGATCGCTGGCTGGCGCTCGCAGGTTGCGGGCTGGGACACAGACCTGTCGCAGACCTACGGCTCCAACCGCCTGCACTACAACATCTCCCACACCCTCAACGCGTCCATCGCCAACAAGAACCTGCTGTCCGGCGGCAAGGGCATCAGCCCCGACCACTTCGACGCGGGTGGCTTCGAGTTCAGCCAGGCCACAACCAACTTCGACGTGAGCCGCTTCTTCCCGGACCTGCTGGGAGGCAGCAACATTGCCTTCGGCACGGAGTACCGCAGCGAGCGCTACAGCATCTTTGCCGGTGAGCCGGGCTCCTACATCGATGCCGATGGCCTGAACTTCGGCGGCAACGCAGGGAGCCAGGGCTTCCCGGGCTTCCAGCCCGCTGACGTGACCAACCGCCGTCGCTCGAGTTACGCCGCCTACGCCGACTGGGAGGTCAACCTGACGCCTGCGCTGACCGTGGACGCCGCGCTCCGCGCGGAGCACTACAGCGACTTCGGTGCCAGCAGCACGGGCAAGCTGTCGGGCAGCTACAAGCTCACGCCCGAGTGGCTGCTGCGAGGCGCTGCCAGCACGGGCTTCCGCGCTCCCAGCCTGCAGCAGCTCTACTTCTCGTCCACGTTCACCGACTTCATCGGTGGCCGCCCGGTGCCGGTGCAACTCGCACCCAATGGCAGCGCCATCACCAGTGCGGCCGGCGTGCCGCCGCTGAAGCAGGAGAAATCCAAGAATTTCTCTTTGGGCACGACCTTCAAGCCGAACCGCGACTTTGACCTGACGGTGGACCTGTACCAGATCAGCATCCGCGACCGCATCGTGTTGTCGGGCCGTTTCGACGCCAACAACTTCCCTGCCATCGCCCCCCTGCTGAACAGCCTGGGCGTCGAGCAAACGGCCTTCTTCGTCAACTCGGTTGATACGCGCACACGTGGTCTGGACCTGACCGCTGCCTACCGCAGCAAGTTCGGCCCGGGGCAGCTCAACACCTTCCTCGCGCTCAACCTCAGCCGCACCCAGGTGACGGCCGTCAACGCGCCCAGCAAGCTCAAGGCCTACACCGATGTGCTGTTGTCAGACAAGGAGCGCCTCTACATTGAGCAGGGCGGCCCGCGTGCCAAGGCCACGCTGGGCTTCGAATACGCCCAGGGCCCTTGGACCGGGGAGGCCAAGGTCATCCACTTCGGCAGCCAGACCCTGGGCACCTTCGATGGCCCACCGGTCCCCAACCAGGTCTACAAGCCCAAGACCTCGATGGACCTGGGCCTGTCCTGGCAAGCCACGCCAGCCCTCAAGCTCAGCGTGGGGGGCAACAACGTCTTCAATGTGAAGCCCACCAAGCAGGACCCCAACGAGACCGACAACAGCTTCATCTACGAGAGCGTGCAATTCGGCCTCAACGGTGCGTCCTACTTCGCGCGGGCGTACTACAAGTTTTGACGCCCGACTCGCTGCTCCTTCGCGCGTGCGTCAGGCCGCGTGAGAGGGTGCGTGCTTGGTGATGCGCCCCCTTGTGTGCTGCGGCGACCACCGGCTTCCCGGCGGTCGTGCAGCCACCCACTGCCTGTGACCAGGCCGAACGGGCAGCGGACAATGCCGTCATGGACCACAGCTTTCTCTCCGCCCTGATCCTGCTGCTGCTGGTGCTCGACCCGCTCGGCAGCCTGCCCATCTTCATTCCCATCATGCGAGCGGTGCCCAAGGAGCGCCGCACGCGGGTGGCGGTGCGCGAGGTGAGCATCGCGTTCAGCGTGCTCTTCGCCTTCATGTTCCTGGGCGAAGGCTTCCTGCGGGTGATGCACCTCTCCGAGCGCTCGCTGGAGGTGGCGGGTGGCGTGATCCTCGTCATCATTGCCATCCGCATGATCTTCGGCAGTTCCGGTGAGTCCGCCTACGGGCTGGAGCCGGGCAAGGAGCCGCTGATCTTCCCGCTGGCCGTGCCGCTGCTGGCCGGCCCCTCGGCCATGGCCACGGTGCTGCTGCTGGCATCCCGCCAGCCGGATCGCATCTATGAATGGATAGGCGCACTCAGCGCCGCCATGCTGGTGTCGGGCCTGGTGCTGGTGCTGGCCGACCGCATCCGCAAGCTGCTGGGCGACTCCGTGGTGTCGGCCATCGAGAAGCTGATGGGCCTGGTGTTGACCGCGATTGCGGTCGAGATGATCCTGGCCGGGCTGAAGCGCTACTTCATCGGCGGGCTGTGAGCCAAGCGGCCACCCCGGCCGCTTGGCATGAAGCCCAGGCCGTCGTCGGCTGGATCATTTGCCCTTCAACTTGGCTTCCTTGCCTTTGGGAATGACGGCCGTCATCGGCGCGACCGGGCGGTCGGAGCCGGCAGCCTTCACAGGGCCCGAGTCCTTCTTGGGCTTCTTCGTCATCTTGTTGCCGCGTTGTTCGGTGTTCGCCATCGAGTCCTCCGTCAGTGGGTGAAAAAACGAACTATGCCTCAGCGTCGGCCCTTGCCCGGGCTGCGCTGGCGGCCCATTCGCCTGCTGTCACGTCGTAGCGCTTGCAGTCCATGTCGTACCAGCGGCCCAGGCCCGTGTAGCGCATGCCGATCTTCTGCATGACCCCGGACGACGCCGTGTTCTCTGGCACGCAAACCGCGCACACCAGGGGCGGCTGCAGCATTCGGAACGCCCAGCCCACCATGTGCCGGGCCGCTTCGCTGGCGTAGCCCTGGCCCCAGACGTTCTGGCGCAGGCGCCAGCCCGTTTCCAGCGGGCCGGCAGTGTCGCGGTTGAGGTGCTGGATGCAACCGGTCCCGATCAGTTCACCATCGTCCTTGCGGATGAAGGCCCACCATGAGTACCCGAACTCGGCCCAGCGCGCTTTCACGCGGTCGATCATGGCCTGGGTGTCCTCGGGGGTGTCCGGGCGGCCGGTGATGTAGCGCATCACGACCGGGTCGCTGTTCAGGCGGTGCAGGGCAGCGAAATGCGCGTCTGCCAGCGGCTCCAGGCGCAGGCGGGGGGTGTTGAGCACGGTCATGCAGCGTATTTTCAGAGGGTGGTTCTCACCATTCGAAAGTCACTTGTCACATTGTGAAAGGCGATCATGTTGCGCCGCCGCAATTTTTCTCATTATGGAGAATGCAATTTCATGATTTGGTATTGTTAATGTAAGTAGCTGATTTTAAATGATTAAAGATTTTGTCTTATATAAGACTTTCGCTTGCGCCACTGTCCGTCAGGTCGTAGTCTTGAGGCATCAGTTTTCGATGTTCCAGCAAGGAGAAATTCATGACCCGCCTCACCCGTGACCAGCAAATCGCCGCCCTCGAAAAAGACTGGGCCGAGAACCCCCGTTGGAAGGGCATCACCCGCGGCTACACCGCGGCCGACGTCGTCCGCCTGCGCGGCAGCATCGCCATCGAGCACACGCTGGCCAAGCGCGGCGCCGAGAAGCTGTGGGGCCTGGTGAACACCGAGCCCTTCGTCAACGCCCTGGGCGCGCTGACGGGCAACCAGGCCATGCAACAGGTCAAGGCCGGCCTGAAGGCCATCTACCTGTCGGGCTGGCAGGTCGCCGGTGACGCCAACAGCAACGGCGAGATGTACCCCGACCAGTCCCTGTACTCGGTGGACTCGGTGCCCAAGGTCGTCAAGAAGATCAATGCCACTTTCGCCCGCGCCGACCAGATCCAGTGGAGCGAAGGCAAGGACGACATCGATTTCTTCGCCCCCATCGTGGCCGACGCGGAAGCCGGCTTCGGCGGCGTGCTGAACGCCTTCGAGCTGATGAAGGCCATGATCGAAGCGGGCGCCGCCGGCGTGCACTTCGAAGACCAACTGGCCAGTGCCAAGAAGTGCGGCCACATGGGCGGCAAGGTGCTCGTCCCGACGCGTGAAGCCGTTGCCAAGCTCGTCGCCGCCCGCCTGGCCGCCGACGTGATGGGCACGCCCACGCTGCTCGTGGCCCGCACCGACGCCGAAGCCGGCGACCTCGTCACCAGCGACATCGACGACAACGACAAGCCCTTCTGCACCGGCGAGCGCACCGTCGAAGGCTTCTACCGCACCAAGAATGGCCTGGACCAGGCCATCAGCCGCGGCCTGGCCTATGCACCCTACGCCGACCTGATCTGGTGCGAGACCGGCAAGCCCGACCTGGCCTTCGCCAAGGCCTTCGCCGACGCGATCCACGCCAAGTTCCCGGGCAAGCTGCTGGCCTACAACTGCTCGCCGTCGTTCAACTGGAAGAAGAACCTCGACGACGCGACGATCGCCAAGTTCCAGCGCGAGCTGGGCGCGATGGGCTACAAGTTCCAGTTCATCACGCTGGCCGGCTTCCACAGCCTGAACTACTCGATGTTCAACCTGGCCTACGGCTATGCCCGCAACCAGATGAGCGCCTTCGTCGAGTTGCAGGAGGCCGAGTTCGCCGCCGCCGAGAAGGGCTTCACTGCCGTGAAGCACCAGCGCGAGGTCGGCACCGGCTACTTCGATGCCGTCACGACGACCATCGAGGCGAATGCGTCCACCGCTGCGCTGAAGGGCTCCACCGAAGACGAGCAGTTCTTCGACGCCAAGCACGGCTGATCCGGAATTTGGGCGGCGTCGGCCGTCCGCAACGTGCAATCACAGTCAGAGCGTCAACTCCTGACTTTCACGACCCGCTTCGGCGGGTCTTTTTCGTGGTGGGGCCGCCGCAGGCGGTGCGTGGAACCGGGCTGTCATGCGAGAGTCACGGCGAGGTCACAGACTGCCGCAATGAACACCACAACAACAACAAAGTTCAGCCTCCTTCGCCGCGTGGGTGCCTGGTGTGCCGACCGTTGGGAGACCCACCAACGCGCCCAGCTGCGCGGCCTGAGTCCGCAGCTGACGCTTGCGGCAGCCGACATCCCGGAGCCGGTGCGCGCCGCCTGGGCTCGGCGAGGCCCCGAGGAGTTTCCCGGCCTGCCGGTGCACGACGGCGCCTGGCTGCGCTGCTCGCTCGGCCTGGCCCAGTTTTTCGAGGCCTGCCGGCTGCAGCGCGAGCACGGGCCTTGCGCCTTGCCCAGCAAGGCCGCTGATTCTGTCTGGCACGCCTGGCTTGCGCTGGACCCGGACGGGCTGACGCACTGGCAGCACCGCCATTTCGGCCGGGCGGTGGACCACCGCGACGTGGGCGATCTCGCATCGCCCCTGGAGGTGTGCCTGGCCCGCACCTGGGCCGGCGCCTGCGCCAGCCAGGCGGCCAGCCCCATCGGCCCGCGCCTGCCGCTGGTGTTTGCGCTGGACGCCTTGCTGCGCCTGCCCACC
>JBBIVU010000204.1:0-6343 GCA_037439585.1 Roseateles sp. | reverse complement strand
GGGCGCCGGGGCGGGTGTGGGCGCTGGAGCCGGCGCTGCAGCAGGCGTGGGCGCGGGTGAGGCGGCGGCCGCAGCCGCGCCACCACCGCCGCAGCCGGTCAGCGGCACCAGCGCGATGAGGGCGTGGCGGCGCTTCATGCGCCCACCCGCTTCAGGCTCAGCAGCACCACGTCGTGGCTGCGCAGTTTCAGCGTGATGGTGGCCGTGCCCCGGGCGCCCACGCGCAGCTCGCGCTGCAGCTCGGGCTTGTCGGTGGTCAGGCCTTGCAGCGTGGCGAGCTGCTGGGCATCGAGGTTTTTTGGTGATCCCATCTTCAGGTAGGCGGTGTGTGCGTCGTTGGCCTCGAAGCCCGTGCGGCGTTGCGTGAGTTGGTAGCGGCCGGGCGGCAGGTGGCGCAGGTCCACGGTGGCGCTGCCCACGTCGCGCGAGGGCCGGGGCTTGCCGAAGAAGCTGCGGTTGCTGACCTGCTGGTCGGTGTTGCGCCAGTCCCAGACCAGGGCCTGCACCTGCTCGCCGTCGGTGGCGGCCCAGGCGTGGGCGTCGGTGCTGGGCACCTCGCGGCCTTGCAGTGCTGCCAGGTACTTGTAGGCGAACCACACCGGCTTGCGCACACCCTCGCGCGTCATCAGGCCGAAGCCGCCGTGGAAGGGGGCGTCCGGCGGGCCGGGTTCCTCGAACAGGTCGCTGTAGACCCAGTAGCTCATGTGCTGGGCCAGGCCCTGGCTCTGCTTGAGCTTGGTGAGCACGTAGGGCGCGCTCATGTAGCCGTCGTGCACCAGGTCGCGCGGGTTGTAGCTGGTGCTCCACTCGGTGAAGAACAGCGGCAGGCCGGGCAGGTGCGAGGCCTCGATCTCGCGGCGCACGCGCTTCACGTCGCCCACGATGGCGTCGGGCGAGGGCGAGAGCTTGAGGTCTTCCTTGCCGAACTCGTCCAGGAAGCCGTTGTCCACGCCGTAGGTGTGCGTGGTGATGAAGTCCACCGGCGTGTTCGTGGCCTTGGCGTGGGCCAGGAACTCCGGCACCCAGGCCGCGCCGGCGGTGGAGGGGCCGCCCACGCGCAGCGCCGGGTCGATGGCCTTCATGGCCTGGGCGGTGCGGGTGTAGAGGTCGAAGTAGGCGCGTGGGTCCGCCTTCTCCCAGAAGCCGTCGAGGTTGGGCTCGTTCCAGACCTCGAAGTACCAGCTGTGCACCTCGGCCGCGCCATAGCGCTGCAGCAGGTGGCGGGTGAAGGCCTCGATGAGCGCCACCCAGCCGGCGGGCTCGGGGTGGGAGGTGTTGCCCTGCCAGTAGAAGATCTGGTTGTCGGACGTCTTGAGCGCAGCGGGCGTGAAGCCCAGCTCCACGAAGGGCTTGATGCGGCGGGCCAGCATCGCGTCGTAGAGCTTGTCGATGCCGGTGAAGTCGAACACCAGCTGGCCGGCTGCGTCGCGCGTGACCGTCTTGAACACGTCGTGAAAGATGGCGTGGAAGCGCAGGTAGCGGAACCCCAGCTCGTCCACCGCTGTCTTCAGCTGCGCGAGTGCGTCCTCGCGGTAGGTGGTGCCGGGGTAGTCGGCGCCCACGCAATGGTCAAAGAAGCGGTCCAGCGGCTGGGTGGCCCGGGCCAGGTCCAGCACGACGCGGCGTGACGTGGGCTTGGCATGAACCGCCAGCGGCAGTGCGGCGGCCGCGGCCAGGAGTTGTCGGCGAGAGGTCATGTGGGAAGCCCCGGTGGGTGAAGTGGCGGAAGCACGCCTCGCCGGCCCCGTGCTGAAGGGCGCGACGTGCAGGCGGATGAAGCCGCCGAAGACGTTCTGGAGCAGGCCTGTGACTTCCATCTTTCAGGGGAGCTGCACCAGGTGGCGCCGTGGTGGAGCGCGCAGTCGGCCAGCGCCGGTTGCTGGGCATGGCGGCGCGACATGCTCACACCGTGCGTCGCTTGGCTGGCAGTTGCCGGTGGATGTCGGCCGCGCATGCCTCGGTCAGCGAGAGGCGCAGCACAGCCGCCAGTGCCAGCACCGAGCCCAGGCCGAAGCCGATCTTCTGCTTCAGCGGCAGCGTGGCGCTCACAGGATGGTCCTCGTGCGCATGACCTCGGCGTAGTAGCGCGCCGAGAGCTTGGGGGTGCGCACCAGCGTGTCGTAGTCGCAGTGCACGATGCCGAAGCGGCGCTGGTAGCCGTCTTCCCACTCGCAGTTGTCGATGAAGCTCCACAGGAAGTAGCCGTGCAGCGGCACGCCATCGGCGATGGCGCGGTGGGCTTCGCGCAGGTGGTTGCGCAGGAAGTCGCGGCGGTGCAGGTCCAGCACCTCGCCGTTCACCACGGGCTCGTCGTTGTAGCCGCAGCCGTTCTCGGTGATGTAGAGCGACGCGTGGCCGTACAGCTCGGCGTAGAAGCGCGTGGCCCAGTAGATGCACTGCGGCGCGATGTGCAGCCAGGGGCTGTCGGCCTTGGGGTAGTTGGCGGGCAGGGGCACGGCATCCCAGGCGGCGCCTGTTTTGCTGGCGCGCACGTAGGTGCCGGTGTAGATGTTCAGGCCCAGGTGGTCGGTGGGCAGGCTGATGAGGTCGAAGTCGCCGGGCAGCACGGTGGGCGCGTCGGCACCGGCGCGGGCCAGGTAGTCGGCCGGGTACTGGCCGGCGTGCAGGGCGCCCAGCACGTGGGCGTTCTTCTCCAGGAACCAGGCCTTCGCGGCCGCGATGTCGGCCGGCGTTTCAGTCACGGGGATGCACACGTCGCAGTTGTCCGTCAGGCCCACCACGGCACCCGCACCGCCGAACTCGCGCACCGCGCGCACCCCATGCCGGTGGCACAGCAGCGCGTGGTGGAAGGTCTGGTTCACCACTGCCTGCGGCTCCTTGCGGCCAGGGGCCTTGGTGCCGTAGCCGTAGGCCAGCTGCGTGAAGCAGCGGATCTCGTTCATGGTGATCCAGTGCTTCACCTCGCCGGCAAAGGCCTTCACCACCGTGTCGGCATAGCGGGCGAAGGCGTCCACGGTGACGCGGGAGGTCCAGCCGCCGCGGTCTTCCAGGCTTTGCGGCAGGTCCCAATGGAACATCGTGACCCACGGCGTGATGCCGTGCTTCTTCATGCTCGCGAACAGGCGGTGATAGAAGTCCAGGCCGGCCTGATTGAGTTCGCCGTCGCCGTTCGGATAGATGCGCGGCCAGGCGAGCGAGAGGCGGTAGTGCTGGACGCCCAGCGAGGCCATCAGCGCAAAGTCTTCGTCGAAGCGGTGGTAATGGTCGCAGGCCACGTCGAGCGTGTCGCCGCCGTGCACCTTGCCGGGCTGGCGGGCGAAGCGGTCCCAGATGGATTCGCCCTTGCCGTCCACGAAGGCGGCGCCTTCGATCTGTGGTGCGGCGGCGGCCACGCCGAACACAAAGTCGGCGGGGAAGGGGCTGGCGTAGGTCAGTGCGGTCATGAGGTCAGGGGTTCGACGCCGGCAGGGCGTTCTTCAAAGGGGCGTCCAGGCTGCGGGCCCAGATGTCGTAGCCGGCCGGGCTGAGGTGCAGCCAGTCGGGCAGGATGTCTTTGGACAGCGTGCCGTCCGCGTTCATCAGCGCGGGGCCGATGTCCAGGAAGCGCACCCGCTGGCCATCGGCCAGCGCGGGCAGCAGCGCGTTGATCTTGGCGTTGTGCCGGCGGGTGAGGTCGTCGGGCTTCTCGCCGCGCGGGAACAGGGCCAGCAGCAGCACGGTGGCCTGGGGCTGGCGCTTCTGGATCTCGTCCAGGTTGGCGCGGATGCCGGCGACCGTCAGCGCCGGGTCTTCCAGCCGGTCGCCGGTGTTGTTGGTGCCGATCATCATCACGATGACCTTGGGCGCCATGCCGTCGAGCTCCCCATGCTGCAGGCGCCACAGCAGGTTCTCGGTGCGGTCACCGCCAAAGCCCAGGGCCACGGCGTTGTGCTTCGCGAACGAGGCGGCCCAGGCGGCCTGGCCTTCGTTCTCCCAGCCCTGGGTGATGGAGTCGCCCAGGAAGACGAGGTCCACGCGCCGGCCGGCATCGCGGTGCGCTTTGATTTCTGCGAGCTTCTGCTCGTGGCGCGGCAGCCACCAGTCCACGGCCCAGGATTCCTGCAGGCGCTGCGGGGTGACCGATTGCGTGCGGTAGTCCGGGCAGGCGGTGGTGGGCTTGCCGGTCTTGTTGAAGCGCAGGCGGCTGATCTGCACCTCGCCGCTGCCTGTGCCTTCCAGCGTGAAGGGCGTGGGCACGGCGGAGAAGTCGTCGCCCTCGCGGGCGAAGCAGCTCAGCGCAAAGGACAGGTGCTGCGGGCCCTTGCCGATGAGCTCGCGGCCGGCGAACAGAAAGGGCACTTTGCGTTCGCAGTCCTTGCCGCAGCCGAGCTTGAACTTCATGCCGCCGTGGGCGAGGTCGATCACGTTCAGGTCGAACTCCACCGTGCCTTGGGCGATGTAGGGCTGCAGGTTCAGCGGCGCGCCGCCCTGCCAGCGCAGTTGGGCGATCCAGGAGTTGCTGAACTGCAGCGTGAGCGTGCCGTCATCGGCCCGACGCGCGGCCACGTGGCTGTGGGGCACGCGGGGCTGTGCGGGCTTGGGCACGGTGACGCGGTCGGCGGCCAGCAGGGCTTCGCCCTCGAAGTCGGTCACGGCGACTTGCCAGCCTCGGAGGTCAAGTGACGGTGCGGCGAAAGCCGAGGAACACAGCCACAGAGACACAGAGGCACAGAGCGCGCCCCACTTTCTCTGTGGCGCTGTGACTCTGTGGCTGTGTTGATGCTTGGAGGTGGTCATGTCAGAGAAGGTCCTTGGCTAGCAGCGTGCGTGATTGGCCCGGCTTGAGCTTCAGCTCGATGACGCGTTCGCCCACGCGCAGGCGGCCGCCGCCCGCGCCGGCCGCTGCGCGCACGGTGGCTCGCGTGACGCGGCCGTGAGCCCAGGCGATGTCCACCACAAAGCCGCCGCGGGCGCACAGGCCGCGCACCTCGCCCTGGGGCCAGGCGGCGGGCAGGGCGGGCAGCAGGTCGATGACGCCGTCCTGCGACTGCAGCAGCATCTCGGCGATGGCGGCGGTGGCGCCGAAGTTGCCGTCGATTTGGAAGGGCGGGTGGGTGTCGAACAGGTTGGGGTAGGTGCCGCCCTGGTTCACTTCGCCCCCCTCGCGCGCCCTGCGGGCGCCGGGCGGGGCCAGCAGGTTGGCAAGCAGCCGGTGCGCGCGGTCGCCGTCGCGCAGGCGGGCCCACCAGGCCATCTTCCAGGCCATGGACCAACCCGTGCTCACGTCGCCGCGCGCCTCCAGCGTGGTGCGCGCCGCAGCTGCCCACTCGGGCGTGCGGGTGGGCGAGATCTGGCGGCCGGGGAACAGCGCGAACAGGTGCGACACGTGGCGGTGCGTGTCCTGCGGCGTGTCCAGCACGGGGTCGTTCAACTCCGTGGGCCACTCCAGCAACTGGCCCCAGCGGCCCACCTGCGGGCCGGCGAGGCGGTCGCGGATGCTTTCGGCGCGGGCCTGCACGGCGCGCTCACCCAGCAGGGCCGACGCTTGGGCGAGGTGGTCGAAGTGGTCCCACAGGATCTGCTGGTCGTAGGCCACACCGTCCAGGAGGGGGCCGTGCTCGGGCGACCAGCCGTTGGGCGCGACGAGGCGGCCGTCGGGTGTTTCCTTCAGCCGGTCTTCCCAAAACTCGCCTACTTCCTTGAGCACGGGCCAGGCCTGTTCGCGCAGGAAGGCCATGTCTTGCGTGAAGGCGTAGTGCTCCCAGAAGTGGCGGGCGTACCAGGCGTTGCCGGTCAGGTTCCACAGGTAGCCCTGGGCGCCGAAGGGGTTGCTCTCGGTGCGCAGCGTCCAGCCGCGCACAGGCTTGCCGTTCGTGGTGAGGAAGGTCTCGATGGGGGGCTGGACCGAGTGGTCCCAAGGCGGCGTTTCCGGCGGCAGTGCAGTGGGGTCTTTCAACGCGAGGGCGGCGCGTTCGGCCACGGGCTTGCGCCACTCGGGAATGAGTCGCTGCACGAAGCGGTGCAGCGGCCGCGCGGCTTCGGCCAGGTTCGTCACCTCGGCCGGCCAGTAGTTCATCTGCAGGTTGATGTTGGAGTGGTAGTCGCTGTTCCAGGGCGGCTGCAGCGCGTCGTTCCACAGGCCTTGCAGGTTGGCCGGCAGGGCGTCTCGCGAGCTGCTGACCAGCAGGTAGCGGCCGAACTGGAAGTACAGCGCCTCCAGCTCGGGGTCGCCGCCGTGCTGCGCGTAGGCCGCGAGGCGGGCGTCGGTGGTCAGCGCGCGGCGCTCGGCTGTTGTGCCGCCCAGGCTCAACTGCACGCGGCCCAGCAGGGCGCCCGCGTCGCGCTCGTGTGCTGCGCGCAGCTGGGGCCAGCGTGGCGCTGCGGCGAGTTGCTGCCAGCTGTT
>JBBIVU010000203.1:0-6358 GCA_037439585.1 Roseateles sp. | reverse complement strand
TACAGCTTGAGGGCGCGGGTGTTCAGCGCCTTCACGTCCAGCCAGAAGCGGTGCGCCTTGAGTTGCGTGAAGGCCATGGCCTTGAGCTGGCGCACCGCCGCACGGCCCAGGCCGCGGCCTTTGGACTGGAGCACCAGGCGCTTCAATTCGACCGACCCGTTCGGGTTGCGGCAGCCCTGGAGGATGACAAAGCCGATGCGTTCGAGCCGGTCACCCTCCTCCAGCACGAAGTGGCGTGAATCGGGAAACCGGATCGCGCCTTCATGCTGCGGCCGCTCCCAGGGCGTGATGAACGGCAGGTTCGCAGCATCACGCTCGACCGAGACCACCCAGTCGAGGTCGGACAGCATGGTGGGGCGCAGGCGCAGCGAGCTCATCCGGCGAACGGGTTGCGGATCCGCAGGCGGCCCTGCACCAGCAAGCCGTCTTGCAGGTCTTCGCTGAAGAAGGTTTCCGCTGCGGTGTGCAGGGCGGCAGCCAGCATCAGGGCATCCCACCAGGCGAGCGAATAGCGCGACATCAAAGCCAGTGCCTGTTGATGGGTTTCGAGTGTCTGGCCGACCACTTCGCACAAGGAGGCGAGCTGAGCAGCAACGTCGGTGATGGCATTCCAATCCAGCATGCGCTTACGGCGCAGCACGTTCACCACCTCGTTGAGCGCCTGCACGCTGATGAAGGGCCGCTGCATCAACAGTTGCTCGGCTCGCCCGCTGCGCTGCGGGTCGCTGTCCAGCGCGTAAATCAGCACGTTCGTGTCAACGAAGGCGCGCGGCGCGGAGTACACCGTGCGAGCGTCACGCAACTCAGTCGCGGGCATTGGCTTCCATGCGATCGAACTTGAAGCCTTCAGGCAGGCAGCCGCGGTATTTCCGCAGGCGCGCCAGCAGGTCTTCGGTTGTCGGTACCTTGCCCACTTGCAGCTGGCGCTCGCCAATCACCTCGATGGCGATCTCGTCGCCCTCGTGCAGGTTCATGGCCTCAACCACCGCCGCAGGCAGGCGGACCGCCAGGCTGTTGCCCCATTTCGACACTTTCATGGCGCGCCCCAAAAGATATACATGAATGAAATTGTATATCCACACCATCAAATGTCGATCTCCACCGCGTCACCATGCAGCTCCATCAACTCGCGGCGTGACGCGGCCTCGCCCTTGCCCATCAGCTTGTTGAAGGCGTCTGCGGTGGCACCGAAATCCAGCTGGCCATAGCCCACGCGTGACAAGCGCCGCGTCTCGGGGTTCAGCGTCGTGTCCCACAGCTGCTCGGCGCTCATCTCGCCCAGGCCCTTGAAGCGGCTGATGCTCCATGAGCCCTCGCGGGCGCCCTCCTTGCGCAGCTTGTCCAGAGTGGCGGTCAGCTCGCCGTCGTCCAGCGCATAGAACTTGGCGGCCGGCTTCTTGCCGCGAGCCAGCGCATCCACACGATACAGCGGCGGACGCGCAACGAAGACATGGCCCGTCTCGACCAGCTTGGGGAAGTGGCGGAAGAACAGCGTGAGCAGCAGCACCTGGATGTGCGAGCCGTCCACGTCCGCGTCCGACAGGATGCAGACCTTGCCGTAGCGGAGGCCGCTCAAATCCGGCGTGTCGTTCGGGCCGTGCGGGTCCACGCCCAGCGCCACCGAGATGTCGTGGATCTCGTTGTTCTTGAACAGCAGGTCGCGCTCGACCTCCCAGGAGTTCAGCACCTTGCCGCGCAAGGGCAGGATGGCCTGGGTTTCCTTGTCGCGGCCCATCTTGGCGCTGCCGCCGGCCGAGTCGCCCTCCACCAGAAACACCTCGTTGTGCAGCAGGTCGCGGCTTTCGCAGTCGGTCAGCTTGCCGGGCAGCACGGCCACGCCGGAGCCCTTGCGCTTTTCCACCTTCTGGCTGGCGCGCTGGCGGGTCTGGGCTTGCTTGATGACCAGCTCGGCCAGCTTCTTGCCGTGCTCCACATGCTGGTTCAGCCACAGCTCCAGCGCCGGCTTCACGTAGGCAGAAACCAGGCGCAGCGCGTCGCGCGAGTTCAGGCGCTCCTTGGTCTGGCCCTGGAACTGCGGGTCCAGCACCTTGGCGCTCAGCACGAAGCTGGCGCGCGAGAACACGTCGTCGGGCATCAGCTTCACGCCCTTGGGCAGCAGCGAATGCATCTCGATGAAGCCCTTCACGGCCCCGAACAGGCCGTCCTTCAGGCCCGACTCGTGCGTGCCACCGGCCACCGTGGGGATCAGATTCACGTAGCTCTCGCGCAGCGGTGCGCCGTCCTCCGTGAAGGCCACGCACCAGGCGGCGCCCTCGCCCTCGGCAAAGTTCTCGCTCTCGCCGGCCCCAGCAAAGCCCTCGCCTTCAAACAGCGGGATCAGCGGGTCGGCGGCCAGGGACTGCGCCAGGTAGTCGCGCAGGCCGGCCTTGTAGAGCCAGGTCGTCGCCTCACCGGTTTTCTCGATGCGCAGCGTGACGGTGACGCCAGGCATCAGCACCGCCTTGGAGCGCAGCAGGTGCACCAGCTCGTGCTTGGGCAGCTCGGCGCTCTCGAAGTACTTGGCGTCCGGCCAGACGCGCACCGTCGTGCCTTGCTTGCGGTCGCCGCTGGTGGCGGGGCGCGAGGCCACCTGCTGAACCACGTCGCCGTGCTCGAAGGCGATGCCGGCCACCTGCTTCTCGCGCCAGACGGCCACCTCCAGCCGCTTGGCCAGCGCGTTCGTCACCGACACGCCCACCCCGTGCAGGCCGCCCGAGAAGCTGTAGGCACCGCCCGAACCCTTGTCGAACTTGCCGCCGGCATGCAGCCGCGTGAAGACGATCTCCACCACCGGCACGCCTTCCTCGGGGTGCAGGCCGAAGGGGATGCCGCGGCCGTCGTCTGCCACCGAAACGGAACCGTCCGCGTGCAGGGTCACGTCGATGCGCTTGCCGAAGCCGCCCAGCGCTTCGTCGGCCGCGTTGTCGATGACCTCCTGGATGCAGTGCAGCGGGTTCTCGGTGCGGGTGTACATGCCCGGGCGCTGCTTGACAGGCTCCAGGCCCTTCAGGACACGGATGGAGGCCTCGCCATAAGCAGTGGGGGAAGCGGCGGGCACGGGTGCGGGAGCGGAAGTCGGGCGGCTGGACATAGGGGCGGGATTCTAAGAAGGCTAGGATTCGCGGCCCCCTGGGGGTCGAACGCCACCGAGTGACGCCGCTTGAGAATCCTGATCGCCTGTCTGCTGATGTCCTGTATTTTTTCACAGGCCCAGACCCCATCACCCCAACCGCCTTACCAGGCCAGCGCGCCGCTGTCCTGGGAGCTGAAAAACGCCCGCTGGTTCGACGGCCGCCAGATCCAGCACGGCAACCTGTACGTCGAGAACGGCGTCTTCGTCGCCAAGAAGCCGCCCAAGGTCAACCGCAAGATGGACCTGCGCGGCCAGGTGCTCATCAACCCGCTGGCCGAGGCGCACAACCACAACCTGCAGACGGCCTGGGGCTGGGGCCAGTTCGCCGACAAGTACATCGACGAAGGCGTGTTCTACGCCGCCATGCTGTGCGGTGACCCGGCGGGCGTGGCCGAGGTGCGGCCGCTGGCCGCCACGCCGGCGGCACCGGACGTCAGCTTCGTCACCGCCTGCATCACCTCCAGCGACGGCTACCCGCTGGCTGCCGTGCTGCCCGAACCCACGGCCGAAGCGGCTGCCGCGCAGCAGCAGATCGTGCTGGTGGACAGCCCCGAGCAGGCCGTGCAGCAGTGGCCCGCCATCAAGGCACGCGGCGGCGCCTGGCTGCGGCTGGTGCTGGCCCACAGCGAGCGGCCCGAGCTCCGCCAGCACACCGAGCACTTCGGCCGCCTGGGCCTCACGCCGGAATCGGCCGCCGCGCTGACCCGCCTCGCCCATGCCGATGGCCGCCGCGTCGTCGCCCACGTCGAGACCGCTGCCGATTTCGACGCCGCACTGGCCGCCGGCGTGGACGTCATCGCCCACCTGCCCGGCTACGCCAACACGCTGGACGAGGCGCCCGAGCGCTTCGCCCTCTCCGAAGCCGCCGCCGCCCAGGCCGCGCGCCAGCACACGGCCGTCATCACCACCACGGCTGCCACGGCGCTCTTCAAGGTCGACGAGGCCTCGCTGGCCGCCCTGCGCGACGTGCAGCGGGCCAACCTTGCCCGCCTGCAGGCGGCCGGCGTGCCCTTGCTGTTGGGATCGGACGTTTTCATCGGCACCGCGCGCGCTGAACTGCATGCGCTGAATGCGCTGGGCATGGACCGCACCACCCTGCTGCGGTTGGCCACCATCGCCACCCCACGCGCCCTCTTTCCCAGCCGCAAGCTGGGCTGCTTCGAGCCCGGTTGCGAGGCCAGCTTCCTCGTGCTGGGCGGTGACCCCCTTGCCGACCTGACCCAGGTGGACATGCCCATGCTGCGGGTGAAGCAGGGCCGCCTGCTCACCCGGCTGGCCGCCGTGGCAACGTCCAGCTCACAGGCCAGCGCCTCCACAGCCGACGCACCCAAAAGCTCGGCCCGGAAGAAGGCCCCCCTGGCGAAGACCGCGACCAAGGCCTCGACCAGAACGTCGACCGCCAAGGCGCAAACCAAGGCGACAACCAAGGCCAAGGCACGCTGATTACAGTGACGGCATGAACACGCCCCGTCCCACCGCCTCAGGCCTGTCCGTGCAGCAGGTGCTGCTGTGCGGTGCCCTCATCGTCACCCTGTCCATGGGCATACGCCACGGCTTCGGCTTCTGGCTTCAGCCCATCATCACGGAACGTGGCTGGACGCGAGAGACCTTCTCCTTCGCCATGGCGGTGCAGAACCTCGCCTGGGGTGCCGCCGGCCCCATCGCCGGCATGCTGGCCGACCGTTTCGGCGCCTGGAAGGTGCTGGTGGCGGGCGGCCTGCTCTACGCACTGGGCCTGCTGCTGATGGCCGTGTCTGCCCACCCGCTCACCTTCACGCTGAGCACAGGCATCGTCATCGGCGTGGCCCAATCGGGCTCGACCTACGCCGTCATCTACGGCGTGCTGGGCCGCACCGTGTCGCCAGAGAAACGCTCGTGGGCCTTCGGTGTGGCAGCGGCGGCGGGCTCGTTCGGCCAGTTCGTCATGATCCCGGCCGAGACCTGGTTGATCAGCCAACTGGGCTGGCAAGGCGCACTCTTTCTGCTCGCAGGCACCGCCCTGCTCATCGTGCCGCTGGCCCTGGGCATCCGGGAGCGTCAGGCCACCAGCGCCGCCACGAGCCACCAGAGCATCACCCAAGCCCTGCGCGAGGCCTTCGGCTATCGCAGCTTCCAGTTGCTGATGCTGGGCTACTTCGTCTGCGGCTTTCAGGTCGTCTTCATCGGTGTGCACCTGCCCAGCTACCTGAAGGACCACGGCTTGGGGCTGGGGGTGTCCACGGGTGCGCTGATGCTGATCGGGCTGTTCAACATTTTCGGCACCTTCACCGCCGGCCTGCTGGGTCAGCGCTTCCCCAAACGCTACCTGCTGTCGGCCATCTATGGCCTGCGCGCGGTGGCCATCATCACGTTCATCTCGGTGCCGCTGACACCGCTCAGCGTCTATGTGTTTGCTGCCGTCATCGGCTTCCTGTGGCTGTCCACCGTGCCGCCGACCAACGCCGTCGTTGCACAGATCTTCGGCGCCCAGCACCTCTCCATGTTGAGTGGCTTCGTCTTCATGAGCCATCAGATCGGCAGCTTCCTGGGCGTCTGGCTCGGTGGCAAGCTCTACGACGCCACCGGCAGCTATGACGTGGTCTGGTGGCTGGCCGTGGCCCTGGGCGTGATGGCCATGCTGGCCAACCTGCCGGTGCGCGAAACGGCCATCCCACGCCGGGCACGGCCGCAACCGGCATGAAGCTGCGTCGCTGGGCCTTGCCCGTTCTGGCTGCGCTGGTGCTGGCCGCCACCGTGCTGGCCTACAGACATCCGACGGTGATGATCCAGCTCAGCGAGCAGATCTGGGGCTGTTTCGGATGACTGGCACGCCGTCCCTCTGGCTCCAGCGCTTCGCCCCGCACAGCCCCGGCACCGCCCTGGACGTGGCCTGCGGCTCGGGCCGCAACCTCATCTGGCTGGCCCAAATCGGCTGGCAGGTCACCGGCGTCGACCGTGACGCGGCTGCCACGGCCCCGCTCCAAAACCACGCAACGATCGCCAACGCCGACATCGAGAATGGCGCCTGGCCGCTGGCCGGGCAGCGCTTCGATCTCGTCGTTGTCTGCAACTACCTGTGGCGCCCGCTGTTCGACACCATCAAGGCGGCCGTCAAACCCGGCGGCTGGCTGATCTGGGAAACCTTTGCAGACGGCCAGCAGGCCATCGGCCGGCCCTCACGTCCCGACTTCCTGCTGCAGCGGGGCGAACTGTTGCGGGTGTGCAGCGACTGGCGCATCGTGGCCT
>JBBIVU010000202.1:0-6445 GCA_037439585.1 Roseateles sp. | reverse complement strand
ACCGCCTGCGCACGCTTTACGCCCAGTAATTCCGATTAACGCTTGCACCCTACGTATTACCGCGGCTGCTGGCACGTAGTTAGCCGGTGCTTATTCTTCAGGTACCGTCATCCCTCCGAGGTATTAACCCAAAGGATTTCTTCCCTGACAAAAGCGGTTTACAACCCGAAGGCCTTCTTCCCGCACGCGGCATGGCTGGATCAGGCTTGCGCCCATTGTCCAAAATTCCCCACTGCTGCCTCCCGTAGGAGTCTGGGCCGTGTCTCAGTCCCAGTGTGGCTGGTCGTCCTCTCAGACCAGCTACAGATCGTCGGCTTGGTGAGCCTTTACCCCACCAACTACCTAATCTGATATCGGCCGCTCCAATCGCGCGAGGTCTTGCGATCCCCCGCTTTCACCCTCAGGTCGTATGCGGTATTAGCTGCTCTTTCGAGCAGTTATCCCCCACGACTGGGCACGTTCCGATACATTACTCACCCGTTCGCCACTCGTCAGCTTAACCTGTTACCGTTCGACTTGCATGTGTAAGGCATGCCGCCAGCGTTCAATCTGAGCCAGGATCAAACTCTACAGTTCGATCTTGATTTACTCAACGGAATCGAACAAAGACTATTTGCATAGCTTCATTCTCTATCCGTGAGCGTTTAAAGTCCGAAGGACCGTCATCGGTTACCCGACAACATCACTTCGCCTCAAACGCCCACGCTTATCGGCTGTTAATTATTAAAGAACATCGCAACATCAGCATTTGCTTTGTTGCGCCGCCGACTTGCTTGTCAGCAGCAAAGAAGCGAGATTCTAATCTGCCTTTTGCTTCGTCGTCAAGTATTTTGAAAATTAATTTCTAGATACTCAAACCACTTACTTCGCCATCCAACAACTCGCTTTTGCAACAGCCGTCAGCAGCAAAGAGGCAAGATTTTGATCCGCTTTCGCAGCGCCGTCAAGTACTTTCGGAAATTCTTTTCAGAACCCCACAGCACCCAACGAACCCCAAAACCTGCCGCAGACCCTCAAGTCCGCCCCGCCAACTCCATCCCGCATCGCGTTGTCACCAACGCAGCGCTTTGCAATCAGCGAAGCCCCCCACTCTAGCACAGGTTCTTCAACAAACGCAAGATCAAACCGCCAGATTGAAAGAACCAAGGCACCGCTCGCCCGAGTCCCTGACCGCTCCTACAAAATCAGCAATACGTGCATTCACCACCCCGCCAAGATCATTCCGTCAAGACATACCTTGACCCTCGCCCACTGCAGGGACATGGTGCGGCGACTCACGTGACGCAGCGTCAGGGATGCTTCGTTGCCCTTGCTGAGTCCGGCCCTTTCCAGGGAACAGGCCTTCTGCGCAAGCAGTAGCGAGGCACAGCAAGGGCCCTTCGGTGACGCCCCCGAGATGCTCACATGCAAGGGACCACCGCAGAAGCCAGGCCGTAATTCCTCATGCTGACAGGGCCAAGCGCGCCTCGGCAAGATGGCACCCATGTCCACACTGCCCCCACTGTCCATCCTTGATCTTGCGCCCGTCGTCGAAGGTGACTCCACCCGCCAGGCGCTGCTCAACAGCCTCGACCTCGTGAAGCTGGCCGACGGGCTGGGCTACCGCCGTTACTGGGTGGCCGAACATCACAACATGGAGGGCGTGGCGAGTTCAGCCACGGCCGTGCTGGTTGGTCAACTGGCTGCAGCCACCTCGCGCATCCGCGTGGGCGCTGGCGGCATCATGCTGCCCAACCATGCGCCGCTGACGATCGCCGAGCAGTTCGGCACGCTGGCCGAACTCTTTCCTGGCCGCATCGACCTGGGCCTGGGCCGCGCGCCCGGCACCGACCGCCCCACCATGCGCGCGCTGCGGCGCAGCCTGGAGAGTGCAGGCGAGGACGCCTTCCCCAACGACGTGCTGGAACTGCAGGCTTACCTCGCGCCTGCTGCTGCCGAAGCGCCCGTGCGGGCCGTGCCAGGCCAGGGCACGGAGGTGCCGATCTGGCTGCTTGGCTCCAGCCTGTACGGCGCGCAACTGGCAGCCTACCTGGGACTGCCGTTCGCCTTTGCCTCGCACTTCGCGCCGGAGATGCTGATGCAGGCGCTGCAGATTTACCGCAACACCTACCGCCCCAGCACACGCTATCCGAAGCCGTATGTCGCGGTGGGTCTGAACGTCATCGTGGCTGCATCGGATGAGGAGGCGCAGTACCTGTTCACCTCCATCCAGCAACGTTTCCTGGGCATGGTGCGCGGCCGACGTGGCACGCTGCCCGCGCCCGTGGCGAGCATGGAGGCACTGTGGGCGCCGGCCGAGCAAGCGCAGGTGCTGCGCATGTTGAGAGAGTCCGTCGTGGGATCGGCCGACACAGTGCGTGCCGGGCTGGAAGCAACGGCCACACGCACCGGTGCCGATGAGTTCATCGTAGCCTGCGCGGTGCACAGCCACGCGCTGCGGCGGCATAGCTACCAGCTGCTGGACCAACTCGCTACTTGATCCGCTGCTTCTCCAGCTTGCGGGCCAACGTGCGCCGGTGCATGCCCAGACGACGCGCAGTCTCGCTGATGTTGAAGTCGGTCTCGGCCAGGACCTCGTGGATGCGCTCCCACTCCAGTGTCTTGATGGACGCCGTCTGGCGCTCGGTCAGCTCCACATCCGCATCGCCTTGCCGGCGGGCGAAGGCGGCCTCGATGTCATCGGTGTTGGCCGGTTTGGCGAGGTAGTGGCAGGCGCCCAGCTTGATGGCTTCCACGGCGGTGGCGATGCTGGCGTAGCCGGTGAGCACAACGATGAGGACCTCCGGATCCCAGCCGTGCAGGTGTTGTACACAGGCCAGGCCCGACGCACCGCTGGCCAGCTTGAGATCCACCACGGCGTGGCCCAGCTCTTCATCCTCGGGCAGCGCATCCAGCAGCGTCTTCATGTCGTCCAGGCCGGTGGCACGCAGCACGCGCCAGCCGCGACGCTCGAAGGAGCGGGCCAGCGTGCGGGCGAAGCTGTCGTCGTCCTCGACGATCAGCAAGAAACGGTCTTCTTCAGCGGGCGTGGGCATCGGGGCGAGATTCTCGGGGCAGCAACGAGGCCAGGGGCAGCGTGAGGACGACTTCGGCACCGCCGCTCAGCCGGTTGCGCGCTTCCAGCCGTCCACCCAGCGTGCGCGCCACGTTGACGGACAGGAACAGGCCCATGCCACGCCCGGGCTGGCCCTTGCTGCTCTGGTAAGGGTTGCCGAAGTGCTCCAACATGCCGGCACTGAAGCCCGGACCATCGTCCAGCACGCTGAGCGAGAGGGTGTCAGCGTCCGGGCAAGCCGCCACCAGCGTGAGTGCGGTGCCGGGCGCTGCCTCGCTGGCGTTGTCCAGCAGGTTGGCCACCACCTGCTGCAAGGCGGTGTCCGAGATGATCTCGATCTGAGGCAAGGCCTCACAGCGCAAGGCCAGCTGCGCCTGCGGGTGGGCACTGCGCCAACGGTTGGCCAGGCGTTGCACAAAGGCCTGCAGGCTCGTGAGCTCGGGGGCTTCGCCGCGCATTTCGCCGGCAGACATCAGGATGCCGGTGACGATGGCCTTGCACCGCAGGATCTGCTTTTGCATCTCCTCGATCTCCTCGCGCAGCTCGGGTTCGCCGGCGAAAGGTGCCATGTGGGCCCAGTCGCCCAGGATGACGCTGAGCGTGGCCAGCGGCGTGCCCAGTTCATGCGCGGCACCGCTGGCCAGCAGGCCCATGCGCACGATGTGCACCTCCTCGGCGGCACGCTGCTGCAGGTCGGCCAGTTCAGCATCACGCTGGCGCAGGTTGCGGTTGATGCGCACGATGAAGATGCTGAGCAGGCCCACGTTCAGCAGGAAACACAGCAGCAGGCCACCCAGGTAGTTGGGCGACAGAGAGGTGGGCATGAACGCGTCCAGCACCAATGGGCGGTGCCACTGCATCAGCGCAACAAAGCCCGACACGGCGCTGAGCACCACAGCCCACAGGTAGGCAGGCCGCAGCAGCACCGAGGCCACGGCCACCTGCAGCAGGTAAAGGTAGATGAAGGGGTTGTCGCTGCCACCCGCGAGGTAGAGCTGGCCGGTCAGCACGCCCACGTCCACCAACAGCGCCACGCAGAGCTCCAGTTGGGACACCGGCTGTGCCAAGCGGTTGCGCCACAGGCTGAAGAGATTGAACGCCCCCAAGATGCCCAGCAGGCTCAGCATCTCGGCCCAAGGCAAGGTGATGCCCAGCGCCGCATGCACGACGAGCACGGTGGCCAACTGGCCACCCACGGCAAGCCAGCGCAGCTCGATGAGCTGGCGCAGGTTGGCTCGGCCAGCGCGGCGCTCAGGCGCCACTGCCACGGCTTCGGCTGCGGAATTGGCTGTGAGGGACTGGGGTGGGGTGTTCACGGCGAAGGGCGCCGGCGCTCCTCGCGGACCAGGTAGCCGACCGCGGCTGCGGCCATGGCCGCGAGCGCCAGCCAAGTGATGGCGTAGACGGCGTGATTGTTGGCGAAGTGAAGCACGGTCAGGCCCGGGCGCGGCCAACGGTGCGGCTGGGCAGCGTCAACCGCCTCGTCCACGAAGAACGGGGCCACCGGCCCCTTCAAGTCCAGTTGGGCGGCAATGCCTGCCACGTCACGCGAGTACCAGCGCCCCTGGGCTGGCACGTTCGCACGCAGCGGCCCTCCCCCAATTTCTGTAAGGCGCAGCAGGCCGACCAAGTCCACCGTGTCGGAGGGCGCGGCATGCTGCGCCGGCGCCTGCCGCTCGGGCGGCACGAAGCCCCGGTTGACCAGCACGGCGCGGCCATCGTCCAGCCGCAGCGCCGCCATGACCCAGTGCCCGCCACCCAGCGCAGTGGTGGCCTGGACCAGCACCTCCTGCGGCTCGAAGCGGCCACGCAGTCGCAGGCGCCGATATTCGTCGTCCTTGCCGATCTGAGCCGACGGCGGCGACGCCGGCTCGGCGTGCGCCTGCCGCTCGATACGGGCGATCAGGTCTTCTTTCCAGGCCAGGCGCTGAAGCTGCCAGGCCGCCAGCCCGATGAAACCTACGCTGGCGAGCGCCGCAGCAACGATCAGGGCGATACGCGCAGCGCGGTTCATGGGCGAATCGCCCTCAGGGCATGTTGCGCATGGCGGCCGGATCGGGCACCGGCATCATGTTGGCATTCATGTGATACATGACCCAGACCGATCCCGACAACATGATGACAACGAGGGCCACCGTGAACAGCAGGGCCAGCATGGACCAGCCGCCCTCGACCTTGGCGTTCATGTGCAGGAAGTACACCATGTGCACCACCATCTGCACTGCAGCAAAGGCCAGGATGACCAGGCCGGTCATCTTGGGGCTCGGCAGCACTTTGCCCATCACCAGCCAGAAAGGGATGGCGGTCAGGATGACGGACAAGATGAAGCCGGTGGCGTAGCCCTTGTAGCTGACGTGGAAGTCTTCTTCGCCGTCCAGGTGGTCGTCGTGACCGTGCGAATCGTGTGCATGGCCGGCCATCACAGCACCCCCATGAGGTAGACAAAGGTGAAGACGCCGATCCACACGACGTCCAGGAAGTGCCAGAACATCGACAGGCACATCAGGCGGCGGCGATTGGCGGGCGTGAGGCCCAGCTTGTTCACCTGGAACATCAGCGTGACCAGCCAGATGCAGCCGAAGGTGACGTGCAGGCCGTGCGTGCCCACCAGCGTGAAGAAGCTGGACAGGAAGGCGCTGCGTCCGGGGCCGGCTTCCTCGTGGATGAGGTGGTGGAACTCGAACAGCTCGATGCCCAGGAAGCCCAGGCCGAACAGGCCGGTGATGGCCAGCCACGCCAGCAGTTGACCCTTCTTGCGGGCCTGCATCGCGATCATCGCGAAGCCGTAGGTGATGGACGAGAACAGCAGCAGGCCGGTGTTGACGGCCACCAGCGGCAGGTCGAACAGGTCGGCGCCCGACGGGCCGGCCGCGTAGGAGCGGCCCAGCACGGCGTAAACGGCGAACAGCACGGCGAAGATGAGGCAGTCGCTCATCAGGTAGAGCCAGAAGCCCAGCATGGTGCTGTTGGGCGGGTGGTACTCGCCGCGGTGGTCGTAATAGACCGGTGCGCCGTTCACGTGGGTGGCAACGTGTGCAGTCATGTCAGGATCTCCCGGTCAGGCGGCCGAACCGACAGCCTCGAGGGCACGGGTGCGCTCGTCCTCGGTGCGGGTCACCACGTCGGCCGGGATGTGGTAGTCGCGGTGGTAGTTGAAGGTGTGCACGATGGCAGCGATGACGGTGGCTGCAAAGGCCAGGCCAGCAATCAACCACATGTGCCAGATCAGCGCAAAGCCCATGGCCGTGGACAGCATGCCGATGACGAAGCCGGCACCGGTGTTCTTGGGCATGTGGATGGCCACGAAGCCCTGCGTGGGCCGGGCCACACCGCGCTGCTTCATGTCCTGCCAGGCATCCATCTCATGGGCAATGGGAGTGAACGCGAAGT
>JBBIVU010000201.1:0-6464 GCA_037439585.1 Roseateles sp. | reverse complement strand
CGGCCGCCTGTGCCACCAGCGCGACCTCGCCTACGAACTGCTGACGCAGATCCCGGGTGTCAGCGTCGTCAAGCCCAAGGCCGCGCTGTACATGTTCCCGCGCCTGGACCCCAAGATGTACCCCATCGCCGACGACCAGCAGTTCGCCTACGAGCTGCTGGCCGAGGAAAAGGTGCTCATCGTCCAGGGCACCGGCTTCAACTGGCCCGAGCACGACCACTTCCGCCTGGTCTTCCTGCCCAATGTGGATGACCTGCGTGAAGCCATCGGCCGCATCGACCATTTCCTGGCCGGCTACCGCCGCCGCCACTTCGCCTGATTGTTTTTCCTGTCGCTGAGAGCGTTTCTAGACTTGCGGGACAGACCGCCCGAGCGCAGCGAGTAGCTCTGTCCTCAACTGATCGAGAGTTTCCATGAAGCCCATCCAAGTTGGCCTGATCGGCCTCGGCACCGTCGGTGCCGGCACCTTCAACGTCCTGCAGCGCAACCAGACCGAGATTCGCGGGCGCGCAGGCCGGGGCATCGAGGTGGCCATGGTGGCGGCCCGCAACCCCGAGCGTGCCAAGGCCTACCAGGCCATCGTCGGCGACGCCGTGCCCTGCACGGGTGATGCGCAGCAGCTGGTCAACAACCCGGCGATCGACATCGTCGTCGAGCTGATCGGCGGCATCGAGCCCGCGCGCACGCTGGTGCTGCAGGCGATTGCCAACGGCAAGCACGTGGTCACGGCCAACAAGGCCCTGCTGGCGCTGCATGGCACCGAAATCTTTGCGGCGGCGCGCGAGAAGGGCGTGGTCGTGGCCTTCGAGGCGGCTGTGGCCGGTGGCATCCCCATCATCAAGGCGTTGCGCGAAGGCCTGACGGCCAACCGCATCGAGTGGATCGCCGGCATCATCAACGGCACCACCAACTTCATCCTGTCGGAGATGCGGGGCAAGGGCCTGGATTTCGCCACCGTGCTGAAGGAAGCCCAGCGCCTGGGCTACGCCGAGACCGACCCCACCTTCGACATCGAAGGCGTGGACGCCGCCCACAAGCTCACGCTCATGAGCGCCATCGCCTTCGGCGTGCCGGTGCAGTTCGTGAAGGCCCACGTGGAGGGCATCAGCGCCCTGCAGGCGACGGACATCAAGTACGCCGAGCAACTGGGCTACCGCATCAAGCTGCTGGGCATCACGCGCCGCCGTGACAACGGCATCGAGCTGCGCGTGCACCCGACGCTGATCCCGTCCAGCCGGCTGATCGCCAACGTCGAAGGCGCGATGAACGCCGTCGTCGTGCAGGCCGACGCCGTGGGCACCACGCTGTACTACGGCAAGGGTGCGGGCGCCGAACCCACGGCCTCGGCCGTGGTGGCCGACCTGGTGGACGTGACGCGCCTGGCCACCGCCGACCCGGATCACCGCGTGCCGCACCTGGCCTTCCAGCCCGACGCCATCAGCGACACGCCCATCCTGGGCATGGCCGAGGTGCAGACGGCCTTCTACCTGCGCCTGGTCGTGGCCGACCAGCCGGGCGTGCTGTCGCGCATCACCACCATCCTGGCCGAGAGCGACATCTCCATCGACGCCGTGCTGCAGCGTGAGTCCGCCGATGGCGAGCACCAGACCGACCTCATCATCCTGACGCACGACACCGTTGAAGGCCGCATGAACAACGCGCTGGCCAAGATGCAGGCGCTGTCCACTGTGCTCGCCCCGATCGTCAAGCTCCGCAAAGAAGAACTCGCCTGAAGCGATGGCCCACCCCCGAAGCGCTTCGCGCTTCCCCCTCGAGGGTGCGCAGCCAGTGGCCCGGCAAAGCCGGTTCCACGGCTGCCGCTTGATCAATCCGTTCCATGCCACGAGCTTGTTGCTCGCGGCGAAAGCACCATGAAGTACATCTCGACTCGCGGCGACCAGACCGAACGCGGCTTCTCCGACATCCTGCTCGAAGGCCTGGCGCCGGACGGCGGCCTCTACCTGCCCAAGACCTACCCGAAGGTCGACGACGCCGCGCTGACCCGCTGGCGCGGCCTGGCCTACGCGGACCTCGCCTTCGAGATCCTGTCGCTCTACATCGACGACATCCCGGCCGACGACCTGCATGCCATCACGCGCAAGGTCTACACCGAGCAGGTGTTCGGCACGAAGGAAATCACCCCGCTGACCTGGCTGGGCGACCGCCTGGCGCTGGAAGGCCTGTCCAATGGCCCCACGCTGGCCTTCAAGGACATGGCCATGCAGTTGCTGGGCGCCCTGTTCGAGTACGAACTGGGCCGCCGCGGCGAGACGCTGAACATCCTGGGTGCCACCTCGGGCGACACCGGCAGCGCGGCCGAATACGCCATGCGCGGCAAAAAGGGCGTCAACGTCTTCATGCTCAGCCCCGAGGGCCGCATGAGCCCCTTCCAGCAGGCGCAGATGTTCAGCCTGCAGGACGCCAACATCCACAACATCGCCGTCGCTGGCGTGTTCGACGACTGCCAGGACATCGTCAAGGCCGTGTCCAATGATTTGGCGTTCAAGCGCGAGCACCGCATCGGCACCGTGAACAGCATCAACTGGGCGCGGTTGCTGGCCCAGGTGGTGTACTACTTCGCCGGCTACTTCCAGGCCACCAAGACGAACGCCGAGCAGGTCAGCTTCACGGTGCCCTCGGGCAACTTCGGCAACGTCTGCGCCGGCCACGTGGCGCGCCAGATGGGCCTGCCGATCGCCAAGCTGGTGGTGGCCACCAACGAGAACGACGTGCTCGACGAGTTCTTCCGCACCGGCGCCTACCGGCCGCGCGGCACGGCGGACACGCACGAGACCTCCAGCCCGTCCATGGACATCTCCAAGGCCAGCAACTTCGAGCGCTTCGTGTTCGACCTTCTGGGCCGCGACGGCGCCCGCGTGAAGCAGTACTTCAGCGCCAGCCGCTTCGTGCTGGGCGCCGAAGAGCAGGCGGCCATCGCCGGCTTCGGGTTCGTGTCTGGCCGCAGCACGCATGCCGACCGGGTGGCCACCATCCGCCGCTGCCATGCCGAGCACGGCGTGGTCATCGACCCGCACACGGCCGACGGCCTCAAGGTGGCGCTGGAAGTGCGCCACCCCGACGTGACCATGCTGGTTCTGGAAACGGCGCTGCCGGCCAAGTTCGCCGCCACCATCCACGAGGCGCTGGGCATTGAGCCGCCGCGCCCGGCGGGCTTGGAAGGCATCGAGCAACTGCCCAAGCGTGTGAAGGTCATGCCGGCCGACGTGGGCCAGGTGAAGGCCTACATTCACGCCTATGTCTGAAGCCCCGAAGAAACCTGCCCTGACCCCGCTGGACGACGCGCTGGCCACGCTGCTGGCGCAGGTCCAGCCGCTCGCTGAAGCCGAGACCCTGCCCACCACGGCCGCACGCGGTCGGGTGCTGGCGGCGGACCTGATCTCCCCCGTGGACGTGCCCCCGGCCGACAACTCGGCCATGGACGGCTACGCGCTGCGCGCCGCCGACGTGGGCGGTGCGCTGCCGGTCACCCAGCGCATCCCAGCCGGCAGCGTGGCACAGCCGCTGGCGGCCGGCGAAGCGGCGCGCATCTTCACCGGCGCCCAGGTGCCGCCGGGTGCCGACACCGTCGTCATGCAGGAGCACACCGAGCTGGTCGACGGCCGCGTGCGCGTCACGCAGCCGGTCAAGCCCGGCCAGCACGTGCGCCTGCGCGGCGAAGACGTGAAGACAGGCAGCGTGGTGCTGCCGGCCGGTACGCGGCTGGACGCCGTCGCCCTGGGTCTGGCCGCCACGGCCGGTGCAGCCGAGTTGACCGTCACCCGCCGCCCCCGCGTGGCGCTGTTCTCCACGGGCGATGAACTCGTCATGCCCGGCCAGCCGTTGCCCCCGGGCGCCATCTACAACTCCAACCGCTTCACGCTGCGGGCGCTGCTGGAAGGCCTGGGTTGCGAGGTGATCGACCTGGGCATCGTGCCCGACCGGCTCGACGCGACCCGCGCCGCGCTGCGCGAGGCGGCCTCGAAGGCGGACGTGATCGTCACGTCCGGTGGCGTGTCGGTCGGCGAGGAAGACCACCTCAAGCCCGCCGTGCAGGCCGAGGGCCAACTGGACCTGTGGGCCATCGCCATCAAGCCCGGCAAGCCCTTCGCCTACGGCAAGGTGGGTGAGGCGCACTTCATCGGCCTGCCGGGCAATCCGGTGTCCAGCCTCGTCACCTTCCTGGTGCTGGTGCGCCCCTTCCTGCTGAAGTTGCAGGGCGCCGTCCGGCTGGCGCCGCGGGGCTACGTCATCCCCGCCGGTTTCGACTGGCCCAAGCCCGACAAGCGCCGCGAGTTCCTGCGCGTGCGCCTGGACGAAGCCAGCGGCCTGGCCCTGTTCGGCAACCAGAGCAGTGGCGTGCTGACGTCGGCCTTCTGGGCCGATGGCCTGCTGGACAACCCCGCCGGCCGCGCCTTTGCGCAGGGCGACCCGGTGCGTTTCATCCCCTTCTCGGAGCTGCTGGCATGAGCGCCATCACGGTGAAGCTGCGCTTCTTCGCGGCACTGCGCGAGAAGCTGGGTGAGGCGGACACGCTGTCGCTGCCTGCCGGCAGCACCGTGGGCGCCGCCCGCGATGCGCTGATGGCGCGCGGTGCCGCCCACGCCGAGGCACTGGCCCGGGGCCGTGCGGTGCGCGCGGCGGTGAACCAGAAGATGGCGGCCGAGTCTGCCGTGCTGGCCGATGGTGACGAGCTGGCTTTTTTCCCGCCCGTGACGGGCGGCTGAACGATGCGCCCCCACGCTCACTCGCGTTCGCTGCCCCCCGAGGGAGCGTCAGCCGCCCTGTGGCGGCTCGGCGGCGGCTGAGGTGCAAGGCCTGCACCTGACGGCCGACCTGCGCGGCGTCGACCCCGCGCTGGCGTTGATGACCGAGCCAGCACACCTGGCCCGCACCTGCCATGACGCCGTGGGCCTCGCCAGCCTCAGCGGTGTGGCCGAGCTGATGCATCGCTTCGGCCCGGCCGACGGGCAGAGCGGCATCACCGGTGTCGTGCTGCTCGCCGAATCCCATCTGGCGGTGCACACCTGGCCCGAGTTGGGTGGCGTGACGCTGGATGTCTACGTCTGCAACTACGGCGCAGACAACAGCACCAAGGCGCGGGCTCTGCTGGACACCTTGATCGCGGCGTTTGCCCCCACCGAAGTCAGCCGGCAGGAACTGCTCAGAGGCTGAGCCGCGCCGTCGCCTCCACGCCCGCCGTGTAGGCCTCCTCGAACACCGAATAGCCGCCCAGGTCGCTGTGGGCGAACACCGCGCGGCCGCGCTGGGCGTTCAGCGCGGCCAGTTCGGCCGAGCCGCGCAGGCCTGGGGTGGGGATGCTCATGGCGTGGCCGAAGCGGCACAGGTCGATGCGCGCCAGCTTGTCCGGCAGGTCGGGGTGAACGTGGGCCAGCTCGTCGATGACGCGGCGGGCCCAGGTCGTCCACGGGGCGCTCAGCAGCGTGGCGCGTTCGGCCAGCGGCAGCGCGAGGTAGGCGGTCAGCAGCGGGGGCTGCGGGCTTGGGTTCAGGGACTGGTGGCGGGCGTCCACGTAGCCCAGGGCTTCGCTGCCGTAGCGCACGTTGTCCCAGGCGGGTGGTGCGCCTGGGCGGTCGAGCAGGCGTTCCCGCAGGCTCAGGTTGGCGGTCAGCCACGGGGCGTGGGCCTGCTTCAGCGTGCGCAGCGCATCGGGCGGCGCTGCCAGCAGCCGGGCCGAGATGAACAGCGGCGTGGCCATCACCACGGCGCGGGCAGCCCAGCGTTCGGGGGCGCCGGCGGCCTCGTTCCAGGTCAGCAGGTCGACGCCGTGCTTGCCCTCGCTCACGCGCAGCACGGTGCGGCCCAGGTGAATGCGTTCGCGCAGCGGCTCGGCCATGCGGGCGCTGAGCCAGCCGTTGCCCTCGGGCCAGGTGAGCACGGGCTCGCGCTCGGCGGCTTCATCGCCCGGCGCGTGGAAGCCGTGGCGGCTGGCGAAGTAGTGCAGGCCGGCCCAGGCGGACACGGTGGTGGCGCCGGCGCCGTAGTCGTCGCGGCAGCAGTAGTCCAGGTACCAGCGCAGGCGGGTGTCGGTCAGGGCGTTCGCGTCCAGCCAGGTGGCGAAGGTCTGGGCGTCCAGCGCGGCGTGGTTCGCCGTCCAGCCCGCGCGGTGCGTGGGCATGGCAAAGCCAACCTCGCGCTGCGCCTGCGCGACGAGCGCCGAGAAGCGGCGGTACTGCTCGCGGGCGGCGGGTGTCTCGGGCGGGGGCAGCAGGCTGTCGCGCCATTCGCCGTCGATGAAGAGGCGCTCCTGCGGGCTGTGGCAGAGGTGGCGCTCGTCCCACTCGGTGCGGCCCAGCACCTGCCGCGCGAGGCCCAGCTCGTGCAGCAGCTCGTTCACCTCGTGCGCCTGCGGGCCGGGCAGCGGCAGGTAGTGCGCGCCGAGCGGGCAGGGTGCCCCCGCCAGGCGGTGGCCGCGGCTGTTGCCGCCGGCTTGGTCTTCGAGATCC
>JBBIVU010000200.1:0-6465 GCA_037439585.1 Roseateles sp. | reverse complement strand
CGCGCCCGCGCGGCCCAGCGCGATGCGTGCCGGCGTGTGGCGGCGCAGCTCCGCCCAGGCGTCGGTGGGGGTGAGGTCTTGGCTCATCGCAGGCCCGGGGCGCTGCCCAGCAGGGCCGGGCGCGAGGTGACGGGCAGCAGCCGGCCGTCCGCGCCCGTGATGCCGGCGCCTTGCAGCCAAGCCTCGAATTCGGGCGCGCGCTTCAGGCCCAGCAGCTCGCGGGCGACGGCGGCGTCGTGGAAGGAGGTGCTCTGGTAGTTCAGCATCACGTCGTCGGCGCCGGGCACGCCCATGATGAAGTTGAGGCCGGCGGCGGCCAGCAGCACGAGCAGGTTGTCCATGTCGTCGGAGTCGGCCTCGGCATGGTTGGTGTAGCAGATGTCGCAGCCCATGGGCAGGCCGAGCAGCTTGCCGCAGAAGTGATCCTCCAGCCCGGCGCGGACGATCTGCTTGCCGTCGTACAGGTACTCGGGGCCGATGAAGCCCACCACGGTGTTCACCAGCAGCGGCTGGTAGCGCCGCGCCACGGCGTAGGCGCGGGCCTCCAGCGTCTGCTGGTCCACACCGTGGTGGGCGTTGGCGGACAGCGCGCTGCCCTGGCCGGTCTCGAAATACATCACGTGCTCACCCCCGCGCCGCAGCGACAGGGCCGCCGCGTGGGCCTCATCCAGCAGCGCCAGGTCGATGCCGAAGCTGCGCTGCGCGGCCTCGGTGCCCGCGATGGACTGGAACACCAGGTCCACCGGTGCGCCCAGCGCCATCACGCGCAGGGTGTTGGTCACGTGGGTCAGCACGCACGACTGGGTGGGGATGCCGTGGCCGGTGATCAACTCGTCCAGCAGGCGCAGCAGCCGGTCCAGCGCGGCCGGGCTGTCGCCCACGGGGTTGATGCCGATGACGGCATCGCCCGCGCCGTACATCAGCCCATCGACGATGCTGGCCATGATGCCGGCGGGTGCGTCGCCCGGGTGGTTGGGCTGCAGGCGCACGGCGAGGTGGTCGGGCAGGCCCAGCGTGTTGCGAAAGCGGGTGACCACGCGGCAGCGGCTGGCCACCAGCATCAGGTCCTGGTTGCGCATCAGCTTGGACACGGCGGCCACCATCTCCGGCGTGAGCCCGGGACCCACAGCGCGCAGCGCCTCGGGCGTGGCGGCCAGCAGCCAGTTGCGAAAGGCGCCGACGGTCAGGTGGGCCACGGGCGCGAAGGCGTCGTCGTCGTGACTGTCGAGGATGAGCCGCGTGATCTCGTCGGCCTCGTAGGGCACCAGCGCCTCGTGCAAGAACGTCGCCAGGGGGAGGTCAGCCAGTGCCAGGCGGGCTGCCACGCGCTCGGCCGCGCTGGCCGCAGCAATCCCGGCCAGCGCATCGCCTGAGCGCTCCGGGCTGGCTTTGGCCATGAGCTCGCGCAGGTCTGCGAAGGCAAAGCCCTGGACACCGAGGGTGGCGTGGTACGTCATGCGGCCCGACTGTAGGGCGTGTGGATCACGGGAGTGCGACAGCGCAGGTGCCAGCCGTCTTGCGACACCGCCGAGGCCCAGAATGCCGCCCATGACAGCCAAGGACGTTTTTGGGGTGGACTTCACCAGCGCGCCCCGCCGTGCCAAGCCCATCCGCGTGGCAGCTGGCCAGCGCCACGGCGCCGTGGTGCGTCTCGCAGGCTTGCAGTCGCTGCACAGCCTGGACGAATTTTCCGACTGGCTGGCCCGGCCCGGCCCCTGGGTGGCAGGCCTGGACTTGCCGTTCGGTTTGCCTCGGGTGCTGGTGGAGCAGCTGGGCTGGCCGACAGATTACGCCACCTTGATCGGCCACTACGCCGCCTTGCCGCGCGAGCACATCCGCGACTGCTTTGCCGCCTTCTGCGATGCGCGTCCGGCCGGTGCCAAGTTCGCCCACCGCGCCTGCGACGGCCCGGCCGGTGCCAGCCCCAGCATGAAGTGGGTGAACCCGCCCGTGGCCTGGATGCTGCATGCCGGCGTGCCGCGCCTGTTGGCCGCCGGCGTGCACCTGCCCGGCCACCACGCGGGTGATGAGGCCCGGGTGGCCCTGGAGGCCTACCCCGGGCTGCTGGCCCGGGAGTTGATCGGCAGGCGCTCCTACAAGAGCGACACCAAGGCTGCACAGACGCCCGAACGTCTGATCGCCCGCAAGGACATGGTGGACGCGCTGGAGCAAGGGCGCACGCGGCTGGGCCTGCGGCTCAAGCTGAGCCATGCCCAGCGCGACGAGCTGGTGGCCGATGCCAGCGGCGACAGCCTGGACGCCGTGCTGGCCTTGCTGCAGGCGGCCTGGGCCATGGAGCGGCCGCGTTTTGGCTGGCCACCGCAGGTGGATGCGTTGGAAGGCTGGATCGCCAGCGCTTGACGCGCGGTCGGCGGCCGCGGTTGCGGGTCTGAAGGCGCCACGGCCGCGAGATCCGGGTGCTGCCCGGACGGCCTCTCCCCACCACAGAGCAGTGCGGGCCGTCACCGGCCGTTGTCTGAACCCGACGCTCGGGCAAATGCTCTGTGCGGCGCGCTTCTTGCTGGTTCGAGAATCGCGTCCTTTCTCAACCCGCCCCACAGGTGAACCCGCCGTGAACAAGACTTCCCGCTCGCCCCTGCTGCCGCTGGCTGCGGCCCTGCTGACCTGCTTCTCTCCGGCCCTGTGGGCCCAGGCGACCCAGGGTGACGGCGCGGCGGGCGAAGGGGGTGACAAGGCCTCGCTGGCCCGGGTGACGGTGACGGGCTCCAACATCCGCCGGGCCAGCGCCGAGACGCCCAGCCCGGTGCAGAACCTCAGCGCGGCGGACATCGCCCGCACGGGTTACAGCACGCTGGGCGAGGTGCTGCAGCACCTGTCGGCCAACAACATGGGCTCCCTGGGCCAGGCCACGCCCGGCGCCTTCGGGGCGGGCGGCAGCGGCATCTCGCTGCGTGGCCTCACCGTGGGTGCCACCTTGGTGCTCATCGACGGCCACCGCATGGCGTCGTATCCGCTGCCGGACGACGGCCAGCGCGATTTTGTGGACATCGCCTCCATCCCCGTCGAGGCCGTGGAGCGCGTGGAGGTGCTGAAGGACGGCGCCTCGGCCATCTACGGCTCCGACGCGATGGCCGGCGTGGTGAACGTGATCCTCAAGCGCAGCCACACCGGCACGACGCTGCAGGCCGAGGCGGGCAGCGCCACCCGGGGCGACGGGCGCATGGTGAAGGTGTCGGGCATCCACGGCTTCGGCGACCTGGACCGTGACGGGGTGGCGGCCTACCTGTCGGCCGGCTTCCGCCGGCAGGGTGCGGTGCTGCTGCGCGATCGCCCGGCGCTGGGCAGCTCCGACTGGACGCGCTACGGTGGCGAGGACCTGGGCCTCACCGCCAACCCCGAGCTGCAGGTGGCGCCTGAGACGCGCAATTTCAGCGTGCTGGGCAAAGTGACGGCGCTGCTGCCGCGCGACTGGACGCTGTCCGTGGCGGCCTCCGTGCTGGGCAGCCGGGCCACGCAGGTGGGCCTGCTGAACACCGTGTCACCAGCAGGCGGCATCACCACCTTCAACTTCGGACCGGCCCACCCCACCCCCCAGCCCACGGCCCTGAACGGCACCAACATCGTCGACCCCGCCACCGGCAGTCCGGTGGACCAGGTGTTCGGTGACCTGCCCGCGCAGCGCTCGCAGACATCCACCCAGTCGAGCCGCCTGGTGGCCGAGCTGTCGGGCGGCTGGGCGGGCTGGGACCTGCAGGCCACGCTGGGCCTGACCCGTGTCGCCACCGAGCTGACGCTGAAGCACTTCGTCAGCCTGCCGGCCTTGCAGGCCGCGCTGAACAAAGGCAGCTACGTCATCGGCGCGACCCACCCGGCCAGCGTGCTGGCCAGCCTCACGCCCGAGGGCCGCTCCACGTCCACCAACACGCTGAACTTCGTCTCGCTGCGCGCCAGCCGCGACCTGATGAAGCTGGGCGGCGGCAACCTGGCGGTGGGCACGGGCCTGGAGTTCACCCGACGTTCGCTGGACGAGCATTTCCCCGAAGGCTTCGCCAGTGGCGCCCAGGCCAGCAACATCTACGCCTTCGGTGTGGGCCGGCAGACGATCTCGGCCGCCTACGTCGAGCTGGTGGCGCCGTTGACGAAGCAGCTGGAGATCGACGCCGCTGCGCGGGTGGACCACTACGACACCTACGGCTCCTCCGTCACGCCCAAGCTCGGCGCAAAGTACGTGCCGGTGAAGGAGCTGGTGCTGCGCGGCACCTATGCCGGCGGCTTCCGGGCGCCCAACCCCGTGGAGATCGGCACGTCCGGCTCCAGCGCCGGCTACCTGCCCCCGCTGGTGGACACGGCGCTGTGTGCCCTCGTGAAGCCTGGCCAGCCCTGCGACATCGGGGTGGGCGGTACCCAGTTGCAGTTGCCGGGCAAGGACCTGCGGCCCGAGAAGTCCACGTCGTACACGGTGGGCTTCGTCTTCGAGCCGGTGCCCACGATGAACGTGTCGGTGGACTACTACGACATCAAGATCCGCAACCAGATCGTCTCGGTGGGCCTGTTCGGCCAGGGCCAGATCGACACCCCGGCGGCCTACGGCACCCAGCTCTACCGCGTGAACAGCCCCACCACGCCGAACGCCGCGCCCACGAGCGCGGACGACACCATCCTGTACGGCACCTACCCCTTCATCAACCTCGGCAGTGCCCGCACCAGCGGTGTGGACCTGGACCTGCGCATGAAGCTGGACGCGGGCGCATGGGGCCAGTTCACGCCGCAGCTGCAGTGGTCGCACATGCTCCGCTACACCATCGACCGTGGCCCCGGCCAGGTCTACGAGATGGCGGGCACGCACGGGCCCAGCTTCGTGTCCACCAACACCGGCACGCCGCGGGACCGCGCCTCGCTGGGCGTGGCCTGGGCGCGTGGCGCAGTGGAGTTGACGGGCACGCTGAACTACATCAGCGGCATGAAGGTGGAAGACAGCAGCTACAACCTGCCGGACTGCGCCTCTGCATTGGCCACGATCTACCCGAACGGCTTGCCGGCCGGCGGTTCGCCGCTGTGCCGCGTGCCCTCGTTCACCACGCTCAACCTGAACGCGAACTGGCAGCTGACGCCAGGCTTGAGCCTGCGGGCCACGGTGGCCAACCTGTTCGACCGCGCGGCACCGGTCGATGCCTTTGCTTCGGGCTCCACCGGCGGTGGCGTGTCCTCCGGTGGTGCGCACTACAACCCGTCGCTGCACCAGGAAGGCGCCGTCGGGCGCTTCGTGACGGTCGGGGCCACGTACAGGTTCTGACCGGCGAGGACTGGGGTTGCGCTCCGGGCTGGCCTGGAGCGCGTATCGCGGCGGCACCCCGGAGGAGCAGGATTCATCGATCAGCTCGCGGGGGCAGAGGCTGCTTCCGCGTGCCGGGTGACGCGGGCCATCATGCGGGCGACTTCCACGGTGCCGCGGCCTTTGGCAGATTCCGCGGAAGGCATGACTCCAGCGCTTGCTGTCGCCGCCCAGGGCAGCGAGGTGGACAAAGTCACGTCGCTCGCACGGAGGGTGACCTGACCCTTGCTGGCCGGCTTCGCCTTCTGTTCCTCGCTGCTGTGGCTCGTCTCGATTTCAGCCGTGGCTTGGCCGCACCCTGAACTGCTTTACGACAGCTTCCAGCTCTTGCGCCCGCGCTTGCAGGCTCTCGGCTGCTGCGGTGCTTTCTTCCACCAGTGCAGCGTTCTGCTGCGTGACCTGGTCAAGCTGGGAGACGGCGCTGCTGACCTGGCTGATGCCGGTCGACTGTTCTTTTGTGGCCGAGCCGATCTCGCCGATCAAATCTGCCACACGCTTGAACTGCAAGACGACCTCGCGCATGGTCTCGCCGGTGGTGTCGACCATGCGCGCACCCTCCTCAACCCTCTCCACGCTTTGACTGATGAGGCCTTTGATCTCCCTCGCAGCCTGAGCACTGCGCTGTGCGAGTGCCCGCACCTCGCCGGCGACGACGGCGAAGCCCCGGCCTTGCTCCCCCGCGCGTGCCGCTTCGACGGCAGCATTCAAGGCCAGGATGTTGGTTTGAAACGCGATGCCGTCGATGGTGCCGATGATCTCGGCGATGCGTCGTGAGCTGGCTGAAATGTCGCCCATGGTGGCAATCACCTGGCGCACCATTTCACCGCCGCGCAAGGCCACGTCGCTTGCAGAGCCGGCAAGCTGGCTGGCCATCTGTGCAGTCTCGGCGTTTTGTCGCACGGTTGCGTTCATCTGCTCCATGGACGCGGCCGTTTCTTCGAGATTGGCGGCTTGCTGCTCAGTCCGCTGCGAAAGGTCAGCGCTGCCGGCGGCGATCTCGCCTGACCCGATAGCGATGCCGTCGCTGCAGTCGCGCACCCGGCTCACCAGCGTGCCGAGTTGAAGAACCATCTGTGTCATGGCGCGCAGAAGGTCAGCGGGCTCATCGTGTCCGGCGTCGTGGACGCTGCCGGTCAGGTTGCCTTCCGCAACCTCTTGGGCTGTCTTTACGG
>JBBIVU010000199.1:0-6546 GCA_037439585.1 Roseateles sp. | reverse complement strand
CTTCGAGGACCTGTCCAACCGCCGCGGCCATCGGTGGTTTCGTGTCTACAACGAGGCGTCGGTGTTGCTGTTTGCCGCCATCGTCGTGCTGGTGACGGTCAAGCCGTTCTGAGCCGCCGGCCGCCATGCGTCGCCGCCAAAGCTCGGCCACGTGGCTGCTGCTGGCCCATCTCGGCCTGATTCTCTACGCCAGTCTCTATCCCTTCTGGCCGCTGCGCGCGCCGCCAGGGCTGGGGGTGCCCTGGCTGTTCAGCCTGCCCTGGCCGCAGCGCTTTTGGGCCTTCGATGTCGAGGCCAACCTGGTCGGCTACATCCCGTTCGGCTTGCTGGGTTTTGCCGCGGCCATTCGCTCAGGATGGGGCCTGCGTGCCGGTCTCGCGTTGGGCCTGTTGCCCGGGCCCATCGTGTCTTTCCTGATGGAGACGGCGCAGTTCTACGTGCCGGGCCGAGTGCCCTCGCTGTCCGACTTCGCCTTGAATGCTGCCGGCAGCACCTTGGGCGCTGGCCTGGGGCTGGGGCTGCATGCGCTGGGGCTCATCAAGCGCTGGGAGGACATGCGCGAGCACTGGTTCGGCGCCAGCAGTGCGCCGGCCCTGGCGCTGCTGGCCTTGTGGCCGCTGGCCCTGCTGTATCCCACGCCCATGCCCTTCGGTTTGGGCCAGTGGCTGCCGTGGTGGCGTGAATCGCTGATCGACGCGCTGGCCGGCACGCCCTGGGCGTTGACCTGGGGCGATGGCGTCACGGTGGAGCACGAGTTGCCGCCGGGCCTGGAGGCCTTGGCCATCGCACTGGGCCTGCTGGCGCCCGTGCTGTTGATGATCACCGTGGCCCGCCCCGGGTTGCGGCGCCTGACCTTGGCAACGGGTGCCGTGGCTCTGGGTATGGCAGGCACGGCCACGGCCACGGCGATGGCCTTCGGGCCGGACCACGCCTGGGCCTGGCTCAGCGAGGCCACGCGGCCCGGCGTGGGGTTGGGTGTCGTGCTGGCGCTGTTGGCTTGCCTGCTGCCGTCGCGCGTGGCAGCGGCGCTGGGGCTGTTCACCCTCTGTGCACTCATCGGGCTCATCAGCATCGCGCCCAGCGACCCCTACCTGACGCTCAACCTGCAGGCCTGGGAGCACGGCCGTTTCGTCAACCTTTACGGCCTCACGCGCTGGCTGGCCTGGACATGGCCCTTCGTGGCGCTGGCCTGGCTGGCGGCACGCCTCGTGCAAAAGCCTGAATGAGACAATCCATCTCGATGAGTTACTACCAGCGCCACGTATTTTTCTGCCTGAACCAGCGCGCCAACGGAGAGGCCAGTTGCGCCGACCACGACGCACAAGGTGCCTTCGACCACTGCAAGGCCCGGGTGAAGCAACTCGGCCTGGCCGGCAAGGACGGCGTGCGGGTGAACAAGGCGGGTTGCCTGGACCGCTGCGCCGGCGGGCCGGTGGCCGTGGTCTATCCGGAAGCCGTCTGGTACTCCTGGGTGGACCAGAGCGACATCGACGAAATCGTCGAGAGCCACCTGCGTGATGGCAAGGTTGTCGAGCGCCTGGTGCTGCCGGACCACGTCGGCCGATGAACTCGCAGACCGAAAAGCGCCTCGTGCCTGGCCCGGCCGGCGCGATTGAAGTGGCCATCGACCCGCCCGCTCACGGCGCCACACCGCTGGGCACGGCCCTGATCTGCCACCCCAACCCGACCCAGGGCGGCACGATGGACAACAAGGTCGTTCAGACGCTCGCACGTGCCTTCATCCAGCTCGGGTGGTGCGCGGTGCGCTTCAACTTCCGCGGCATCGGGCAGTCGCAAGGTGGCTGGGACGAAGGCCGCGGCGAGGTGGACGACGCGCTGGCCGTGCTGGATGCCTTGCGCACGCCCGGCGAGGCGCTGATCCTGTCGGGTTTCTCCTTCGGCGGCTACGTCGCGTCGCGTGCTGCCCAGCGGCTGGCGGAGCCTGCGCAGCGCCTCGTGCTCGTCGGCCCGGCCACCAGCCGCTTCGACACCGCACCGGTGCCGGCCGACACCGTGGTCATCCACGGTGAGGTGGACGACGTGGTGCCGCTGTCGTCGGTGCTGGACTGGGCGCGGCCGCAGAGCCTGCCGGTCACGGTCGTGCCCGGCGTGGGCCATTTTTTCCACGGTCAGCTGCCCTTGCTCAAATCCCTGGTGGTGCGCGCCCTCGATCCCACGAAGATCTGAAGCGCCGGCCTGAATCGATCCGATGAAACGACTGCTTGCGTCCCTTGCCGCTGCCTTCGCGCTCACCGCGCAGGCCCAGGCGCCCCAGCTCCCCGAGATCGCCGCGCGCAATTACGTGCTGATCGACCTCGCTGCGCACAAGACCCTGGCGGAGCGCGAGGCCGATGCGCCGCAAGACCCGGCTTCGCTCACCAAGCTGATGACGGCCTACGTCGTCTTCGGCGCGCTGCGTGAGAAGAAGCTGACGCTGGAACAAGCGCTGCCCGTGTCCAAGCGTGCCTGGGACGAACGCAAGGGCGAGCCCTCGCTGATGTTCATCGACACCACCATGTCGCCCAGGGTCGATGAACTGCTGCGCGGCCTCATCGTCCAGAGCGGCAACGACGCCGCCGTGGCATTGGCCGAGGGCGTGGCCGGCACGGTGGAGAACTTCGTGCAGCTGATGAACCGCCAGGCCCAGGCCTGGGGCCTCAAGCACACGGAGTTCAAGAACGTGACCGGCACGGCCGAGCCTGGCCACAAGAGCAGCGCCCGTGACATGGCCGTGGTGGCGACCCACGTCATCACCGATTTCCCCGAGCACTACGGCTACTACTCGCAGCGCGACTACACCTTCAACAAGATCCGCCAGGACAACCGCAACCTGCTGCTGCGCCGCGACCCCACCGTGGACGGCATGACGACCGGCCATGCCGAGGCCGCCGGCTACGGCCTGGTGGCCAGCGCCAACCGTGAATTCCCCAATGGCAAGCGCCGCCTGCTGAGCGTCGTCATGGGTGCCGCCTCCAAGGAGGCCCGCGCCAGCGAAAGCCAGAAGCTGCTGAACTGGGGCTACACCGCGTTCGACGCGGTCAAGATCTTCGAGGCCGGCAAGGCGATTGCCACCGTGCCGGTCTGGAAGGGCGAGGCCAAAGAGGTCAAGCTCGGCGCGGCCGACGCGATCTTCGTCGCCGTGCCACACGGCGACGGCACCAAGCTCCAGAGCCAGGTGGAGCGCACCGAACCGCTGGTGGCGCCGCTGAACAAGGGCCAGCGCGTGGGCACGCTGCGCGTGACCACCACCACCGGTACCGTCGTGGCCGAGGTGCCGCTGGTCGTGCAGGAGACGGTCCCGGTTGCCGGCCTCTTCGGTCGTGCCTTCGACGCCCTCCGCCTCTGGATCAAGTAAGCCCGGAGCCCACACATGAACCTGCCTCCCGACATCCCGCCCGAGCAGTCGCTCATCGAGTACCCGTCACAGTTCCCCATCAAGGTGATGGGGGCGCATGTGGAGGGCTTCATCGAAGCCATTGCCCATGTCGCGCTGCAGTTCGACCCGGGCTTTGATGCTGCGACCATCGAGCAGCGCCCGAGCAAGGGCGGCAACTACCTGGGGCTGACCCTCACGGTCACCGCCACCAGCCGCGAGCAGCTCGACGAGCTGTACCGCACGCTGACCACGCACCCGATGGTCAAGGTCGTGCTCTAAGCACGGTTTGATGCGAAGGCGCGTTGCCCGCAGGGCTGTGCCCACCTAGAGTTCATGGCGCCCCGGGGAGGGGTGGGTTGCCCTTCGAGCGAAAGATCGCCGATGCGTGCCCGCACAGAGGGACATGCCATGGACATGCTGACGCTGACCGTTGTCACCTGCTTGACCGCCGCCACCATGGCCATCGCGATGGGTGCCATGGCGCGCTTCAGCCCCTCGGACGCCTGCCTGAGGGACTGGGCGTGTGCCGGGCTGCTCTTCCTGGGCAACGGCCTGCTCGGTCTGGTGGCGGTGAGCCTGCCCCTGCCCTCCTGGGTGGTGGTCTTGGCCAACGCCTGCACGATTGCCGGGTACCTGTTTGTGTGGTCCGGGTTGCGGCTCTACCTGGGGCACCCGCCCGCGCATCGCTGGGTTGGCGTCGTGACGGCCACGGTTGCGCTGCTCAACCTGTTGCCTGCAGTGGGCGCCAGCCTGACGTTGCGTTTGCTGGTGGGATGGCCTGTCATCGCGGCCACCTGCTACGCGACGGTCGGTTTGGTCCTGCGCACGCCAAGGCACCGGCGTTCGCCGGCGCTCACGGTGATGGCAGTGTGGATGGCGCTGTATGGCAGCCAGCAGGCCGTCCGCGTGATCCTGCTGCTTCAGGCGGTGCTGACGGGTCAGCCGATGGACTGGAACAGCGTCCTGATGACCGCTGGTCGTCTGCTCTTTTTCCTGTTCATTCTGCTGACAGCCATGTTGTGTGCCTTGCTGGTGATCCAGGACAAGGCCGCGGCCCTGAAGCGCAGTGCCGATGTGGACCCCATGACCGGCTGGTTCAACCGTCGGGCCATGGGGCGGATGCTGGGCGCCGAACTGGCGCGGGCCCGGCGCCAGGGCAGTGGTCTGCACCTGCTGGTGTTCGACATCGACCACTTCAAGCGCATCAACGACCAGCACGGGCATGCGGTGGGTGACGCCGCGATCTGCCACGTGACCTGCCTGGTGGCGCAGGAGTTGCGTGACTACGACCTGCGCTTTCGCATCGGTGGCGAGGAGTTTGTTGTTGGGGTGCCCAGTGCACAGGCGCTCATGTTGGCCGAGCGTTTGCGTGCCAGGGTGGCAGGCTCGCCGCTGTTGATGGGCGAATTGCAGGTGCCCATCACCGTGAGCGTGGGTTGTGGTGAGGCTGGGCCGACCGACACCACCTGGGAGGCGTTGCTGCAGCGTGCCGATGCGGCGCTCTACCAGGCCAAGCGTGGCGGCCGAAATCGCGTGGCTCAGGCACCGAGACCGGACCCGGGGTCAGAGCTGGTTGCGGTCTGAGGCCGCGGTGGCATCCAGCGCCTGCACCTTCAGCCGGGCCGCATCGTCACCGTTGCGGCCCGCAGCGTCGTACCAGTAGCGCGCCAGCCGGGCGTCGGCTTCCACCCCCCGCCCCGCCTCGAACATGGACGCCACGATGTACTGTGCCCCCACGTCGCCCGCCTTGGCCGCTTCCAGGTACCAGCGGTGCGCCAGGCTCATGTCCTGTGGGCGGCCGCGACCGAGGTAGTAGCAGGTGGCCGTGGCCAGCGCGCCATCGCCGTTGCCGTGCTCGGCCGCGCGTTCGAACCAGCCGCAGGCGGCCTTCGGGTCAGGCCGGCCGTGGCGGCCCTGCTCGATCATCTCGCCCAGGGCGTGCTCGGCCAGCGCATGTTGCTGGGCCGCTGCCCGTTGCAGCCACTGCCAGGCCTTAGTGTCGGTTGCGCCGGGCAGTTCGCGGCGCAAATTCATCATGGCCAGGTTGAATTGGCCCAGGGCCTCGCCCCGCCGGGCCGACTCGGCAAAGCCGCGTGCAGCGGCCTTCAGATCCCCCTCGTCGTAAGCAGCCAGCGCTTCGGGCAGGGAGGCGGCCTGGGCCCAGGAGGCAGCGAGCAGCAGGGCGGCGATCAGTGGCTTGGTCATGGCGGGGAGTCGGCGGGTGTGGGCAAAGGCTTACAGCGGCTGCCTATGATGCCCGCATGATCGTCAAGACCCTCGGGCGGGTTGATTACCTGCCCACGCTGGAGGCCATGCGTGCCTTCACGGCCGCACGTGAGGCCGACACGCCGGACGAGCTCTGGCTTTGCGAGCACCCGCCCACCTTCACCCAAGGCCTGGCCGGCAAGCCGGAGCATCTGCTGCTGCCGGGCGACATTCCCGTGGTGGCCACCGAGCGTGGCGGCCAGGTGACCTACCACGGCCCCGGCCAGGTCACCGCCTACCCGCTGGTGGACCTGCGGCGCCTGGGCATCTTCGTCAAGGAGTACGTGTTCCGGCTGGAGACGGCGCTGATCCAGACGCTGGACAGCTACGGCGTGACCGGCCTGCGCGTGGGCGGTGCGCCGGGCATCTACGTGCGCCCGGCCGACCCCGGCAGCCATGCCGCGCTGGCCCGCCCGGCGGACCCGACCGATGCCTTCCGGGGGCTGGCCAAGATCGCCGCCTTGGGCATCAAGGTCAGCCGCCATTGCACGTACCACGGCCTCGCGCTGAACGTGGCGATGGATCTGGAACCCTTCCTGCGCATCAACCCGTGTGGTTACCAGGGCCTGGAAACCACTTCCCTCGATAAAATCGGGGTTTTCACCGACTGGCCGACTGCGGCCGGCCGGCTTGCCGAGCGCCTCTCGGCCCAATTCGAAGTCCCGACGGCCTGACCATGTCTGACACCAGCTACGACCCGACGATCAAGCAAAAGGCCGAGGCCAAGACCTCCCGCATCCCGATCAAGATCGTGCCGGCCGAGGTGCTGAAGAAGCCCGACTGGATCCGTGTGAAGGCCGGCTCGCCGAGCACGCGCTTCTACGAGATCAAGCAGATCCTGCGCGAGCACAAGCTGCACACGGTATGCGAGGAAGCCTCCTGCCCCAACATCGGCGAGTGCTTCG
>JBBIVU010000198.1:0-6624 GCA_037439585.1 Roseateles sp. | reverse complement strand
AGCACGATGCCGCCGGCGATGGCCAGGAGTTGGGTGAGTGTCATGCTCATGCTTCGGCCATGGCCAGCGCCTTGTCCATGTCGACCGCGACGATGCGGGAGACACCCTGCTCCTGCATCGTGACGCCGATCAGTTGTTCGGCCATTTCCATCGCGATCTTGTTGTGCGAGATGAAGAGGAATTGCGTCCCGGCGCTCATCTTGGTGACGAGGCGCGCGTAGCGCTCCGTGTTGGCGTCGTCCAGCGGCGCGTCCACCTCGTCCAGCAGGCAGAAGGGCGCGGGGTTGAGCTGGAAGATGGCAAACACCAGCGCGATGGCGGTCAACGCCTTCTCGCCACCGGACAGCAGGTGGATGGTGCTGTTCTTCTTGCCCGGCGGCTGGGCCATCACCTGCACGCCGGCGTCGAGGATCTCGTCGCCCGTCATCACCAGCTTGGCCTGGCCACCGCCGAAGAGCTCGGGGAACATGCGGCCGAAGTGCTCGTTGACCTGGTTGAAGGTGGAACCCAGCAGGTCGCGCGTCTCGAGGTCGATCTTGTGGATGGCGTCTTCCAGCGTCTGGATCGCAGCGTTCAGGTCGGTGCACTGCGAGTCGAGGAAGGTCTTGCGCTCGCGGGCGGCGGTCAGTTCGTCCAGCGCCGCGAGGTTGACCGCGCCGAGTGCGGCAATCTCGCGGTTGATGCGGTCGATCTCGCCCTGCAGGCCGTAGAGCTTGACGGCGCCTTCTTCGATGGACTTGGCGAGCGCTTCCTGGTCCACCGCGGCCGCCTCCAGCTGCTCGCGGTACTGCGCGCCGCCCAGCTGCGCGGCCTGCTCTTCCAGCTGCAGCTTGGTGATGGCCTCGCGCAGCGGGTCCAGGCTGCGCTCGAACGTCATGCGCTGCTCGTCGGCCTTGCGCAGGCGCAGGCTGAGGTCGTCATAGCTGGCGCGCACGGCGCTCAGTTGCCCCTCGCGCTCGACCTTCAGTGCCAGCGCGTCCTGCAGGCCGGCTTCGGCGGCGGCATCGTTGAAGCCGTCCAGCTCGGCTTGCAGGCTGGCGGCGGATGCGGCCACGGTGGCGATCTGGGCCTGCGCGGTCTCGATGCCACGCTGCAGCTCGCCCCGGCGGGCCGCCAGCGTCTGCGTGGCGAAGCGGGCCTCCTGCGAGCGGCGCTCCAAGGTGCGCAGTTGCTCGCGGGCGTCGGCCAGCTTGCGTTCGGCGGCGATGGTGCCGTCTTCCAGCTCGGCGTGGCGCTGCTGGGCGTCGCCCAGCTGGATGTCCAGCTCTTCGAAACGGGCCTCACCCACCGCGCGGCGCTCCTGCAGCGATTCCTGCTGCTCGGCGATCTCGGCCAGCTCGGCGTCCAGCGCGCTGCGGCGCTGCTGGCTGGCTTCGGCCTGCTGCGTCAGGCGCAGCAGCTCCACCTGCAGTTGGTGGGCGCGCGTCTGCGCCTCGCTGGCCTCGCGGCGCAAGGCGGCCAGGCGGCCGTTGGCGTCGTTGAACTGGTGCTCGACACGCGTGAGCGCCACGCGGGCTTCGTCGGCGATGAGGTGCTGCGCGCGCTGGGCGGTGGTGAGCTGCTCGATCTCCTGCGCGCGGGCCAACAGGCCGGCCTGCTCGGAATCGGGGGCGTAGAACGTCACCGAAAACTGCCCGACCGCGTGGCCTTGCGGCGTGAGGATGAGTTCGCCGTGCGTCAGCTTGCCGCGCGCGGCCAGGGCGTCGTCCAGATTCGGCGCCGTGTAGACGCCTTCCAGCCAGTCATTCAGCAGCGCCGTGAGGCCTGCGTCATTCAGCTTGAGCAGCGCGCTGAGCTTGGGCAGCGTCTCGTGCGCGTTGGTGATCGCCTCGGACGGCGTGGAGTAGAAGGCCAGCCGGGCCGGCGGCGCATCGGCCGCGAAGGCCCGTACCGTCTCCAGCCGCCCCACGCTGAGGGCGCCCATGCGCTCGCGCAACGCGGCTTCGAGGGCGTTCTCCCACCCGGGTTCGATGTGCAGGCGGGTCCACAGGCCCTGCAGGCCGTCCAGGCCGTGCTTGGCCAGCCAGGGCTTGAGCTTGCCCTCGGTCTGTACCTTTTCCTGCAGCGCCTTCAGCGCCTCCAGGCGGGCGGTCAGGTCGGACTGCTTGGCGAGCTGGGCGTTGGCGTCCTGCTGCTGCGCGCGGCGCTGTTCTTCCAGTTGGGGCAGCTGCTCGGCCAGCTCCTGCAGGCGGGCATCGGCCAAGTCGCGGGCTTCGTCGGCCGCGGCGCTGCGCTCGCGCAGGGCGAGCAGGGCCTCGTTGTCAGGGGCGCCCAGCGCGCGGGACTCCGCCGTAAGCCGGTCTTCCCGCTGGCGCAGCGCCCTCGCCTGCTCGTCCACACTGCGGCTCTCGGCGGCCAGCACCTGGATCTGCTGCTGCACCTGGGCCACCAGGGCGCGCTGCTCGTTGGCGCGGGCCTGCGCGGCGCGCACGGCGTCTTCGCTGTTGGGCAGTTGGGCCTGCTGCTCCTCGGCCTGGGCGGCCAGGATCTCGCTCTGCTCGTCGGCCCCGGCGATCTGTTCGGCAATGCCTTCCAGTTCGGCCCCGGCCTGCTCCAGGCGTTCGCGCCATTGCTGGTCTTGGGCATGCAACTCCGCCAGGCGCTGCTGCGCGCGGTTGCGGCTCTCCACCACGAAGCGGATGCGCTCCTCCAACCGGCTCACTTCCAGCTGCGCCTCGGCAAAGCGGCCTTGCGACGCGTGCAGCTCGTCGCCCGCCGCGTAGTGCTGCTGGCGCACTTCTTCCAGCTCGGCCTCGACAGCGCGCAGCTCGGCGGTGCGGGACTCCAGCGCGTTCAGCGCCTCGGCGTGCGCCAGCTTCACGCGCGTGGCCTCGTTGCCGGCGTCGCGCGCTTTCAGGAACCAGAGCTGGTGCAGCTTGAGCGTGCCGGCGTCCTGCAGTTGCCGATAGCTGGCTGCCACCTCGGCCTGGCGCTCCAGCTTTTCGAGGTTGGCGTTGAGCTCGCGCAGGATGTCGTCCACGCGGGTGAGGTTCTCGCGGGTGTCCTTGAGGCGGTTCTCCGTCTCGCGGCGGCGCTCCTTGTACTTGGAGACGCCGGCGGCTTCCTCCAGGAACAGGCGCAGCTCCTCGGGCTTGCTCTCGATGATGCGGGAGATGGTGCCCTGGCCGATGATGGCGTAGGCCCGCGGGCCCAGGCCGGTGCCGAGGAACACGTCCTGCACGTCGCGGCGGCGCACGGGCTGGTTGTTGATGAAGTAGCTGCTGGTGCCGTCACGCGTCAGCACGCGCTTCACCGCGATCTCGGTGAACTGGTTCCAGGGGCCGCCGGCGCGGGCGGACTGGTTGTCGAACACCAGCTCCACGCTGGAGCGCCCCGCCGGCTTGCGGTTGCCCGAGCCGTTGAAGATGACGTCCTGCATGGACTCGCCGCGCAGCTCGCTGGCTTTGCTCTCGCCCAGCACCCAGCGCACGGCGTCCATGATGTTGGACTTACCGCAGCCGTTGGGGCCCACCACGCCGACGAGCTGCCCGGGCAGCTGGAAGGTGGTGGGTTCGGCGAAGGATTTGAAGCCGGCGAGCTTGATCGAGTTCAGCCGCATGTAGCTTGGACGTAAGCCCTTGATTTGGCTAAAGAAAAGCGCCTTTCAAAGGCGCTTTGGCGGGGGCGGATGATAGCATTCGCCCCTCTCAGATTGACCCCTGCACCATGGCCACCAAGAAGTCCGCCTCCGCTCCCGCACCCAAGAAGAAGCCCAAGATGCGCGAGATGCCTGCCAACCCGCCGAGCAAGCCCAGCAAGGACATCCTGGTCTTCCCGAACCCCAACCCGGAACGCGACTACGTCATCCAGTTCCAGGTGCCCGAGTTCACCTGCCACTGCCCGCTGACCGGCCAGCCCGACTTCGCGCACTTCACCATCGACATGATTGCCGACGAGCTTTGCGTGGAGCTCAAGAGCCTGAAGATGTACTTCTGGAGCTACCGCAACGAAGGCGCCTTCCATGAGAAGGTCACCAACACCATCCTCGATGACATCGTGAAGGTGACCGACCCACGCTTCATCCGCATCACCGCTAAGTGGTACGTGCGCGGCGGCATCTACACCAACGTGGTGGCCGAGCACCGCAAGCCGGGCTGGACGCCCGCGCCGCGCGTGGAGCTGCCAGCCCACGGCTTTGAATCGGGCATGCTGGGCTGACCTTTCCAGCCCGATGAGCGGCAACCCCTGCCTGAGCTGCGGCGCCTGCTGCGCGAGCTTCCGCGTGGACTTCGACTGCAGCGAGCTGGAAAGCGAAGGCGGTCGCGTGCCCGACGGGCTGGCGGTGCCGCTCACCGGCCGGCTGGTGCGCATGCGCGGCACCGACCACGCCCAGCCGCGCTGCGCCGCGCTCAGCGGCAAGGTGGGCAAGAAGACGGCCTGCGGCATCCACGAATGGCGGCCGTCGCCGTGCCGGGAGTTCGGCGAGCGGGCGCCGCTGGGCATTGCCGACGACGCCTGCAACCGCGCCCGCGCACGCCACGGCCTGCCGGCGCTCTGAGCTCCACTCAGGAGCCCGCGGCGCCCCGCAGCAGAGTGCGCTGCTGGCGCTGCTGCCCGCGCAACTCGTTGAGCCAGGCCAGCTTGGCGCTGTACATCTCGCGGTCCTTGACTGTCGCGCTGTTTTCCAGCGCCTTGACAATCTCGCCCCGCGCGCCGACCACGTCCCCCAGACCGTAGTTCGCCAAAGCAAGCCAGAAGTGGAACTCCGGCACGTAGGCCGCGCGGGCCAGTTCCTTGCGGAACAACTGGCGAGCGGCCGCGTAGTCACCCACGCGCATGGCGGCCAAGCCCTCGTCGAAGAACTTGTAGGGCGCCACGGGCTGCAACTGGGCCAGCTGGTTCGCCAGGGACTGGGCCTCGTCCCGGCGGCCCGTGTCGGTCAGCACCAAGGCCAGGTTGGACATCGCCTGCGCGTTCAGGGGCTCGCGCTGCAGCACCAGCCGCAACGTGGCCTCGGCACGGTCGAACAGGCCCTTGCGGCGGTACAGCACGGCCAGCGTGTTGTAGGCAGACAGCCAGCGTGGATCGGTGCGAATGGCCTCGCGCGCCCACCAGTAGGCATCGTCGATGCGGCCCTGGGTGAGCGCCTCGGCGGCCTTGTTGTTGAAGAACATGGCCAGCAGGGTGGACTCGTCGATCGCGCGGCTGCGGGCGCCGCGCACCTGCTCGGGGGGCAAGAAGTCGATGGTCAGCAACTCGGGGGCGCCGAACACCGTGCGTGCCTGCAGGGCGACCTGCCGCCCCAGGCTGATGTTCACGTGACCGGCGACGAAAAAGATGTTGTTCGAGCGCGTCCAGTTGTCTTCCACAAACACGCTGTTGAAGCGCACCGGCATGCCCAGGTGGCGCGCGAACGCGGCCGTCATCAGCACCAGGGAGAGGCAGTTGCCCCGCCGTGCATCGAACGCCTCGGCCGCCGTGCGCGTGGCTTCGGCGTCGTAGTCCAGCTGCAAACGCCCTTTGGTGTACAGCGCATCGATCAGGCCGTCGCGCACGCCCTTGACACGGATCTCGCTGGCCATTTCGGTCTCGGCAAAGCGCTTCATCGCCGGGCTCAGCGCCAGGGCCTCCTGGGCGTCGATGCGCACGCCGGGCGGGCGGAAGGCGGCATCCACGAACACGTCGGCATCCAGCGGGAGCTTGGGCTCGGAAGCACAGCCTGCCAGGGCGATGCCCGCACCCGTCAAGAGAACCCGAGCGATCCACCTGCGCAAGGTCGCCATGCCTGCCTCCTTCCGCAAGCTTAGTGCCGCCCTCACGCGTGTGGCAACACTGCCGGCAGAGCGTGGACGCTGCCGCCCGGCCCACAGGCGCAGCGCCCCGATGCCACAGCCCATCCCGGACTTGGCTCGCGCTGGAGCCCTATTGCTGCACGAACACCGCAGCACTGCGGGCGGGCACGGTGAACACCCCCCGCTCGACGGATGCCGCCGTCGCCACACGCTGGTCGGCTGCGTGGGGCCCCTGTTGCACAGGATGCAGGCGCCACGCAGCACCTGCCTCGCCCGCCAGCACCAGCGTCTGCGCCGTGGGCGCCACGTTGATCAGCGTCATCACCGCCTTGAAGCGGGCGCCGGGCCACCCCCGGCCGTCGATGCGGGTGGCCACCAGCACCGGGTTCTGCCCGGCACCGCTGCCCGGGAACGTGACCCGCTTGCGGACCTCGGCCGCACTGGGCAGGCGCAACAGCGATGTGCTGGCGCGAATCCGGAGCAAATCACGGAACACGTCGCGTGCCCAGGCGATGTCTTGCGGGCGTGGCGCGATGTCGGGGCGGCTCAGGCGCTCACGGGACAGTGCCCAGTCGCGCCCGTCGGGGCCGAAGTTGTCTTGCTTGGGTGGCAGGCCGGTGCCGAAGTGGTTGGTCTGGTAGCTCCAGTCCAGCCGGTTGAACCAGTCGCCGCTGTCGTAGCTGTTGCGGTCCAGGCTCTTGCTGCGCAGCGTGTCGACGCCGGCGTCCCGCACCGGCGCCAGGAGGCGCTCGAACGTGTACTCGACGACCACCGTGTCGCTGTCGTAGTCGAGGTAGATCGACTTGCACAGGGCGGCCGGCTCAGTGTGATAGAGGAAGTGCACGCCGGTGTCCCGGCGGAATTCCTGCAGGAGGCGGCAGCCCTCCGGGGC
>JBBIVU010000197.1:0-6720 GCA_037439585.1 Roseateles sp. | reverse complement strand
CAAAAGCAGACCCTGTACTCCAACGGCAGCGAGATCGGTTCGCTCAAGCACCTGCCGCCCACGCTCACGCTGCAGTACCACTTCAACCCCACCGGCACTGTGCGCCCTTATGTGGGCGCTGGCGTGAACTACACCAACTTCTCGGGCGTGAACTTCGCGCCAGCCGTGCAGACGGCGTTGAAGCCTGGCATCAAGCACAACAGTTTCGGCCTGGCCTGGCAAGTGGGCGCCGACGTGGAACTGACCAAGGGCACCTACCTGAACTTCGACCTGAAGAAGGTCAGCCTGGGCACCACCGTGTATTCCAACGGCGCCTCCGCCGGCAAGTTCAAGGTCGACCCCACCCTGGCCAGCGTGGGCCTGGGCTGGCGCTTCTGAGGCCTCGCCAGGCCCTGGCCTGGAGGTGAGCGGACCTTGGCGGGGCGGCTGCGGAGTCGCCCCTCCCGCGCTTCACGGGCGCCTGCTCACTTCAGCCTTCGCACAATGCGGCCATGACGCGCCGCATTCTTTTTTTCTGCATGGGCAACATCTGCCTCAGCCCCACGGCCGAGGGTGTCATGCGCGCCAAGCTGGCCGCCGCCGGGCTGGACGTGGAGGTGGACTCGGCCGGCACGCACGGCTACCACGCCGGCGAGCCCCCCGATGAGCGCAGCCAGGCGCACGCAGCCCGGCGGGGCTACGACCTGAGCATGCTGCGGGCGCGTCAGCTGGTGGCTGCGGACTTCCATCGCTTCGACCTCGTGCTGGGCATGGACGCCAACAACATCGCCCGCGCCGAACGCCTGTGCCCGCCGGGGCAGCGACACAAGCTCAAGCTGCTCTTGGACTGCGCGCCGCAGGCCGGGAGGCTGGATGTGCCGGACCCGTACTACGGCGGGGAGGCGGGGTTCGAGGAGGTGCTGGACTTGGTGGAGGCGGCGTGCGATGGTCTGGTGGCAACCTTGAGAGGGTGAAACGACGGTGTCACGCCAACCACCTGGGCCGGCACCCAGCCCGGGCGCCGGCCATTGCACTGAGGCGCAAGGTCCACGCACCCGCAGCGGGTCCGCTGGTGCCCGGCGGGGGGGCTTTGCGGTGCGCACTATCATCCGAACGTGCGCAAGCTGCTTGTCATCTTCGTCGTCTTTTTCGGCGGCCTGACCCTCCTCGGACAGACCCTGGCGAGCTCGGCTGCCGCATACAGCGACTGTTGTGTACAGGGGTGCAAAGGCCTGACCTCCTGCACCTCGGCCGCATGTCAGACTTGCGCCTCGCCCCAAGCTGCGCCTCAAGAGGCGCCGTTACCGACTCCGACGACCGAGCTCGGGAACTGGCCAACTGCCGATACGGACTTCGTGCAGGGCACCCAGCGCGCACCCTGGTGCCCACCTGACTAGACGGATGGCCGCTCCAACGTACCCATCCAACCTTGAAAGGACAACCATGACATCCAAGCTCATCAAGATCGCTGCCGCCGTGACACTGTTCGGAGCATCAGCCGCCGCGCTCGCCGCGCAGTCCTGCTGCGGTGACATCGCATGCTGCATCCAGCAGCTGCTTTGCTGCCTGTAAGGCTTGACGAGGTGACACAGGCCGGCGCTTGCGCCGGCCTTTTTCGTTCGGCCCCATCGAGCACGCCACACAGCACCATCAGCGCCTCCGGGCCGCACGGAGATGCCTCTACCGACGCCTGATGGCAAACCGGCCCTGCATCCAGCACGACGGCATTGAAGGGGCTGCGTACTGCGTCGCTCTCAGGGCGCCCTGACCGGCCCACCGACTCAGGCGCCCGCGAAAGCGTCCCGCGTGAGGTTCTCCGGCGCCTCGCCACCGACGCGGCAGGCCACGTCGTCCTCGATGCGGATGCCGCCGTAGCGCGACAGCCGCGCCACCGCCGCCCAGTCCACCTGGGCCGCCTGCGGCGAGGCGCGCAGCTCGTCCAGCAGCATCGGGATGAAGTACAGGCCCGGCTCGATGGTGACCACCATGCCGGCCTGCAGCAGGCGCGTGAGGCGCAGGTAGCGGTGGCCCTCGGGCTTGTCCGCCACGCCACCGGTCTCGCTGGCCATGAAGCCGCCCACGTCGTGCACCTGCAGGCCCAGCAGATGGCCGATGCCGTGCGGGAAGAAGGGCTGGGTGACGCCCTCGGCCACCATGGCCTCGTCGCTCATGTTCACGATGCCGGCCTCGCGCAGCACGCGGGCCACGCGGCGGTGGGTGCTGAGGTGGATGTGCCGGTAGTCCGTGCCCTCGCGCACCTCGTCCACCAAGGCCAGCTGCTCGCGCTCCATGGCGGCGATGAGCGCGGCGAACTCGTCATGCCCCTCGGCCACCCAGGTGCGGGTGATGTCGCTGGCATAACCGTTCACCTGCGCGCCGGCATCGATGAGGAAGCTGCGCGAGTCGGCCGGCGCGGTTTCGTCCTGGTACTGGTAGTGCAGCACGGCCGCGTGCTCGTTCAGGCCGATGATGTTGGTGTAGGGCAGGTCGCGGTCGGTGTGGCCCGTGGCCAGCAGGTAGGCGCGGTGGATGCCGGCCTCGCTCTCGCCACGCAGGAAGGCCGCGCGGGCGGCGTGGTGCCCCGGCACGGCACGGCGCTGGGCGGCGCGCATCTGCGCCAGCTCGTAGGGCGTCTTCATGCCCCGGGCCCAGTGCAGCAGGTTCAGCAGCGGCTCGGGGTTGTTGGGTGTGAGGCCGGGCAAGGCGGCATCGGCCTCGCCCAGGATGGCGGTGCGCGGCGTGACGCAATCGGCCAGCGCCCGAGCGGCGTGTTCCGGCTCACGGATGACCACCAGTTCCACCGCCTCCACCCACTCGCCGCTGGGCGCGCTGGGCGGCACGTGCCAGTAGTCGTGCGGCTGGTAGTAAACGACGCGCGGTTTGTGGCCGGGGCGCACCGCAATCCACGAGTGCGGGTGGTTGGTGAGCGGCAGCCAGTGCTTGAAGTGCGGATTGGGCTGGAAGAGGTAGGGCCGGTCGTCCAGGAAGGCGTACTTCTCGATGCCGGCAGCGATGACCAGCGCGTCGTGGCCGGTGCGCTCCAGGGCGGCTTCGGCCTGGTGTTGCAGGGTGGCAAGGTGGGTGAGGTAGAGGCTCATCGCGACGGCCTCACTTGCGCACGTAGGTGAGCTTCTTGGTGCCGCTGTCGCAGCTGCCGATCACTTTGGCGTCGCCCGCTTTGTCGTTCTCCACGGCGGCAATCTCGTAGCCCTTCACGCCCTTCTCATCGAGCTTGACAGCAATCTCCGCCTTGAGTTCGTCGCAGGGCTTGGGGGCGGCTTGCGCGGCTTGGGTGAGCAGCAGGGCGGTGGTGGCGAGGGCCAGCAGGGTGGGCTTGGACATGGCTTGGGTTGCTTGTGGCGGGTGAGGGTTGGGATTGTGTTGCAGGCCTGGGGGCGGGTGGGGCTTCGCGGTGGGGTGCGTTGCATGCCACGGCCCATGCCGGGAGTCCCGCCCGGCGGCGGGGTAACTTTCTTCTGCGGGGCCAGAAGAAAGTCACCAAAGAAGAGGCCCTGAACCGCACACCAGCACCACATGCACAAGCTGCGCCGTGCAACAGCCTCGTGCAGCTTGCGCAGAAGCGAGCCGCTGCGCTCTCGCACACGACTTGTCACGAGCCGGCCTCATCACACCACCTGCCCGTTCGACGCGCGGCTGCACGCCGGGCTCATCAAAACAGCCAAACCCCAATGCAGCGCCGCTCGGGCGGCGCGGCCGATGGTCACAGCTCCTTCCGTCGCCCCAGCGACGCGGTATTCCTTGATGAGTTCGGCGTGCAGCCGACGTTAAGCGGCGTGAAGGGCCGATGGATGGTGCTCTTCACAGGGACAGCCGCGAGAGCGCAGCGGGTCGCGTCTCGGCGTCATCTCGCTGGATGTTTTCGCACGCCGCTCGTGGCGGCGTCGCACTCGTGTGCGGTTCAGCGCCTCTCTTTTGGTGACTTTTCTCTGGCGCAGCAGAGAAAAGTCACCCGCCCGCCGGGGCGGACTCCCGGCAACTCGGCATCGAGTCAAAAGGCTCTACGCAAACGCAACAACAAGCCTTTCCAGAGAGCCCCTCAGCGCCCCGTCCGATACGGCTCATCCTCCGGCACAAAATCCTGCTCCCGCATCGCATCCGCAATCCAGTCCTCCACCGCCGGATGCGCCAGCAGCGCGTCGCGGTAGGCCGCGGCCACGTCAGACAAAGGCAGCCCGAACCGGCTCAGCCGCACCGCCACCGGCGCGAAGTAGGCGTCCACCGCGCTGAACTCGCCGAACAGGAAGGGCCCGCCGCTGCGCGCCAGCGCGTCGCCCCAGGCGGCCTCCAGCCGCGCCACGTTGGCGCGCAGGCCGGCGTCCTCGGCCCACAGCCGGGCGCCCACCTCGGGGAAGAAGGCTTCGATGTTCATGGGGCAGAGGCCGCGCAGCTTCGAGAAGCCGGCGTGCATCTCGGCGCACAGGCTGCGCGCCCGGGCGCGGGCCTGCGCCTCACGGGGCCAGATGGCGTGCTCGGGGTGGCGCTCGGCCACGTACTCGGCAATGGCCAGCGTCTCCCACACCGTGAAGCCGTCGTCCTCCACCAGCACCGGCACCTGCCTGGTGGGGCTGATGCGGGCAATCTCGCGCGTCCAGGCCGAGTCGGGCGTGAAGTCGAAGCGCAGCTTCACCTCCTCGAACGGAATGCCGAAGGCCGCCAGCAGCACGCCGCTGCGCATGGACCAGGACGAGTAGTTCTTGTTGCCGATGTAGAGCTTCATGGGGCCTTTCGTGATCGAAGCGCCAGCTTACGCAGCGCAACCCCGCAGCGGGTTGACCAATCTGCAAGGGATTGATGCGCGCTCAGCGCCGCGCCCGCCAGGCATCCAGCCGCGCCACGCCCCTGCCCGGGGCGAGATAGGTGGGCAGCACCGCCTCCAGCGAGGCCGGCGTGATGCCCAGCGCCGCCAGCCCCGGCAGCGTGCCGCTGGCCACGTTGGGCACGGTGAGCGAGGCCAGGTTGTCACGCGACAGCAGCGGCTCGCCCGGCAGGCATTCCATGGCCAGCGCCTGCAACGCCGCCAGTGGGCCGGGCAGGGCCAGCACCGGGCGCAGGTGGCCGGCCACCTGGCCCGCCAGGCGCACCAGGTCGCCCAACGTCAGCGCGCGCGGGCCGGCGATCTCGTAGGTCTGGCCCACGGCCTCGCGGCGCTGCAGCACGGCCACCAGCGCGCGGGCCAGGTCTTGCACCCACACCGGCTGCATCAGGGCGCCGGCACCGCCCAGCGGCATGACCGGGAACACGGCCTGCAACCCGGCGAAGAGGTTCACGCTGCGGTCGCCCGCACCGATGACGAGCGAGGGACGCAGCAGCGTCAGGTCCAGCCCTTGCGTTTGCGCGGCCACCTGCAGCACGGCCTCGCCGGCCGCCTTGCTGCGCAGGTAGCGCGAGGGCGCCTGCGGGCTCACGCCCAGCGCGCTCACGTGCACCAGGCGGCGCACGCCGGCCGTGTGCAGCGCCGCCGCGATGCGCCGGGGCAGCTCCACGTGCACGTGCTCGAAGGCCGCCACGCTGCCCTGCAGGATGGCGATGAGGTTGACCACCACGTCGTGCCCCGCCACCAGCCGGGGCAGGTCCTGGAACACATCGGCCTGCACCACCGTCACGCCCGGCAGGCTTTGCACGGTCTGCGCCTGCCGCAGCCGGCGCGTGGGCACAGTGATGCGCACGCCGGCGCCGAACTGGCGGGTGAGCTGCTCGCACAGCGCGCGGCCGACAAAGCCGCTGCCGCCCAGGATCAACACAGACAAGCTCATGGCGCCGTTCCTCCGGCCGCTGCAGGCGGCACATCGCTCACATCGGCCGCGCTGGCGCCGGCCGGGCCCACGCTGACGCCCAGCCGTTCGCGCAGCCGGGTGGCCGGCAGACCCAGCACCTGGGCGTAGACAGCCCCGCCCAGCAGCACCTTGCGCACGTAGTCGCGGGTTTCGTTGAAGGGGATGTTCTCGGCCCAGATGGCCGCGTCCAGCACGGGGCCGTCGCGCCAGCGGGCGGGGCGGCCGGGGCCGGCGTTGTAGGCCGCCGCCGCCAGCGCCTGGGCGCCGTCGAAGCGGTCCAGCACCAGCTTGAGGTACTGCGTGCCGATGCGCAGGTTGAAGTCGCGGTCGTGCATGCGCTCGGCGTTGTAGTCCAGCCCCACCTTCTTGGCCGTCCACTTGGCGGTGGCCGGCATCACCTGCATCAGCCCGGCCGCGCCCACGTGGGAGCGGGCGTCCAGCACGAAGCGCGATTCCTGGCGGATCAGGCCGTACACGTAGGCCGCGTCCAGCCCGGCGGCCTGGGCCTCGCGCTGCAGCTCGGCGCGGTGGGGCAGCGGGTAGCGCTGGGCGATGTCGATCTCGGTGCGGGTGCGTTCGCTGGTGTTGATGCAGCGGTCCCACACCTCGCGGTCGCAGGCCTCCTGCGCGGCGGCCAGCAGGGCGCGATCGTTCATGCCGCGCAGCGAGAAGTTCCATTCGCGCACACCCTCGCTGCGCAGCCCCAGGTCGATGAGCTGCAGCGCGCGGGCCAGGCCGGCGTGGCTGCGGGCGGTGCGGCGCTCATCCGCCGTGAGCGGCGCCGGGGCGGGTGGCAGCGGCGTGGGCAGGCCCAGGTCTTCGGCGGCCAGGCGGCCGAAGTCATCACAGAGAAGAAGCTCGGCGAAGCCAAGCTCGGCGTCGTCGGCCTCGCTTCGCAGGCGCCGACCGAGCATTACGGCGCCATCCCGGCGAATTTCTGGCTGCA
>JBBIVU010000196.1:0-6794 GCA_037439585.1 Roseateles sp. | reverse complement strand
GATGGCCACGACGATCATCAGTTCGATCAGGGTGAAGCCTTGTTGGGCGCGTGCTTTCAGGTTCATGTCGGTGCTCCAGTGAATGGGAGTGAGGGGGGAGGGGATGCCTTCCCTGGTTGCAGGGGGCGTGCCAGCTTTGATAAGGGGCGGCGGCTGTGCAAAAGCACACGCTTCCAAGGCGTCCTTTGGGCAGGAGTGACAAAAAGCGTCACTTCTGCTGACGCGTTCTGTCACCGCGACCGTTGGAGTCAAAAAACGTCGGGAACAAAAAGGGCTCCCGAGGGAGCCCCTGCTTGCTGTCAGCCGACCGGTCAGGTCTTGCTGTTCTTCTCGATGGCGGTCTTCAGCGCCACGTTGGTGATGGTGGAACCGGCGGCCACGGCCCAGGTGACGGCGTTCGTGCCTGCGGTCGGTGTGAAGGTGACAGTACCCCCGGCCAGGTCGGCACCCACCTTGGTGGCGTCGGCGAAGGTCAGGGTGATCACGCCATTGGCGCCGGTGGCCACGCTGGCCACTTCATTGCTGGGGGCGGCCGCCGTGTCCGCGGGAATGCCGCTGCTGCCGGCGGTGCAGTTCGTCAGCGTGGTGCCGGAGTAGCCGTTTTCCTGGGCGCACAGTGCAATGGCCGTCTTCCAGGGGTCGGCCACGGCGATGGCGTTGCCGATCTTGGCCTTGGCGGTGTAGTCCTTGTACTGTGGGATCGCCACAGCAGCGAGGATGCCGATGATGGCCACGACGATCATCAGTTCGATCAGGGTGAAGCCTTGTTGGGCGCGTGCTTTCAGGTTCATGTCGGTGCTCCGGCAAGTGGGGAGAGGGAAAGGTACCGTTCCCGGATGCAGGGGGCGTGCCAGCTGTTTGCAAAAAACTGTGCGACGCTGCAACAGTCTGCAAATCCTGGCGCGGTTGCTGGCGGTTGCGGCGACGTTCTCACGTCGACAGTTGTGTCATTCCGGCACAAGGTGCCGCTGCAGGGTGGGTGTGGCGCGGGCTCAGAGCACCATGCTTTGCCCGGCCTGCAGCGCGCTGATGCGGTGCGGGCTGCGCAGCGCCTGGACACCGTGCATCACGGCCTCGACCTCACCGGGTTTGATGTGGGTGATGCGCACGTCCACGCTGCCGGCCAGTTGGGCCAGCTCGTGGCCCAGCTCCGTGGGGCAGAGGTGGCGGCTGAGGTGAGCGACTTCGGCCTCGTCATCGCTGAAGGCGGTTTCAATGACAAGGTGCGACAGGCGCAGTCTGGCCAGGCGCTGCCACAGCGCCGGGTTGGGGCCCGTGTCGCCCGTGAACACCCAGTGCGCATGGCCCTTGGCTGACCCCGCATCGACAGCGAAGCCGACAGCGGGCACGGTGTGGGCGGCGGGCAGCACTTCGATGGCGCGGCCGCCCAGGTCCAGCCGCTCTCCGATCCGGAAGGGGTGCAGCGACAGGACCGGCGCCTCGCGTGTGGGCAGCGCGGTGAAATCAGGCCAGATGATGCCGTTGAAGATGTGCCGTCGCAGGGCGTCCAGCGTCTCGGGCAGCGCATGGACCTGGATGGGTGGGCGGCCGGTCGCTACGCGCAGGCGCAGCACGGCATCGGCCAGCAGCGGGATGCCCAGCACGTGGTCCAGGTGGGAGTGGCTGAGCAGGATGTGGTCGATGGCGGCCAGCGCGTCCAGCGGCAGGTCGCCGACACCAGTGCCGGCGTCGATGAGCACATCGTCGTCGAGCAGGAAGGCTGTGGTCTTGTAGCCGGCGGCAATGGCGCCGGAGCAGCCCAGGACGCGAATGTTCATGCGGTGCGTGGCTCGGATGAGGATGCCACGCATGGAGCGAGGCGGAGCCAAGAATGTACGCATGCGCTCGGTGCGCCGCACGGTCGGATTACCGGGTTGGGGGAGCTGTGATCGTGAGGAAGTCACAGCAGCCCCGAGGCGGGCCGCGCACCCGCGCAGGCCTGTCACATGGGCTTGTGCAGCGGTGGCATCAGCCCTGGATGAATTGCATCTGCGTGCCAGCCAGCTCGATCAGGTCGCCGCTGCGCAGTGCAATCGATTCGCCCGTCAGTGGGATGCCATTGACGCTGGGCCGCTGGCTGCCTTCCACGTGCGCGAAGACATAACCGGTGGGCCGCTTGGTGATGGACGCAACCTGCACACCAGGCTTGCCCAAGGTGGTGACGACTTTGGTCAACGCAACTTCACGGCCGGCCGCGGCACCCGTCAGCACCTTGATGGAAGCGGGGCCAACGACGGCACCATGGCCCAGCGAGCCGAAGGACGATGTGAGCCCGGCGTTTGGCGCAGCACCGGCTCCGGGCTTGAGGATCATCGTCTTTTCGTAGTCGCTGCCGTCGTTGAGCAGGAACTTGATCTTGTATTTGCCGATCTCGACGGTGTCGTTGTCGGCCAGCAACTGCTTCTTGATCGCCTTGCCGTTGATGTACGTGCCGTTGGTGGAGTTGAGGTCTTCGATGAAGACGTCGGCACCGACCATCTGCAGCACGGCGTGCTCGCCCGACACCGCGAGGTTGTCGATCACGATGTCGTTGTACGGCCGCCGACCCAGCGTGGTCTTGTCTTTCGTGATCTGGACGTCCTTGATCACCACGCCGTCGAGCGAAACCACCAGTTTGCCCATGTATGACCTCAAGTTCTGTTGTGCGTGCCGCGACTTTTCAGGCAACGGAGTCTTTGCCGCCACGCCGCCCGAAAGGCCACCAGCTCCGGCCTTCGGTGCGTTGGCGATTCTCGGCGCGAGCGAGGATGAGCGCGATGTTATCGCGCCCGCCGTTGTCATTGGCCGCGTTGATCAGGGCCCGCGAAGCGTCGGGCAGTGCCAGGTTGCCGTTGAGCAGGCTGGCGATGCTGTCGTCATCGAGCATGTCGGACAGGCCGTCGGAGCACAGCAGGTAGGTGTCACCAGGCTGAACTTCGTGGAGATGCAACTCCATGAGCACGGTGTCCTCGACACCGACGGCACGGGTGACGAGGTTCTTGTTGCTGGAGAACGCCGCTTCCTCGACGGTGAGCAGGCCGGCGTCGATCTGCTCCTGCAGCAGCGAGTGGTCGCGCGTGATCTGCGTCAGCCGGCCGCCGCGCAGGCGGTAGGCACGGGAGTCGCCCACGTGGCCGAGCAGCAGGCCTTCCGGCCGGAAGACCCCCAGCACGAGCGTGGTACCCATGCCGGCGTACCGCGGGTTGGTGTTCGCGGCGTTGAAGATGGCACGGTTGGCGTTGTCGACGCAGATGTCCATCGCGCGCTTGACCTCGCCAGCGCGGGCTTCGCGGCCGGCGTCTTTCAGCCAGCGGCCGAGCTCGGCGGCGATGAAGCTGGTCAGCATCTGGCTGGCCACTTCACCGGCGTTGTAGCCACCCATGCCGTCCGCCAGCACCACCAGGTGGGCGGCTTCGTCCAGGGCGACTGAGTCTTCGTTGTTGTCGCGCGCTCGGCCCACGTCAGTGGCGCTGAAGAACTCCAGGGTCATGGGGCTTGGCGTGGGTCAGGCGGCTCATCGCCGGGGACAGGGGATCGACGATTCTGCCCTGCTTCGCCGGGCGTCAGGCGCAGTGTTTGTGCGAAGGCTTGGGTGTCGGACGGGCGGGTGGGGGTTGGCCCCGCAGGATCGGTCTGCAGGTTCATGACGAGCACGGCGTCGAGGTCGCGTGCCATCTGTTCGCCCGTGGCGTAGCGCAGCTCGGGGCGTTTCTCCAGTGCCACGGCCAGCACGAGGGCCAGGGACTCCGGCAGGCCGGGGCGGTGGGTGCGCGCGTCGGGCGCGGGTTCGGTGGCGATCCGGCGCATCAGGTCGGCCATGGACTCGCTCTGGTGCGGCAGGCTGCCAGTGAGCAATTGGTAAAGCAGCACGCCGAGCGAGTACAGGTCGCTGCGGCCGTCCACCGTCAGGCCGGCGAGCTGCTCGGGCGACATGAAGGACGGCGTACCGAGCACCAGGCCCGTGCGAGTGCGGCTGCCATCGCTCACGCGGGCGATGCCGAAGTCCATGAGCTTGAGGCTGCCGTTGACCCGGTCGAGCATCACGTTGGCCGGCTTGATGTCGCGGTGGATGACGCCCTGGCTGTGGGCATAGTGCAGGGCCCGCGCGAGGCGGGCCCCGATCTGAACCACCTCCCGCACCGGCAGCAACTGGCCAGGCTTGGTGAACAGGCTGAGGTCGCGGCCGAGCACGTATTCGAGGGCGATCCAGGCGTCTCGGCCTTCCTGGCCGGCATCCACCACTTGAAGGATGTCAGGGTGCTCCATGGCCCGTGCAGCACGTGCCTCACGCATGAAGCGGTCACGCACGTCGACGAGGTCTTCGGCGGAGAACTCGCGGCTCAGGGCCAGGCGCTTGACCGCAACCTGCCGGCCGGTGGAGCGCTGGGTGGCCTTGTAGACGATGGCCATGGCGCCACGGCCGATCTCAGCGCCCAGCTCGAAGTCCTGCAGGTCGGTGGGCAGCGAGCTCGCCTGCGACGCCGGTGCAGTACTGGGTGCGCTGGTTGACGGGGAGCGGGTGTCAACGGCTGTTGCCGTGCTCGCCACGCGGCCAATCAAACGCTGCCAGAAGCCGCTGGCCTTGCCGGATGAGTCGCCGCTTGCCATGTCGCTGATCTTAGGGGGCCTGGTGTGGGCTGCGGCGCGCCAGGGTCAGGCCGACGGCAACGACAAAAACTGCGCAACCAATGCTGACCGTGTAATCCAGCCCTTGCAGGTGGGTTTCGAACCAGGCGTGCACGGCGGCATCCGTCGTCGCCATCTCGCCCGCCACGAACCCCAGCAGGGCGGCACCCAGGGTGATGAGGGCGGGAAAGCGTTGCATCATTTTCAGAAGCAGGGTGCTGCCCAACATGATGAGCGGGATGGACAGGCCCAGGCCCACGAGCAGCAGCATCGGTCGGGCGTCTGCCGGTGCGCTGTTGGCCGCGGCAGCCACGGCAATGACGTTGTCCAGACTCATGACGAGGTCGGCCACGAGGATGGTGCGCACAGCCACCCAGGTGCTGCTGCTGGCTTGGACATGGGTGTCGTCTTCGGCTTCGGACAGGAGCCCGATACCGATCCAAAGCAGCAGTGCGGCGCCAGCAAACTTGAGCCACGGCAGCTGCAGCAACTGCACGGCAAAAAGGGTCAGCACCACGCGCAGCACGATGGCGGCGCCACTCCCAAAGACGATGGCCCGGCGCTGCTGGCTGCCAGCCAGGTTGCGAGCAGCCAGCGCGATGACGACTGCGTTGTCGCCGGAGAGCAGGAGGTTGACCCACACGATCTTCAGCAGCGCAATCAGCGAGGCGGCGTCGGTCAGATCCATGTTGTGAAATGGAGTGGCCGCCGGAGCGGCTCGGTGCTGCGCCCAGTATGCAGGCAGTAAAAGAAAAGGGCCGTTCGATGAACGGCCCCGAGCGGATGGCAACGAAAGGTTTAGAGCAGGGCCTTCAGCAGCTTGCCCATTTCAGACGGGTTGCGCGTGATCGTGAATCCGCACTCTTCCATGATGGCGAGCTTGGCGTCGGCCGTGTCCGCGCCGCCGGAGATCAGCGCGCCGGCGTGGCCCATGCGCTTGCCGGGAGGTGCGGTGACGCCGGCGATGAAGCCGACGATGGGCTTCTTCATGTTGGCCTTGCACCAGCGCGCGGCTTCCGCCTCGTCCGGGCCGCCGATCTCGCCGATCATGATGACGGCGTCGGTGTCCGGGTCGTCGTTGAAGGCCTGCATCACGTCAATGTGCTTCAGACCGTTGATCGGGTCGCCACCGATACCGACGGCCGACGACTGGCCGATGCCCAGCTCGGTCAGCTGCGCCACGGCTTCATAGGTCAGCGTGCCGGAACGCGACACGACGCCGATGCGGCCCTTGCGGTGGATGTGGCCCGGCATGATGCCGATCTTGATTTCTTCCGGCGTGATGAGACCCGGGCAGTTGGGGCCCAGCAGCAGCGTGCGCTTGCCGCCGGCCGCTTCCTTGGCTTTCATCTTGTTGCGCACTTCCAGCATGTCGCGGACGGGGATGCCTTCCGTGATGCAGATCGCCAGATCCAGGTCGGCCTCAACGGCTTCCCAAATGGCAGCGGCAGCGCCGGCGGGCGGCACGTAGATGACCGAGACGGTCGCGCCGGTCTGGCCGGCGGCTTCCTTGACGGTGGCGTAGATGGGGATTTCCGAGAACTTCTCGCCGGCCTTCTTGGGGTTCACGCCCGCGACGAAGGCGTTCTTGCCGTTGGCATAGGCCTGGCAGCCCAGGGTGTGGAACTGGCCGGTCTTGCCGGTGATGCCCTGGGTGATGACCTTGGTGTCTTTGTTGATGTAGATGCTCATGACAAATTCTTTCTAGTCAGTTGAGGGCAGAGCTGCCCGCTTTGCTCAGCCGGTCTGTCCTGCAAGGTCATTAGGCAACGGCGGCCACGATCTTGGTGGCGGCCTCGGCCATGGTGTCGGCGCTGATGATGGGCAGGCCCGACTCCTTGAGCATCTTCTTGCCCATGTCTTCGTTGGTGCCCTTCATGCGTACCACCAGCGGTACCGACAGATTGACGGCCTTGCAGGCGGCGATCACGCCTTCGGCGATGGTGTCGCACTTCATGATGCCGCCGAAGATATTGACCAGAATGCCCTTGACGCTCTTGTTCTTGAGCATGATCTTGAAGGCTTCGGTGACCTTCTCGGCAGTGGCGCCACCGCCCACGTCGAGGAAGTTGGCCGGCTCGCCGCCGAACAGCTTGATGGTGTCCATGGTCGCCATCGCCAGGCCTGCGCCGTTGACCAGACAGCCGATATTGCCGTCCAGGCTGATATAGGCCACATCGAACTTGCTG
>JBBIVU010000195.1:0-6797 GCA_037439585.1 Roseateles sp. | reverse complement strand
GTGCACGTGCACCGCGTGAAGACCGATGGCGGCTGGGTGGCCGCCGAGCGCGGGCCGGTGCGGCGGGAGTCGGCCGAGGCCATCGCCGAACTGCTGGAACAGGCCCTGGCCAGCGGCGCCTGGCAGCCCGAAGACCTGATCGTGCTGACGCCCTTCCGCGCCCAGCGCGCGCTCATCCGCCAGCGGCTGCGGGCACGCGGCCTGCCCGAGACGCTGCGCGTGAGCACCGTGCACCGCGCCCAGGGCAGCGAGGCGCCGGTGGTGCTGTTCGACCCCGCCGATGGCGCCCAGCCCTTCCTGCACGGCGAGGAAGCGCAGCGCCTGCTCAACGTCGCCCTGAGCCGGGCGCAGGCCAAGCTGGTGCTGTTCGTATCGCCCGCCGATGCGGCCAGCCCGCTGCTCGCGCCGCTGATGCAGCGCCTGCGGCTGGCGGGCGACACCCGCGCGGCCACGCCGCTGCTGGATTTCGCCCGGCAACCCGGCTTCCCGGGCAATGCCCTGGGCCAGCGCGTGAGCGCCGGCCGGCACGAGGGCGAGGTGGTGCGCATCAGCCCGGACGGCGGGCAGTTCTGGCTGGTCAACGCACGCACGGGCGCGGAGCAGCTCATCGACGCGACCTTCTGGCGCCAGCGGGCGCAACAAGCGAGCTGAGCCCAGAAGCGACCAGGGCGGCCCGCCGAAAGTCGACGAGGCCGCCCTGGGTCAGGCGAGGCGCAACGGGGCCGGTCAGACGGCGGCGGTCACCACGATCTCGATCTTCCACTCCGGGCGGGCCAGCGGGGCCTGCACGGTGGCGCGCGGCGGCGTGTGGCCGGGGGTGACCCACTGCTCCCACACGCCGTTCATGGCGGCGAAGTCGGCCAGGTCCACGATGAAGATCTGCGCGCGCAGGATGCGGCTCTTGTCGGTGCCGGCGCGGGCCAGCAGCTTGTCGATGGCGGCCAGCACCTGGGCCGTCTGGCCCTCGATGCCCTGGCTGCCGTCTTCGGCCACCTGGCCGGCCAGGTAGGCCACGCCGTTGTACACGGCCATCTCGGACATGCGGGGGCCGACGTCGAAGCGGTCGATGGTGTTGCTCATGGGGTCACTTCTTTCGTGAGGAATGGTGGTGCGAATGCCCGGCCGGCTTGGGGCCGGTGCCGTGCGGGTGCTTCTTGCTGGTGCCGGGCGCGGGCGTGGCGCCGGCGGCCTTCTGGCCCAGCTTGCTCTCGGTGCCGGCCAGCAGCTTCTGGATGTTGGCCGCGTGGCGCCACACCAGCAGCAGGCCCATCATGATGAGGGCCAGCGCCGTGGGGCCGGCTTCCCAAATCAGCAACTGATACATCGGCGCGAACGCGGCCGACACGATGGCCGCCAGCGACGAGTAACGGCTGAACGCGGCAATGATGGCCCAGGTGCCCAGCGTGGCCACACCCAGCAGCGGGTTCAGGCCGAAGATGACGCCGGCCGCCGTGGCCACGCCCTTGCCGCCCTCGAACTTGAAGAACACCGGCCACAGGTGGCCCAGGAAGGCGCCCAGGCCCACCAGTGCCGCCGTGCCTTCGCCCAGCCCGAACTTGGGGCCCCAGATGAACACGGCCAGCACGGGCAGGTAGCCCTTGAGGGCGTCGAACACCAGCGTGAGGATGGCGGCGGCCTTGTTGCCCGAGCGCAGCACGTTGGTGGCGCCGGGGTTGCCCGAGCCATAGGAGCGCGGATCTGACAGGCCCATGGCGCGGCTCACGATGACCGCGAAGGACAACGAACCGATCAGGTAGCCGACGACGGCGGCGAGCAGGGGGAAAAGGGTCTCTTGCATGGCCGTCATTGTCCGTTGGCGCACTGCACCGGCCGGGCGCCCAGCAACTCGGTGAGAACCCGGGGCTCGATGCCCACCAGGTAGCCGCGCCGCCCGCCGTTGATGCAGATCTTGGGCAGCTCCAGGATGGTCGCCTCCACGAACACCGGCATGGCCTTGCGCACACCGAACGGCGAGGTGCCGCCCACCTGGTAGCCGCTGTGGCGCTGGGCCACCTCGGGCTTGCAGGGCTCCACCTTCTTGCAGGGAATCTGCCGCGCCAGCTCCTTGAGGCTGACGGTGCAGTCCCCGTGCATCAGCACGATCAGCGGCTCGGCCTTTTCGTCCTGCATCACCAGCGTCTTCACCACGGCGTGCTCGTCCACGCCCAGTTGCTTAGACGACTCGGCCGTGCCGCCGTGATCGACGTAGTCGTACACGTGTTCGCTGAAGGTGACGCCGGCGCGCTTGAGAACCTGCGTGGCCGGGGTTTCGCTGACATGGGTGCTCTTCTTGCTCATGCCGCCATTTTGAGCGACAGGAAAAATTGCCCTCCCACATCAATCAATTATTGTTTTACAGTAAGTTTTTCTTGTTTCGCAACGCCACCCATGCCCGATTCCTTCTCTGCCGACGGCCTGCGCCGCATCCGCCGCCTGGCGTGGATCGTGCGGGTGCTGTGCCTGCTGGGCGTGGCTTTCATCGGCGCCCTGCCCTTCATCTTCTGGGCCCAGCCCGACTGGGTGGCCGAGGTGGCCACCCGGCTGTGGAACGTCAGCAAGCTGCAGTTGGACGTTGGCTCGCGGCTGTGGGGCCTGGCGGGGTCGCTGGTGCCCACGTCGGTGATCGTCTTCTCCCTGTGGCAGATGTGGTCGCTGTTCGGCTGCTTCGCCCAGGGCGAGCTGCTGGCCCGCCGTCCGGCCCAGCACCTGCGCCGGCTGGGCCTGGGCGTGTGCGCCCTGGCCGGCGCGCAGCCGCTGGGCCAGACGCTGGTGGTGCTCGCGCTGACCTGGGGCAACCCCAAGGGCGAGCGGCAGCTGTGGTTCGGGCTGTCGTCCGACCACTACCTCGCGCTGCTCTTCGGCCTGCTGCTGCTGGCCCTGGCGCAGGTTCTCGTCGAAGCCGCACGCGTCGCCGACGAAAACGCAGAGTTCGTCTGATGCCCATCGTCGTCACCCTCGACGTCATGCTCGCGCGCCGCAAGATGCGCTCGCGCGAACTGGCCGAGCGCGTGGGCATCACCGAGGCCAACCTGTCGCTGCTCAAGAGCGGCAAGGTGCGCGGCGTGCGCTTCGACACGCTGGCGCGCATCTGCGAGGTGCTGCAGTGCCAGCCCGGCGACCTGCTCGCCTGGGAACCCGGCCCCGAGCCCCTGGGTCACACGCCCGACACGCCCGACACCCCCTGACCCCGCCCCCGCGCCCGTCACGCCCATGCCACTCCGCCTCGCCGCCACCGCGCTGATCGCCTGCCTGCTGCCCCTGGCCGCCACCGCCCAGGCCGAAGAGCCCACCAAGCTGCCGCCCGTCAGCACCGAGCTCAAGCGCAACAAGGACGCCCTGCCCTACAAGCAGATCAACGAATTCCTGACCAAGCTCGACCGGTACGGCGAAAGCCTGTTCCGCATGGACTTCAAGGTGGACACCGCGCGCACCACGCTGCCGCTGGAGCAGTTGCACATGGTGGTGCGCAGCGACGACGCCGACCACCCCATCCAGCTCGACGCCAAAGGCGGCTTCCAGCTGCCCCTGCTGCCTGAAGCCGAGGGCAAGACGGCCGACCTGGCCACCAACGCACGGCCGGAGCAGAAGGTGTCCATCGCCGGCTCGCTGGAACTCAACACCCGCGCCAGCGAGCTGACCATGGCCAAGGTGCGCCAGATCGTGCGCGTGGGCTTCAAGCTGCGTGACGAGCTGCTGCCCTGGTACCTGCGCTGGCTGTTCCCGCGCATCGAGGGCGTGCGCGTGTGCGCCGCCACGCCGGCCCTGGAACTGGAGTGGCGCGAGAACGGCCAGCTGCTGGGCCTGCCGCTGCCTGTGGGCGAGCGCGACACCCGGGCCCAGAAGGGCACCACCGGCCGCGCCTGCACGCTGCTGACCGGGCAGGAGCGCTGGCCCGACGACGCCCGCCTGGTGGCCCCGGCCGACGCCGAGTTGAGTGTGAAGCTGCAAGGCCAATGAACTCGCGCTGGGCCGCCCGCGTTGCCGTCGGCGGCCTGCATGCAGCACTGCTGCTGGCGCTGCTGCACCACCGCGTGCCCATGCCGGAGCGCCATCGCGAAGCCCACATCACCACGGTGCGCCTGCTGCCCCCGCCCGCCCGGCCATCCCCTTCGGCCCGCCCGCAGCAGCAGCCGCCCGTGGTGAAGGCGCCGACACCGGTCTTGCCACCCCGGCCCACGCCCAGTGCTGACAGCCCACCGGCAGAACCGGCGGCTGCGGCCCCCGCGCCCGCTGAAGCCGCCACGACCGAGCCTCCGCGCACCACGCTGCGGCTGACGCTGCCGCCAGGCTACGCCGCCTCCACCGCCGCCGCACGCAACCCGGCCCTGAGCGACGAGCGCAGCAACACCCGCCGGCCCCGCTTCGAGGACAAGATCGCCGACGCCGCAGGCGCCACCGGCGACTGGGTGTCGGAGCGCACCAGCGACCACCGCACCCTGCTGCGCCGGGGCGACACCTGCGTGGAGGTGCTGCGCTCGCGCATCGCCGACAGCGACCCCTTCAACAACAGCGTCGCCCCGCGCACCGTGCCGATGTTCGGCAAGCCCTACAAATGCAAATGAGCCGAGCGGCGCACGCGCGTCAGCCCGGCACGGCGGCTGCGGCCCGCGCCTGCTCCTGCAGCCGCAGCACGCGGCGCTGCACCTTGCCGGTGGTGGTCATGGGCAAGGCCTCGATGAACTCGATCTCCTTGGGGTATTCGTAGGGCGCCAGCCGCGCCTTCACGTGCGCCTGCAGGGCCTGCACCAGCGCGTCGTCGCCCGCGTGCCCGTCGGCCAGCACCACGTAGGCCTTCACCAGCGCGCCACGTTCGGCGTCGGGCTTGGGCACCACGGCGGCGTTGGCCACGGCCGGGTGCTTGAGCAGGCAGTTTTCGATCTCGCCGGGGCCGATGCGGTAGCCAGCGGCCTTGAACACGTCGTCCGCCCGGCCTTCGTACCAGAGCGTGCCATCGGCCTCCATACGGGCCAGGTCGCCGGTGCGGCACCAGCTGTCGGCCGGGTCGCCGGTGAACTTGGCCTTCGTCGCCGCGTCGTTGTTCCAGTAGCCCAGGAAGAACACCGGGTCGGGCACGCCGTGGCGGTCACGCGCATGCACGGCCACCTCGCCCACGGTGCCCGGCGCGCACTCGTGGCCGTCGTCGTCGATCACCGCCACGCGGTGGCCGGGGTAGGCGCGGCCCATGCTGCCGGGCTTGGCGGGCCACAGGGCCTGGCAGTTGCCCACCACGTAGTTCATCTCGGTCTGGCCGAACATCTCGTTCACCGGCACACCCAGCGCGTCGCGGCACCAGCTGAACACGGCATCGCCCACCGCCTCGCCCGCGCTCATCAGCGCGCGCAGCTTGAGCGCGTGGCGCCTGGGGTGCGGCTCCGCCTTCATCATGGCCTTCAGCGCGGTGGGGAACAGGAAGCTGTGCGTCACGCCGTAAGCCGCCATCAGCTCGAAGGCCTTGGCGGCCGAGAAGCGCCCCTGGAAGGCCACGATGGGGCGGCCGAAGTAGAGCGTGGGCAGCAGCGCGTCCATCAACCCGCCCGTCCAGGCCCAGTCCGCGGGGCTCCAGAACACCGCATCGCTCGGCTGGGACGCGTCGAAGGGGTCGAAGCCGAACCAGTTCTGGCTGGCGATGAAGCCGGTGAGGTTGCCGATCAGCGCCCGCTGCGGGATCAGCGCGCCCTTGGGGTTGCCGGTCGTTCCGCTCGTGTAGATCAGGATCGCGGGGTCGTCCGCCCGCGTGGCCACGGGCTTGAACTGCGCAGCCTCGGCCTGCAGCGCCTCCATCCAGGGCAGCTCGTCGCAGTCCACCGGGCATTCACCCACCACCAGGATGCGCCGCAGCGCCGGGCAGCGCGCCTTCACCTCGCGCAGCACCGGCAGCACCTCGCAGGCCGCGATGGCCAGCACGGCGCCGCTGTCCTGCAGCCGGTACTCCAGCGCCTCGGCCCCGAACAGCTGCGACAGCGGCATGGCCACGGCGCCGATCTGCTGCAGCGCGATGTGGGCCACCGCCGTCTCGAAGCGCTGCGGCAGCACGATGGCCACGCGGTGCCCCCGCCGCACGCCCTGGGCCAGCAGTGCGTTGGACAGCCGGTGGGCCGCGCGCTGCAGCTGCGCGTAGCTGTAGACGGCACGGCAGCCGCTTTCGCTGTCGAAGTAGATGGCAGTGGCCTTGGGCGTCTCGCGCGCCCAGCGGCCGCAGCAGGCCTCGGCGATGTTGAAGTCCGGCGGCACCTGCCAGTGGAAAGCGGCATGCAACGGCGCGTAGCGGTCTGGCGGCATCGATCGGCTCGGCGTGAAGAGAGGGGTGGATGCTAGTCAGCGCCCCCAAAACAAGGCTCAGGGCAAGCCCTTGGAGTGCCAGCCCGTCCAGAATCGCGCGATGCAGCTGCTGCTCGACACCCACCCCGCTGCGCTGACGCGCGAGGGCCAGCGCCTGCCGCTCGGAGCGCAGGACGCCGCGCTGCTGGCCTGGCTGGCGCTGGAGGGCCCGACGCCCCGCGCCCGCCTGGCCGGCCTGCTGTGGCCGGACAGCCTCTCCGCCGCCGCGCACAACTCGCTGCGCCAGCGCCTGTTCAAGCTGCGCCGCCAGCTGGGCCGCGACGTGGTGGAAGGACGCGACCACCTCACCCTCGTCGGCGACGTGCGCCACAACCTGCACGACGCCGACACCGTGCTCGACGGCCTGCACGCCAGCTTCGGCGCCGAGTTCGATGCGTGGCTGCAGGGGCGCCGCCGCCTCGCCCGCCAGCGCCTGGCCACGGCGCTGGGTCAGCGGGCCGACACGGCGGAGGCGGGCA
>JBBIVU010000194.1:0-6924 GCA_037439585.1 Roseateles sp. | reverse complement strand
CGCTGGACGCCTTGCTGCGCCTGCCCACCGGCTGGGCGTACCGCTACACGCGGCGCGGGCTGGCGCACCGGCTGATCGACGGCTTCGGCAAGCCCAGCGGCCCCAGCGTGGCGCACGCCAGCATTGCAGGGGCCGGGCTTGTGGCCTTGGGGCTGCTCAGCAGCGCAGAGTTGGCGACGCTGCGGCGGCGCCAGGCCGGTGACGGCGGCAGCAGCTGCGGGGGCAGCTGGGACGCGGACGGTGGCGGCTGCGACGGCGGCTCGGACGGCGGCAGCAGCTGTGGGTCCGGCTGCGGCGGAGACTAGCGCCGCGCGACCTGGAAAGTGCCGACCGCGCCGTTCAGCGTGGCGGCTTGATCGCGCAGGCTTTCGGCCGCAGCCGTGGACTGCTCCACCAGGGCCGCGTTCTGCTGCGTGACCTGGTCCAGCTGGGCGATGGCCAGGTTGACCTGCGCGATGCCGTCGGACTGCTCGGCCGTGGCCGTGGTGATCTCGCCCATGATGTCTTTCACCCGCTGCACGGCGCTCACCAGTTCGTCCATGGTCTTGCCCGCCTCGGCCACCAGCCGTGCACCCGTTTCCACCCGCTCCACGCTGCTGCCGATCAGGCTCTTGATCTCCTTGGCCGCGTCGGCGGACCGGCCGGCCAGTGAGCGCACCTCGCTGGCCACCACGGCAAAGCCGCGGCCCTGTTCGCCGGCGCGCGCGGCTTCGACGGCGGCATTCAGCGCCAGGATGTTGGTCTGGAACGCAATGCCGTCGATCACACCAATGATGTCCGCGATCTTGTGCGAGCTGGTGTTGATCTCGTCCATGGTGTGCACCACCTGTGCGACCACCTCACCGCCGCGCTGGGCCACGCTGGCGGCCGACATGGCGAGCGAGTTCGCCTGCCCCGCCGAGGTGGCCGAGTGCTGCACCGTGCCCGTGAGTTGTTCCATCGCGCTGGCGGTTTCTTCCAGGCTGGAGGCCGCTTTCTCCGTGCGTGCACTCAGGTCGTGGTTGCCACTGGCAATCTCGGTGGAGGCCGTGCCGATGGACTCTGCCGAGTCGCGGATGCTGCCGATGGTCCGCGCCAGGGTTTCGCGCATGCGGCGCAGCGTCATCTGCAACTGGCCGATTTCATCCGACCGTGCGGCCATGCCCTGACCAGATCGCATCAGGTTCCCATCCGCCACCCGTTCGGCCAGCTCGTTGGCGGCGGCCAGCGGCACGGTGATGCTCCTCGTGATGTGCCGCGCCACCGCGGCACCCAGCAGCAGCGTGATGAGGCCGAACGCGATCAGCAGCGTCCGGCCGTTGCTGTTGGCAGCGTCAATGCCGGCGGCGGTCTGGTCGATGCTCTTGCGCTGGAAGTCCAGGAACTCCTGCAGCCGTGCCAGGTAGACCTTGGAGTTGGGCGCGAACACCTCGCTGAAGGCCTTGTCCGCCCCCTCGGGGTTGTCTGCCTTCTTCAGCTTGACGATCTCATCCCGCGCGCCGACGTAGGTTTTGAGGGCTTCGGTGACGGCATCGAACAGGGCCTGCTCCTCGGGTGAGCGGATGAGCGCCTTGATCTGGTCCTGCAATTCTGCGGACGGCTTGGTCGATTGGGCCTGGTCTTCCTTGAACAACTCCACCAGCGAGGCATCCGAGCTCTTGGCAATTGCCATGGTGCGGTGTACACCTGCGTTGATGTTGCGGCTCCAGTCCGAGATCAGTCGTTCCTTGTGCAGCAGCTCGTCCATCATCTGACGCGTTGCCGATGCGGTGGTGGCCAGCCGCCAGGAGGCCAGGCTGATGGCGCAGGTAGCCAACAGCAGCACCAGCGCAAAGCCGGCAGCCAGGCGCTTGCCGATGGACAGATGGATCACGGTGTCTCCTGAGTTTTTGCGGCGCCGGCGCATGCCAGCCCGAACGTTCTCAGAATGCTAGCTCTGCGCCCGTGCGGACAACGCTGGCAGTCCGGGACTTCGGTCACGGTGCCTGCGGTGCAATCGATCTCCCGCCCCCGGCGGCGGGCAGCCGTCAGCGGGAGCCTGCCAGCAGCGCGCCGTACTCCTCGGGCGTGGCCACGCGCGGGTTCGTCTTGTGGCAGTGGTCGAGCAGGGCGCGTCCGATGATCTGGTCGTCCAGCGCGGTGTCAACACCCATCGCGTCGAGGCCCGACGGCAGATTCAGGCAGGCATTCATGGCGCCGATGGCCTCGGCCACCGCATCGGCGCTGTGGTGTGCCAGGCCCATCGCCTGTGCGAGCCGCTCCATGCGTTGTTCACGCCGCACGCTGTCCGCCTGCGCGTTGAAGCGGATGACGGCCGGCAGGAACACGGCGTTCAGCGTGCCGTGATGCAGCCTGGGCATCAGGCCGCCCAGCGCATGGCTGAGGGAGTGGACGGCGCCCAGGCCTTTCTGGAAGGCCATGGCCCCGTGGACGCTGGCGCACATCATGTCCAGGCGTGCGTCCCGGTCCTGCCCATCGCGTGTGGCGCGTTCGATGGCCCCCCAGCCGCGGCGCAGCCCCTCCAGCGCGATGCCGTCGGCCGGCGGATTGAAGGCGGGGGCGAGGAAGGTCTCGATGCAGTGCGCGATGGCGTCCATGCCGGTGGCGGCTGTGAGTGCCGGCGGCAGCCCCAGCGTCAGCGCCGGGTCGCAAATGGCGGCCTTGGGCAGCAACTCCCAGTTGTGGAACCCCAGCTTGCGCCCGTCGTCCACGATGAGGATGGCGCCCCGGGCCACCTCGCTGCCCGTGCCGGCCGTGGTGGGCACGGCAATCAGGGGCAGCACCCGGGAGCTGATGTTCACCGCACCGCCTTCGATGGTGGCCCAGCGCTTGAGCGGCCCCTCGTGGGTGGCGGCAATGGCCACGCCCTTGGCCAGGTCGATGCTGGAGCCCCCGCCCACGGCGATCAGCCCGTCGCAGCCGGCGTCCTGGCACATCTGCACCGCCAGGCGCACGGCGGCTTCGTTCGGGTTGGGCGGCGTCTTGTCGAACACCGGAGGCTGCACCGGGAAGGCGGCCAGGGCCTGGTCCAGCACGCCGGCGGCGCGCACCCCCGCGTCCGTCACGACGAGCGGGCGGCGGATGCCCACGCGCTCGCATTCCGCCGGCAACAGGCGGCTGGCGCCAAACTTGAGTTCGATGCGGGTGAGGTACAGGATCTGGGCCATGGGCGCTCCGTGGGGTGGGCGGCCATCCTAGACCGGGTGCTGGCCCGGCGGCGTCATGCGAGTGACGGCCGGGCGGTTCGCCTCACAATCCCGATCGATGACCCCGCCCACCCGACTGCTCACCCCGCGCATGGCGGGCCTGCTCGAACGCATCCACCGCGCCAACCGGCCGGCCTTCCACAGCCTCAGCCCGCGCGAAGCCCGCCTGGCCTACCGCATGGGCGCCGAGATCCTGGACCTGCCGCGTGCGCCGCTGCCACGCGTGGAAGACCTGCAAGTCGCCGGCCGCCCGGCCCGCCTCTACGCGCCCGGCACCGAGCGCCTGCCGGTGATGCTGTACCTGCACGGCGGCGGCTTCACCATCGGCGACCTGGAGACGCATGACAGCCTGTGCCGCCAGCTCAGCCTGCGCAGCGGCGCTGCCGTGCTGGCGCTGGACTACCGGCTGGCGCCCGAGCACCGCTTTCCTGCCGCCGTGGACGACGCCTGGGCCGCGCTGGCGTGGCTGCATCTGCAGGCCGCCTCGCTCGGCCTGGACGGCTCCCGCCTCGCCGTGGGGGGCGACAGCGCCGGCGGCACGCTGGCCGCCACCACCGCCTTCTTCGCCCGTGACCGCGGGCTGCCCCTGGCGTTGCAACTGCTCATCACGCCGGGCACGGCCAGCCAGCCGGCCACGCCCTCGCACCGGTTCTTCGCCAACGGCTTTCTGCTCGACGCGGCCAGCATCGCCTGGTTCTTCGACCATTACCTCGACGCTGGCCAGCGCCACGACTGGCGCTTTGCCCCGCTGGAGGCCGATGACCACAGCGGCCTGGCGGCAGCCTGCCTGGTGCTGGCCGAGTGCGACCCGCTGGTGGACGAAGGCATCGCCTATGCCGACACTCTGCGTGCGGCGGGCGTGAGCGTGCAGCTGGAGCTGTACCGTGGCGTCACGCACGACTTCATCAAAATGGGCCGCCAGATTCCCGAGGCCCTGACCGCACTCGACGCCTGCGCCCAGGCCCTCAAGAACCACCTCCAGCCATGAAACGCACCGACTTCCGCCACCTCGAACCCCTGCGCGTGCGCTGGGCCGAGATCGACGCCCAGGGCATCGTCTTCAACGGGCATTACCTCACCTACCTGGACACCGCCGTCAGCGGCTACTGGCGGGCGCTGGCCCTGCCTTATGCCGACACCATGAAGAGCCTGGGCGGCGACCTCTACGTGCGCCGCGCCACGCTGGACTACCGGGGCTCGGCGCGCTACGACGTCCGGCTGGACATCGGCATCCGCTGCCGCGAGTTCGGCAACAGCTCCATGATGGTGAACGGTGCCGTGTTCCATGGCGAGCAGATGCTGGTGCAGGCGGAGATGATCTACGTCTTTGCCGACCCCGGCACGCAGACGCCGGCAAGGCTGCCCGATGCACTCCGTCAGGTCATCCTCGACTTCGAGGCCGGACAGCCCGTGGTGGATGTGGCGCTGGGCCCCTGGGCTGAACTCGGCGAAGCTGCGACGGTCATTCGCCGGCAGGTCTTTGTCGAGGAGCAGCACATCCCCGCCGACATGGAATGGGACAGTGCCGACGCCACCTGCCTGCACGCGCTGGCGCGCAACCGCTTCGGCGTGCCCCTGGCCACCGGCCGCCTGCTGGAGCACGTGCCCGGCGTGGCCAAGATCGGCCGCATGGCCGTGTCGCGCCCCATGCGCGGCACGCAAATCGGCCGCCAGGTGCTGGAGGCGCTGATGGCCGAGGCCAAGCAGCAGGGCTACCGCGAGGTGCTGCTGCACGCGCAGCTGTCGGCCGAGAACTTCTACCTGCGCGCCGGCTTCCAGCGCCGGGGCCAGCCTTTCGAGGAGGCGGGCATCGGCCACGTGGAGATGGTGCGGGCGCTCTAACCCAGCATCTCGAAGCGCTCGACCCGGCGCTCGGTGGCCAGCCAGGGCGCCATGGCTGCCGCCACCTGTGGCTCGCGGTGGGTCCAGCCTTCCGGGTAGATCTCCATCCACGTCCAGCGCCCCTGGTCGTCGGGCTCGCGGCGCTGCAGCAGTTCGATGGGCGCCTCCACGCGCGCCTTGCGGAAGGCCACGAGGGCCGTGTCGACGTGCTCGGCAGCGACGCGGTAGTACACGTAGAGCTGCACGCTCACTCCTGCGGCGGGATGTCGTAGGGCAGGGCGCGGGCCTGCAGGCGGGGGCCCGAGGCGCTGCCCAGGTGCAGGCTGCCGCCCTCCAGCGCGGCGAGCTTGATCTCGGCAGCAATGACTGTGCGGCCGTGGCGCGAGCCGGCGCCGGCCACGACGCCTGCCGGCTGCTCGGGGTCGGCGCTGTGGAAGATCTCCTGGCCCACCGTGGCGGTGGCCTCCGCTTCGAACACCTGCAGTCGGCGCTTGAGCGTGCCCCGGTACTGGCTGCGCGCGACGATTTCCTGGCCCGGGTAGCAGCCCTTCTTGAAGCTCACGCCGCCCAGCACCTCGAAGTTGATCATCTGCGGCACGAAGGCCTCGACGGTGGCGCCGCGCACCCAGGCCTGGCCGGCTTCGGCTTCGGCGCAGGCCCAGTCTTCCGCCTCCAGCACGGCACCGGCCGGTGCAGGCGCGTTGGCCGGCTGAACCCGCAGCGCACGGGCCGCAAGGGTCGAGCCCGGCAGGGCGATCTGCACGGCGTCACCCTCGCGGGCCAGCGTCCACGCCTCGGCGGCCGGCGTGCCCAGCAGGCCGTAGACGGCGAACTCGCCGCTCGCATCGCTGAGCTTGCACTTGGCGCGCAGCACGAACATCGACAGGCGCTTGAGCGTGGCGGCCAGCGTCTCGGCGGGCAGGGCCAGCAGGATCTCCTCGTCACCACCGTGCCACAGCACCATCGTGGCCAGCAGCCGGCCCTTGGCCGTGCAGAAGCCCGCCAGGCGGGCGTGCTCGCGGTCGAGCAGGGCGACATCCTGGGTCAGTTGCCCGTGCAGGAAGCTGGCAGCGTCGGCGCCCTGGGCGCGGATCACGCCCCAGTCTTGGAGGCGGAGTTGGGAGGCTTGAAGGGTCTGGGACATGGGGGGGAATTATCATCGGCGCCCTTTTCACCGGGTCATTCACAGGACATCGCGGGGCATGAAGTGGTTGTTGCGGGCGGTGCTCGCCTTGTTGTTGACGGCTGGCTTGGCCGCGGGTGCGGTGTGGCAGTGGCTGCGCAGCCCGCTGGCCTTGGCGGCGCCCTCGGTGGAGCTGTCCATCGAGCCCGGCACCAACCCGGCCGAGGTGGCCCGTGCCTGGGTGGCGGCCGGCGTGCAGGCCGATGCGCGCTGGCTCTACCAGTGGTTCAAGTGGTCGGGCCAGGCCAAGCAGATCCGGGCCGGCAGCTACGAGGTCCACGCCGGCATCACCCCGCGCGACCTGCTCGACAAAATGGTGCGGGGCGACCAGGTGCTGGAGCAGCTGCGCCTCATCGAAGGCTGGAACTGGCGCCAGGTGAGGGCGGCCCTGGCCGCGGCCCCGGCGCTCAAGGCCAGGACGGCGCAGATGAGCGACGCGGAAGTCATGGCGGCGCTTGGCCAGCCCGGGGTTGCACCCGAGGGGCGCTTCTTCCCCGACACCTACGCCTACAGCCGCGGCGTGAGCGACCTCACCGTGCTCAAGCGCGCCCACGCGGCGATGCAGGCCCGCCTGGCTGCCGCGTGGAGCAAACGCGCCGCCAGCCTGCCGCTGAAGAGCGCCGACGAGGCGCTGATCCTGGCCTCCATCGTCGAGAAGGAAACCGGCGCGGCCGCCGACCGGAGCAAGGTCGCTGCCGTTTTCGTGAACCGCCT
>JBBIVU010000193.1:0-6926 GCA_037439585.1 Roseateles sp. | reverse complement strand
CGCCGAGGCCGAGCTGGCCAGCCTCACGGCGCGTGAGCGCGACGTGGGCGCCAGCCTGCAGGCGCGCGAGGCGCTGGTGGCGCCGGTGGACGGCGTCATCGCCAGCACGGCCACGCTGGCCGGCCAGGTGGTGGAGCCGCACGACGTGCTGTTCGAGGTGGTGGACCCGGGGCGCGTGCTGATCGAGGCCAGCACGGCCGACCCCGGCATTGCCCGCCGCATCACCGGTGCCAAGCTGCAGGAGCAGGCCGGCGTGAAGCTGAGCCTGGTGGGCGCCGGCCGCGTGCTGCGCGACGGCATGCTGCCACTGACCTTCCGCGCCCAGGCCGAGAAGACCGACAAGGCCGACAAGGGCAGCGCCACGTTGCCGCTGGCCATCGGCCAGACGCTGGGCGTCATTGTCACGCTGGACCTGCAGCTCAAGGGCTTCGTGCTGCCGGCTCAGGCCGTCGTGCGCAATCCGGCCAACGAGCCCATCGTCTGGATCAAGTCCGGCGCCGAGCGCTACATCCCGCAGCCCGTGCAGTACCGGCCGCTGGACAGCAACTCGGTCGTCGTGACCCAGGGCCTGGGCGAGGCGAACCGCGTCGTCGTGCAGGGCGCCTCGCTGATCGCGCAGATCCGCTGAACGGACGGTCCCCATCATGTTCAACTGGATCGTCCGCTACAGCCTCCACAACCGGCTCTTCGTGCTGGCCTTCGCGGCCATGCTGCTGGTGTATGGCGCCATCACCGCCTGGCGCACGCCGGTCGACGTCTTCCCCGACCTCAACAAGCCGCTGATCACCGTCCTCACCGAGGCCGGTGGCATGGCGCCGGAGGAGGTGGAGCAGCTGGTCACCGTGCCCATCGAGACCGCGCTCAACGGCATGCCCGGCGTGACGCGCGTGCGCTCGACCTCGGGCGTGGGCCTGGCCATCCACTACGCCGAGTTCGACTGGGGCACCGACATCTACCGCAACCGGCAGATCGTCAGCGAGCGCCTGGGCCTGGTGCGCGAGCAACTGCCCGCCGGCATCGCGCCGGTCATGGGGCCGGTGTCTTCCATCATGGGCGAGGTCATGCTGATCGCGTTGCCGCTGAAGGCCGGCGAGGGGCAGGCAACCGGGACGAGCGCCGGGCCGCTCCCAAGCCGGCCCGGCGTCCCCTCGGGGGACCGAACGGCGCTCGCGCCGGGCGAGGGGCAGACAGCCACGCCCATGCAGGTGCGCGAGTACGCCAACTTCGTGCTGCGGCCGCGGCTGCTGTCCATCGTCGGCGTGTCGCAGGTCATCCCCATCGGCGGCGAGGTGCGCACGCTGCGCGTCGAGCCCGACACGGTGCGCATGGCCCAGGCCGGCGTGTCGCTGTCGCAGGTGCAGGCGGCGCTGGCCGGTTTCGCCAGCAACGCCGGTGGCGGCTTCATCGACCTGAACAGCCGCGAGTACCTGATCCGCCACATGGCGCGCACCAACCGCATCGAGGACCTGCAGGGCCTCGCGGTGGCCTGGAAGGACGGCCGCGCCGTGCTGCTGGAGCAGGTGGCCACGGTGCGCGTGGCGCCGGCCATGAAGCGCGGCGACGCCGGCTACAACGGCCTGCCGGCCGTCATCGTCAGCGTGCAGAAGCAGCCCGGCGCCGACACGGTGAAGTTGACCGGCCAGATCGAGACTGCGCTGAAGGAACTGCAGGCCGGCCTGCCTGCCGGCGTGGCTGCGCCCAAGGTGCTGTTCCGCCAGGCCGACTTCATCGAGGCCTCGGTCGGCAACGTCACCGAGGCGCTGCGCGACGGCGCGATCATGGTGGCCATCGTGCTGTTCGCCTTCCTGCTGTCGGCACGCACGACGCTGATCTCGCTGACGGCCATCCCGCTGTCGCTGGCGGTCACGGCGCTGGTGTTCCAGCTGCTGGGCCAGTCCATCAATGTGATGACGCTGGGCGGCATCGCCATCGCCATCGGCGAGCTGGTGGACGACGCGGTCGTCGACGTCGAGAACATCCTGCGCCGCCTGAAGCAGAACCGCGCGGCCGGCAACCCCCTGCCGGTGCGCGAGGTGGTGCGCCAGGCCAGCGTGGAGGTGCGCTCCGGCATCGTCTACGCGACGACCATCGTCGTGCTGGTGTTCGTGCCGCTGTTCGCCCTGCCGGGCATCGAGGGGCGGCTGTTCTCGCCGCTGGGCATCGCCTACATCGCGTCGGTGCTGGCCTCGATGGCGGTTTCGATGACGCTGACGCCGGCGCTGTGCGCCTGGCTGCTGCCGCGCATGAAGCGGCTGGACCATGAGGACAGCCCGCTGGTGCGTTGGCTCAAGGCGCGCGATGCGAAGCTGCTGGCCTTGTCCTTCCCGCGTGCCCGGGGGCTGGTGGGCCTGGCCACCATCGCCGTGCTGGCGGCCGCGGCCAGCGTGCCCTTCATGCCGCGCGCCTTCCTGCCGGCCTTCAACGAGGGTTCGCTGGTGCTGGGCATGATGTTCAACCCGGGCACGTCGCTGGACGAGGCCAACCGCCTGGGGCGCCTGGCCGAGACGCTGATCCGCGAGGTGCCCGAAGTGACCCAGGTGGGCCGCCGCACCGGCCGCGCCGAGCTGGACGAGCATGCCGAGGGCGTGCATTCGTCCGAGATCGACGTCGACCTGAAGAAGAGCGAGCGCGGCCGCGAGGCCGTGATGGCCGCCATCCGCGAGAAGCTGTCGGTGCTGCCGGCCCAGGTGGCCATCGGCCAGCCCATCTCGCACCGGCTGGACCACCTGCTCTCCGGCGTGCGGGCGCAGATCGCGCTGAAGATCTTCGGCGACGACATCGACACGCTGCGCGGCCTGGCCGAGCAGATGCGCGGCAAGCTCAGCCACGTGCCCGGCCTGGTGGACCTGACGGTCGAGAAGCAGGTGCTGATCCCGCAGATCACCGTGCGGCTGGACCAGCGCAAGGCGGCCCAGGCGGGCCTCTCGCCCGGCGAGGCCATGCGCACGCTGCAGGCACTGACCGACGGCGCCCACGGTGCCGAAATCGTCGACGGGCAGCGGCGCTACGACCTGGTGCTGCGCCTGCCCGACGGCCAGCGCAGCCCGCAGGACCTGGCGCGCACCTTGATCGACACGCCGGCCGGCCGGCTGCCGCTGTCCGCCATCGCGACGGTGGAGGAAAGCGACGGCCCCAACCAGATCGGCCGGGAGAACAGCCGCCGCCGCATCGCCGTCTACGCCAACACCGATGGCCGCGACATGAGCCAGGTCATCGCCGACATCCGCAAGGCTGTGGACGACACCAAGCTGCCGGAGGGCAATTTCATCAGCCTGGAGGGCCAGTTCCAGGCCCAGGAGCAAGCCACGCGGCTCATCGTCGTGCTGTCGCTGCTGTCGCTGGCCATGATCTTCCTGGTGCTGTATTCGCGCTACCGCTCCGCGGTGCTGGCCGGGGTCATCATGGCCAACATCCCGCTGGCGCTGATCGGCAGCGTGGTGGCGATGTGGCTGGCGGGCGTGACGCTGTCGGTGGCCTCGATGGTGGGCTTCATCACCCTGGCCGGCATCGCGACGCGCAACGGCATCCTGAAAGTCAGCCACTACATCAACCTGTGCCGCTTCGAGAACGAGCGCTTCGGCCAGGCCATGATCGTGCGCGGCTCGCTGGAGCGGCTGACACCGGTGCTGATGACGGCCCTGGTGGCGGCGTTCGCGCTGACCCCGCTGCTGTTTGCCGGCGACACGCCGGGCAAGGAAATCCTGCATCCCGTCGCCGTCGTCATCTTCGGCGGCCTGATCAGCTCAACGCTGCTGGACACGCTGCTGACGCCGGTGGTGTTCTGGCTGGTCGGCGAGCGCGCCACGGCCCGCCTCATCAATGAGCAGCAGGCCGCCGAGAGCGAAGCCCAGCAACTCCCCACCCGCGAGGCCTTCTGATGAACGCTCTTCCTCGACGCCCGGATGCGTGGCTGCTGTCCCTGGCCCTGCTGGCGCCCGCACCGGCGGCCATCGCGCACGGGGCAGCCGTGGCCAGGCACGGCGGCATCGTGCAGTTGGCCAACGACCTCAGCTTCGATCTGGTGCCCGGCACCGATGGCGCCACGATCTATGTCGATGACCACGACAAGCCACGGGCCACGGCCGGCTTCGGCGGCAAGCTGGGCGTGCTGCTGGGGGGCGTCAAGACCGACGCGCCGCTGAAGGCTGCAGGCGCCAACACACTGGTCGCCACGGGCGTGAGGCTCGCACCCGGCGCCAAGTTCGTCGCCTTCATCACCACGCCCCAGAACCAGACCCTCGCCGTGCGCTTCACGCTGCGCTGACGGCTCGCTTCCCGTTCCCTTCCCGCTTTCCAAGCCCGATTTTTTCAGGAGTTTTCGCGATGTCTTACAAGTGCCATTCCCGCGCCGTGATTCCCGCGGCTGTCCTCATGGTCTGCAGCCCGGCCCTGTGGGCTGCAGGCAGCGACGCCGCGCCCGCGACGGACGCCACCAACAAGCTCGACGTCGTCAAGGTGGAGGGCGTCAAGCAGCCGTACAGGACGCTGTCGGCCACCGGAGCGATGAAGACCGACACACCGGTGCGCGACATGGCGCAGAGCGTGCGCGTGCTGTCGGCCGACATCCTGGAGGATGCCGGCATCACCAAGCTGGCCGATGCGCTGGACCTCAGCAGCGGCATCGCCAAGCAGAGCAACTTCGGCGGCGTGTGGGACAGCTACGCGATGCGCGGCTTCACCGGCGACCCCAACTTCGGCTCGGATTACATGGTCAACGGCTTCAACTACAGCCGCGGCTACAACGGCGTGCGCGACTCGGCCAACACGGCCTCGGTCGAGGTGCTGAAGGGCCCGGCCTCGGCGCTGTACGGCCGCGGCGAGCCCGGCGGCACGGTCAACATGACGACCAAGAAGCCGCTGTTCGTGCCCGAGTACACGCTGGGGCTCTCGGGCGGCAGCTACTCGACCTGGCGCCAGACGGCCGACCTGACCGGCCCCATCACCGACGCCATCGCCTACCGCTTCAATGCCGCGCACGAGAAGGGCGACAGCTACCGCGACTACGTGAGCTCGGAGCGCACGCTGGTGTCGCCGTCCTTCCTGTGGATGCTGGGTGAGGACACCACCATCTCCTACGAGCTGGAATACTCCAAGCAGGAGGCCACCTTCGACCGCGGCGTCGTGGCCATCAATGGCCAACTGGGTGTCGTGCCGCGCTCGCGCTTCCTGGGCGAACCGGGTGACGGCCAGCACGTCACCAAGACCACCGGCAACCAGCTGTTCGTGCAGCACTACTTCAACGACGACTGGTCCATCCAGACCGGCGTCAGCTACCGCGAGAGCTCGATCCAGGGCATCTCCACCGAGGTCTCCGTGCTGGGCAACGGCTACACCTTCCTGCGGACCGATGGCCGCTCCGTGGTGCGCCAGCGCCGCTCGCGCGACAACTCGGCCCTCGACGTGTCGGGCCGCTTCGAGCTGCTGGGCAAGGTGCGCGGCGCGGGCATGCAGCACAACCTGCTGTTCGGTGTGGACGGCTACAAGTTCACCGACGACCGCCTGCAGTACCGCGTCCGGCGCCTGGCGAGCCAGGACATCGACCTCTACAACCCCGTCTACGGCAACGCGCCGCCGGCCTTCCCGGCAGCACCGCTGACCTCCACGCACGAGGAGCAGCGTTCCAAGGCGGTCTACGCGCAGGACCAGATCGACCTGTCTGCGCAGTGGAAGCTGCTGCTGGGTGTGCGCTACGACAAGTACGACCAGTCGGTGCTGGATCACAACACCGGCGCGCTCGTGCAGCAAAAGCTCAGCGCCACTTCGCCGCGCGCCGGCCTAGTCTACCAGCCCAGCAAGACGGTGTCGCTGTACGCCACCGCGTCCAAGAGCTTCCGCCCCAACAGCGGCATCAGCTTCGAGAAGCAGTCCTTCCCGGCCGAGAAGGGCAAGTCGGGCGAGGTCGGCGCCAAGTACGACTCCGCCGACGGCAAGATCAGCAGCACGGTGGCGATCTACAAGATCTCCAAGAACAACGTGCTGACGCCCGATCCGAGGGACCCGAACAACGCCTCCATCCCCGCTGGCGAGGTGCAGAGCAAGGGCCTCGAGTTCGACCTGGGTGGCGAAATCGCGGCGGGCCTGCGACTGTCGGCGGCCTATGCGTTCACCGACGCGAAGGTCACTCAGGGCAACGCCGCGGCGACCGGTGTCAGCCTGGTCGGCCGCCAGCTGCCTAACGTGCCGCGCCACAGCGCCAACCTGATGCTGGTGCAGGCCTTCCAGCTGGGCGGCAATGCCGCGACGGCGGGCGTGGGGGTGAACTACGTGGGTGAGCGCGAGGGCTCCGTGGCACCGGTGAATGTGGTTGACCTCTTCAAGCTGCCGGCCTACACGACGGTCAAGCTGATCGGCAGCTACGCCATCGGCAAGGCGTGGAAGTTCTCCCTCGATGTCGACAACGTCTTCGACAAGACCTTCTACAGCAGCTCCTACGCGCAGTGGTGGGTGTACCCCGGCAACGGGCGCAAGTTCACGTTGTCCGGCCAGTACAAGTTCTGAGCGCACCGACAGGGCGGGCCATGAAGTCCATGCTGCGCTTTCATCGCTGGGTCGGCCGGGCGCTGGCCGTGCTGCTGCTGATCGCCGCGCTGACCGGCGCGGGCATGCAATGGCTGCAGCCGCTGCCCGCTGCCGCGTCGGCGGTGGCGGCCCTGCCTTCGCTCGAAGTGCAGGCAGGCGCGCTGGACCTAGGCCTGGCGACCTTGCGCGCCACGCGGCCTGACCTGCAATGGCGCTTGGTGCAGTTGGGCCAACCGACGCTGCAGGTCGAGCTCGACGACGCGCAGGGCAAGCGCTGGCGGGCCCGGCTGGCCGCCGCGGACGGCGGCCTGCTGGCGCTGGATGCCGAAGATGTGGTGCCGGGCCCCTGGCTGGAGCGGCTGCATCTGTGGCAGTGGCTGGGGCCCGCGGGGGCCTGGCTGACCGGG